>CAJAAV010000066.1 GCA_903937835.1 uncultured Chlorobiaceae bacterium | reverse complement strand
CTGCACCACCAACCGCTGCACCAGTCCAGCCTGTCGGAGTACCGGAAGCACCCGTAAGCGTCAAACCTGCCACTGCGGCACCACGGAACACACTGGCTACTTCAGCCGCAGTGTTACCATCGTCGGCCGCAGTGACGATCAGACCATTGATGGTCAGCGACTCACCCATATCCATGACATTCGCCAGTGTGAAGGTGGTCGACTCAGGCGTACCAGCCGTGCCATCGGTCTTTACTCCATTCACTGGAACGTAGTTTTTAAAGGCATTAATGGCAAAATTTTCGCTCTGCGCGTCAAGAGAAACAGTCAGGCCTGCGGTCGTCAGCTTAACCATCTCGATATTGGCAATCTGTGTATTGTTGATATTGTTAAAGTTAGCGCCAATCTGCAGCAAGTCGTTCCCCGTGCCGCCGTCGAGCAATGCATCATCCTGAGCACCCAGAATGGTGTCGTCACCTCCACCCGCAAGGATACTGTCAGCACCTGCACCGCCAGTGATTGTGTCAGCACCTGCACCGCCAGTGATTGTGTCAGCATTGGCACTACCAATAAGCGTATTGGCAGCTACACCACCATTAAGCGCAAAGCCGTTGGCACCTGTCGCCAGAGCCACATTAATGTTTCCACCAGCCGTTTCGGCATTTACCGTAGCATTACCAGCATTGGATGTAGCAACTGTAGCCACAAATGCGGCTACGTTGTTGGCCGTCGCTGTCGCACCTGCAGTTACCAGCAGGATGTCACCCGTAGCAAGGTCTGAGATAGTGTCAGAACCAGCGTCCACGTGGAAGGTGTCAGAACCAGCGCCACCGGTCAGACTGTCGTTGCCGGAGCCACCGAAGATGGTGTCGTTACCGAAACCGCCAGTGATGGTTGATACGCCAGTTGCAAAACCGTTGATGGTCAAACCTTCACTCTGTGTATCCAGAGAGACGATCAAACCAGTAGCCGTCAATGTCACCGTTTCGATAGCATTGAGCTGTGCATCGCTGATATCGTTAAAGTTCACACCAACATGCAACACGTCAGCACCTGCGCCGCCGTCGAGCAATGCATCATCCTGAGCGCCGACAAGTGTATCGTTGCCAGCACCCGCGAGGATACTGTCGACACCTGCACCACCAATCAAGCTGTCGTTGCCGTTGCTGCCGGTGATTGTGTCACTACCGGAACCGCCAGTGATTGTCGCACCAAGGCCAGAAACCGAGGTGATAAAATCGGTCACGTTGCCATTTGCCGTGTTGGTGAAGGTCACCGTGGCCCCTGCACCACCAACCGCTGCACCAGTCCAGCCTGTCGGAGTACCGGAAGCACCCGTAAGCGTCAAACCTGCCACTGCGGCACCACGGAACACACTGGCTACTTCAGCCGCAGTGTTACCATCGTCGGTCGCAGTGACGATCAGACCATTGATGGTCAGCGACTCACCCATATCCATGACATTCGCCAGTGTGAAGGTGGTCGACTCAGGCGTACCAGCCGTGCCCTCAGTCTTCACGCCATTCACTGGAGCGTAGTTCGCAAAGGCATTGATAGTCAAATTTTCGCTCTGCGCGTCAAGAGAAACAGTCAGGCCTGCGGTCGTCAGCTTAACCATATCGATATTGGAAATCTTTGTATCGTTGATATCGTTGAAATTAGCGCCAATCTGCAGCAAATCATTCCCCGAGCCACCGTCGAGCAGTGCATCGTCCTGGGCACCTACGATGGTGTCGTCACCTCCACCCGCGAGAATACTGTCTGCACCTGCACCGCCAGTAAGGTTGTCGGCACTGCCGCCACCGTTGATGGTGTCGTTGCCAGAACCACCCTCGATTGTGGAACCATTAGCACTGGCATTGATCGTCAACGCTTCAATCTGTGCATCAAGCAACACTGTCTGGCCCGCCGAGCCGTTCAGTGTCACCGTTTCGATGTTGACGATTTGAGCATTGGAAACATCGTTAAAGTTCGCACCAACATGCAACACGTCGGCACCTGCGCCACCGTCGAGCAGTGCATCGTCCTGGGCGCCCACAAGTGTATCGTTGCCAGCTTCAGCGAGGATACTGTCAACACCTGCACCGCCGGTCAGGATGTCATTCCCGTTGCCGCCAGTGATAATGTCAGCGCCAGAACCACCGATAATGGACGATCCCTGGCCACCGATGGAGCCAGTGAAATCCGTCACATCGCCGGGTGAGGTGTTGGTGAAGGTCACTGTAGCACCCGTGCCACCTGGCGCTACAACCGGCCAAATACCAAGAGGAACCGGCAGCAAAGTCTGCAAAGTCAGTCCAGCAACCGCGTCTCCTCGGAATACGCTGGCTACCTGGGCCGCAGTGAAGCCGTCTGCTGCCGCAGTGACCGTAAAGCCGTTGATGGTCAAAGAGTCACCTGCGTTCATGACTTGCGTCACGGTGAATGTTGTGGTCTCTGCGGTAGTGGCAGTGCCTTGCGTCGCAACACCGGTCAGCGGAGCATAACCCACATAGCCGTTAATGGCGAGAGCTTCCGATTGCGCATCCATAGAAACCGTAAGGCCGCCTTTGGTAAGAGCAACCGTTTCGATGTTGGAGATCTGATTATTTGTAGTATCGTTAAAATCAGCGCCAAGTTGCAGCAGGTCAACATCCGCACCGCCATCGATCAGTGCGGCACCCTGAGCGCCGACGATGGTGTCATTGCCAGCGCCACCGATGATACTGTCTGCACCTGCACCTCCGCCGTTCAGGCTGTCAGCAGCGGAGCCACCGATCAGCGTGTCATTGAGGGCCGTACCGGTCGCAGTGACCGCCACGGTCGATAGTACTCCGTCCACGTGCAGCGTTGCAGCATTCGGAGCCGTGATTGTGATTCCATTGGCAAAGGCAGCATTGGTATTAACTCCCAGAGTAACCTTTTGAGCTCCTGTGCCATCGAGCGCCAGGTTCTCCACCGTATTCACTTTTGCAAAGTTGGTGTCAATCAAGGTTCGATCAGCACCGTCAACATGGATCGTGTCGACATTGGCGCCACCGATCACGGTAGCATTACCGTTCAGTTCAGCAGCAGATGCAAATACCAACGTATCGTCGCCTGCACCACCGTCAATAGTGTTGGCACCTGCGCCACCAGTGATGCTGTCGTTACCGAGGCCGCCCGCGATGCTGTCTGCACCCGTATCACCCACAATGTTATCTGCAGGGCCAGAACCAGTGATGGTGTGGTTTTGACCAGACTCGCCCGCGAGATTCAACGCCACAGAGCTCGTGCCAGCGACAAGACCGGTAATACCAGCCAGATTGATCACAGCAACGTCGATGTTGTCGAAACTCTGACCGCTGGTGTACTGACCTACGATGTTGATCGTACCAGCACCGTCAATGGTCAAACCGTTGGCTTGAGTAGCAGTCAGAGTCAAAGCATTACCAGCTCCTACCTGAACAGAGCCACCCGATATGGTAAGCCCAGTACCAAGAACGCTTAGATTCACAGCACCACTGATAACCAGCTTGCTGTTGTTCAACTTGACGTCAAGAAATCCACCCGCGTTGAAGGTCACTGTATTGGTTATGGTCAGCATGCTCGTGGCAGCAGCATTGGTGTAGTCAATCAGCCAATGGCTACCCGCATTAAGTGCAGGGGCAAGGCTGTTGGCGGTACCCAGCGTAGCTGTGGTAACTCCGTTACCTGAAATAAACCGGAAGGCATCTTCAGACACTCCATCATTGATACCGTTTGCACCGAGGTCATCACTGCTGTCGATCTGGGCAATAGTACCCAAGTTCAACGTACCGTCGAAGTGAGAGGCATTGATGATGCTTAAATCACCGCCGATAACACCGGCGTTACTTGCACTGCCCAGCATAATTGTACCGCTGGCCGCATCACCGTTTGTAAAGGTCAGACTTTCAGCAGTACCCATCCTGAAAGCCGGGCTGGCACCGGGAAGAGTCAGTATGCCAGAGAAAGCACTGATGTCGCTGTCAGCACTCATATCGTACAACTCAACCGTCAAGGCTGTGATTTGCACGTCTGTTGCATCAACCGAAGCGATGGTGACATCGTTAGCTCCATCCACACGCAACATAGCCGGAGAGCTATTTGTGGCAGTACCAAAGGTGATTGTTCCCACGTTGAGGTTGGCACCATCACCAGCACTATAACGTCCGACAAGAGACACCCCTCCGACAAGAGACACCCCATAAGTGTTCAAATTAACGTTCAACAGGTCAAGACCATTAGACGTACCAACACCAATGTTGCCAACTGTGTTGATGTTGTTCGGAAGAGCTGTTTCACCGGTAGTGCTTATGCCGTTGTTGTTATTGACATACGTTTCAGAGGCAAGATAGTTCTGGTTCGGATTGCCTCCTGGCAAGTTTATCGAAGCATTATTACGACCTGTCAACGCACGATGAGAGTCGATAGTCAGCGTTGTGAATTGATCCGCACCCAGTGGGCTATAACCTGATGCAGGAATGAGGTCATCAATCAAAACGTTGCCAACAGTGACTTGACCACCCAACACCATATCCAGACTGTGGAGGTGTTCCACTGGCGTGCCAACAATGTCGCTGTAGGTCAGATTGCCAACCGTGGTGAAGTTGGAGAACTCCATTGTCCGGTCGACCCCTTCGGAGTTAAGCAAAATGTTGAGTGCGCTCGCAGTAGCAAAGTCAACCCGCAGAATGGTGCTCGGCAGGGTCGTAAACATATTCTCGACATTGCCAACGCTATTGACCAAGGTGCTATTGAACAGCAAGCGACCCAATTCAGGATCGTACTTGCTGGTTTCGATCGGTGGAGTCATGCTGCTGAACAACCAGACAACATTGGTGCTGCTGTTGCCAGTACCACCGGTTTGATCCAATACGCCATCAAAAGCACCAACGGTGCCATCAGGGAACACCACCGAGACTGCGTTGTCTGCTTGCTCCACTGTTGAAAAGCGGACGGTTTGACCGGCAAGAGTTTCAGCAAAAGTGGACTGAGCCAGCAGTTGAACGGTGAAGCCACCCAAGTTGGTTCCACTGGCCAGGGTTACGTCGCCCGTTGCCAGAGATGCTTCGCCTGCAACCGTTGCAGCAATGCCACTCAAGTCATACACCGCAGTACCGAGATTAATCAGATGGACTTGCGGCACATCAGCAGCAACGTCAGCAGCGGCTATAATCTTCAAGTCACTGGCTTGTGCTGCAGTCATCATCAAGTCCACACCCTTGGCAAGAACAATGGTCTTTCCTGGCGTAATAAAGAGGCTGTCGAGCTGAGTAAAGTCGGTATCGGCATCAATGTACAGCGAGGTGTTATTACCAAGCGTAATGTTTAATGTGTTCGATGTAGTGGTATCTACCAAATCAGCACTATTACCAAAAGCGTTAAGGGTCGCATCATTCAGATGGAACTCACTGCCTGCTGCGGCCTTGGTAAAGTCGAACTTCCAGAGAGCTGTCTTGCCATAAGTAGCGTTAAGATCATCATTCGTCAGCGTCAGCTTGGTCACGCCAGAGCCAGCCGTGAAAGTGAAGGTCTCTGAATCAACATTATCAATAACTCCCAAGTCCAATGCACCAGTCAAGCCAGATGCATCAATGGACGACAGCGTACCCGAAGAGACGCCTTCTGCATCAACAACGCCATTGACAGCATTAGTACCAAATGCCATCGCACCAGTACCCTCGAGCAGCAGAGTCTCGATTGAACCTTCAATCGCAGCCGTTCCGCCAGTTGCGGTGAATTGACCGGTACCCTGGTTGTCGATAGTCAGCGTATGGATGTCAGGAGTGCCAATAAAACCGCTGGTATTGTCACTTACATCAAGTCCGTGCACCGTTACAGCCGCTGAGCCTTTGATGATAAGTGCTGCACTCGCCGCGTCATCTACTGAAGTAAATATGATGTCGCCACCAGATTTGTGAGCGCCAGTGGTCGCGTCGTATTCACCCAAGACAAGCTTCTGGGTCGCGTCAATCGTAACATTAAGCAAGTTGTTTTCGATATTACTACCTTCAATATTTGGACCGACATCCGGATCCTCAGCAGTGAGGTTCCCGGTAATGGTGTTGGTGGTCGTTCCCGTGGAGTGGATGGTCACCGACTCAAGATAACGCTGAACTGGGTCTGTCGCACCATCTGGTTTGAGCGTTGTGGAGAGATCCACATTGCCGTCAATCTTGCTGCCACCACTCAACGTCAAATCGAGTGAGCGTACCTCCTGCGTTGGTTGCAGGTCATTGTACATCAGGTAGCCTGGTACTGAGACCGCCGTATCGACCACCACAATGCGGTTCGTTGCGGAGACAAAGCCCAGATCCAATGAATCAGCATAGTACAATTCAGTTACTGAACTTGGCACATTCTGCAGCAGGTTTTCAACATTATGTTCACCGACAAAGGTCGCAAGCGCCTTCAAGGTTGTCACACTGAAGCCAGAAGCATCAATCTGACCATCAACATCGGTGCCATCCATTTCAGAAAACTTCAGCATCACGGTGCTGTTGGTGCCACCTGTCACAGCACGGCCATCAGCCTGAGTGGAATTTACAAACGACAGGGTCTGGCCATTGGCCAAGACAAACTCGACGACCTGGTTATCAGCAACACCAAGAGTAGACGACAGTGTCAGTTCACCCGTAGAGCTATAGTTACCCATCGTCACTGCGCTGTCAGCCAGAGTGATACTAACCTTCGGCGCATTGTCGCCCGTTCCTCCTGTAATGCCCGTCAGATCGAATCCCTCTGTATCGCCTGTGATCGCAGGATCAGCAGCACGCTCTATATCTGCTTGCTTCAGATTCGTAATGTTAACCGTGAAGATGCTGACAGTACCATCATCATCAGTATCCAAACCAACGATTGTACCGTTGCCTTTGAGCTGCTGGAATTGAGCCGCAGTCAGGTTCAGGGTACTGCCTTCTTGTACACGAATCTCTCCCACACCTGTCAGGTTCGTGGCTGCATTCAGTGTGACGTTGCCAGCAGCAATCGTGATGCTTGACACCGTAACATTAGCCGCAGTTGTTGCGTCGAACTTCGCTGAACCTAACTCAACCAGGCGAAGTGCTGCAGAGGTAGCTGTCAAACCATCATCCAGCACGTTTGCTGCACCCAAAGCTTCATATTGTGCTTGAGTGAGGGTCACATCACCACCAAGACCACCAGTGGTAAGACCATTACCAAGGGTAATCTTGCTGACACCCGTCAGAACATCGTCTGACAAGTCCACGGTGTCAACAATACCGTCAGAATCAGCAATGGTCAAATCAATATGGCCACCTGTAAAACTCAGTGCGTCATTGTTGGCTGGTTCAGTTGTATCTTGATCAAGCTTGGCCGCATCAAGCGTCAGACTTAAAGTTCCTGTGCCACTGTTCACCACGTTCAAGCCGTCGACATCATCATCGCTGGTATCAACCGCGCCAACATTCACATCAGCACTGCCAGTGACGGTCAGCTTGGCAACTTCATTGTCATTCACGACAGACTCGAACGTGATGCCATCGCGAATCGTCAGTGTCTGTTGAGCATTGATGGTCACATCCAATAGGTTGTTGGTCGTCGCGTCATCAATACCCTGGGTCGTTATGCCACCAATAAAGGCACCGGCCTTGCCTGTCAACAGATTCGTTTCAGTACCGTTCGAATTAATGGTCAACGTCTGCAGATGGCTGTGGATCTGACCGTTTTCATCATCAGTGTTCAGCACCAGGTTACCAGTGATCTCAGTACCACCATTAAGGTTCAGAGTAAAGTTTCCTATTTCAGCGTTGTTTGCGGTTTTGTTGAAGACAATGTCACCCATCGTCGTGGTTTTTGCCTCCATCGCGAAGGTCTGATCTTCAGCTACCACCTGGCCTGTGCCATTGTACATCACCTTGAGAACATCCGCAGGAAGATCCTGGAACAGGTGATCCACATTCACGCCACTGCCGATCAGCGAAGTCACAAACTTCAGGGTATCCACGTTAAAGCCGGAGGCATCAATCGTGGTTGTACTATCCGCTGACTCGGCTTGCGTAAACACCAATGTGCTGCCAGTGCTACCAACAATCTCTTTGCCATCTGCGTCCATAATGGTCGGCAGGGTCAAGGTCAGGCCGTTACCAACAATAATGGTATCAACACCCGTCAGGTCGGTGATGATGGCAGGATCGACAGCGTTGTCATCAGCCGGGAAGATGACGCTTTCGGCCAAAGTTATGGTGAGCGTCGCCGCAGTAATATTTGATGTATCGAAACCGTTATCCACATCCGCCTGGGTCAGACCCGTGATATTAACGGTGAAGTTGCTGTTATCTGCGCCAGTAATGGTGCCGTTGCCCAGTTGCTCGAACTGCTTGGCGCTCAGGTTCAATACCATTCCCTTCGGAACCGTCAACGAGTCAAAACCCGTCAGATCAGTATCTGTATGGAGGGTAACTACTCCGTCCACACCCTTGTCTAACAAGGTGACTTCTCCACGAGTAATACCTGTGGCCAGGGTAGAAGCAGTATACAGTTGATTATCCAGACCAACCATGTTGAGGATTACCTGATCACCAGCGTCCTTCACGGTAATATTTGCGGCACCGATAGTTGCCAATTGGTTGAAATTCAGGGTAAGCGAAGTGTGATCAGCGACAGCATCGCCATCGATCACAATACTGCTGACGTGATTGAGAGTCGCCTCGCTCAAATCAACATGCAGATCAGCAGCAATCGCGAGCTTGACAAGCCCCGCACCACCATCAATATCGACAGATGCGTCCTGTGCAAATTCATGAACAATGGTCAGAGTATTGCCACCTTGTGCACCGTCGAAAGTGAAGTCGCCTTTCGCATCAACCGTCGCAGCAAAAGTACCCTCCACAGCAGAAGCATCAACGGTTTCCACTGTTGATGGCAGGTCAGCGCCGACAACAACATTATGAGCTGATTCGAATGTCAATGTCTTGAAAAAGTCAGTAGGGGCACCATTTGCATCGACAGTATTACCAGCTATCTTGTCGATAGTTGCATCTGCGCCAACAACATTAATTGTAACGGCTTCTGCATTGTTAACAGTAATGCCATAAGCCCTGAATGCACGAACGTCACCAGCCACAGAGTGGTCAATGGTCACCACGGCTTGAGCTTCAAGGAATTCGTAGCTCGCCTCAAGCTCACCAATATTTGAAGTTCCGACTGGGCCATCTATGCTCTTTTTGGTACCACCTTGCAGTTCGAAGTCAACATCTGTACCCACATGATCTACCTTCAGAACAGCGTTGTAGTTGCCACGAAGACCGATCACCGTGAGGTCTTCCGTGCGATCGCCAAGGTTGATGAGAGCGGTTTCTTTTATTCCGCCATTGTCTACTAGTTGGCCATTTACCACTTTGTCTTTAAGAGTATCGTTGATGTCTGTCACGATGTACCTGCTCACTCCGCTGGAGACCAAACCATCTGGAACATCATCGCCATCATCATCCGCAGCACCAACAGTTGGATTATTATCAACCTTGTCCTTGTTATCCAACTTCACATAAAGAGTCGCATCGCCGCCCATGTTCGCGGCATTACCACGAATCTGCTTGACATCCTGGAACTCGGCAATGGTCAGGTTATTGGCATCCGCTTCCAGTGCAGAGAAGTCGATGGTAAACTTTTCGCCGAGGTTAATATCACCGGTGAAGTTGATCTCCTGGTCACCAATGATTTGCAGGTTGTTGTGCAGAGATGAAGTGAACGCTCCTTGCGTCACAGGCAGGAGTTCATTTGTGACATCCAGAGTCAACACAACATCAGCGGCGGCATCAGCAGGACGATCCCAGCCGTTAACCTGTGACTTGACCGTGACGTTGTACCAATGACCATCTGCTGCCTTGAAATCGTCGGAGAGGGAACCACCGTAGTAGGTAGTACCATCAATCACGGTACTGACCGTATCACTGGTGTTGAACGGATCGAAGTTCAAGCCGCCGCCAGTAATCAGCACTTTACCACTGACTGCATCGGTATTGCCATCGTGGGCCAGAGTAATGCCTTGCTGGGCAACATGTGCGTGAAGTTGTTCAGCGGTCGCCGTCAGCGTGACACCGTCGTTGAGTTCAAGGAACAGATCCACGTTGCGAGCCAGATCATCTACGCCAAGAACAGTAAGCGAGGTGGTTTCGGTAACAATGATCTTGACAAACGCATGAGTGTTGAAGAGGGAGCCATCAACCGAGAAAGCATCGGCGCCAATGGTCTTGAATTGATCGGACGTCAGGGTCAGCATGGCACTCCCTGAAACGTTGTTATCGTTGGCCTGCGGCGATGTGGAATAATTTGTGTTGTCGTCGTCAAGGATAACCCTGGTGACACCCGTCAGCGTTGCAGCTTGCAGGTCTGCGGTGGTGTTAACGAACAGCGTGATATTCGAACCGATAATCGAGGAACCTTCGTGCGCAACGATGAAACCATCGCCCATATTTGTTTCGGCCTGGGTAGCTCCAAGGTTGATAGTTGCACTGCCTGTGCCTGTATTGATGTTGAGCAGTGAACCATTTGGGGCAGCAACATAATCGTTGTCGGTACCGTAGATAGTTATAATGTCGGTACCTGCGCCAGTATCGATGGTCAGCTTGTCGGCTGCAGCACGGATGACGTCGTCGCCAGTTCCTGTGGTGATAGTGACGTTACCGGAACTCAGCACGTCGATTTCGTTCCCGCCATTACCAACGGTGATGGCAACATCACTCTCATGGGGGGTCTGTTGTTGAGCAACGTCGATGACGTTCTTGCCGTCGCCAAGCATAACAACAATGTTAGAGACAACATCGGACGAGGAATAAGGAGCTTCAGCACTGAGAACAGAGTTGGAGATAATAACAGTGTTGTTGCCATCGCCAGCTTCAAGGGCCAGTGTGCCAACAGAGAGCTCGAAGTCATTGTTGCCATTGCCTGCTGCGATGTTAGCCACCCCTGCGTGGACTTCGTAGTTACTGTTACCGTCCGCATCGGTGATGTTCGCAGTGTAGGTGTCAACGTTGTAGTGGTTGTTCCCTGCATGGTCAATGATCGTCACTGACTCATCGTTGGCGGACTCGATAGGCGCGGTTGCAACAAGGAAGGTGTCGTCAGCGCTGCTGCCCTTAAAGGTGACATTCTGCGTATTAGTCAGTTTCAGGTCAACGCCTCCGGTGTTGGCACTGGCGTCAATCAAGATGGGCTGCCCTCTGTGAAGAAGATTTAAACTACCACCCAGATCTTGATCAACTCCGAATGCGCCGGTACCCTTGATATACAGAGTGCTGACCGAACCACCTGTAAAAAATTTGTGCAGATGGTTTCCAGCACCCTGACTGTCAATATTAAGTACAGAGGCGTTTTGCAGCAGATTGATGTCAGTGTTGACATCACCCACTAACAGCTCCACATTCAGCGTTCCGGTTTGACCCTGGCCATACTGAATGGTAGTGGTACCACTGTTGAACCCACCCTCCAGACGCAGGGTTGCTGCGTTGCAAACGCCAACAATGTTGAGATTGCCGGAATAATCGCTACCGCCAGAAACTGTATCATTTCCATTTGACCCGTCACTCACGACCAGCCTCTGTATTGAGGTGGCGCTACTCAGGTCGATCCAACTGTCCTGGCTAACGGGAACATTCGGAATCGGGAAACCATTGCTGTTGATATTGGTGTTATCTATGTTGCCGTCGTTTGTATGATCAGCAGCATCAGCAGCGGCATCAACAGGGGCAGCAGGAGTGGTGTAAAAATTCGGCAGATCGGTAACGCGAACTTCCTGAATGTTCAGCAATTCGGCTGGCTGGGCGTACGTACCCTTGGCCTCGATTTCCAGGATATTGTATCCAGCGCCACCGTCAATATAAGCCTGGTGCAGCAGCTCAAGACGACCCGCCACGATAGTGTCATCTCCAGCACTGGTGTAACCTTGCTCCAGAGTCCCGCCGTTGTTGATAAATGGTGTCAGCTTGATGGGCTGCAGAGAAGCCTCCGTCGCAGGAGTGCCACCCACTGCCACTTCGTGCAGGCGGCTGTCGCCGTTCTTGTCGAACAGCAGATTGTTCAGGAAAGCGAAGTATTCCGTACCCAGTTTGGCTTCAGCATTCAGGATGGAACCATCAGCAAAACTGATGGTCAGCGTATTAGCGGAACTACTGGTATCACTGGATGTGGCATCCATTTGACCACTCAGTGGATTGCTAAGTGAGAGGCTGGTCACATTCTGGAATGGATCCTGACCATTGTTGGCGTCAATCAATCCCAATTGTTTGAAATCCAGACCAGTGATGGTGGTCAGAAAGGAGACCAGTTCCGAAACAGGAATGCCTCCATCTGCCGCAGTGCCAGTCGAGGTTGAACTATCGTGCGGGTTGTATCCCCAGTACAGAACCTTCTCCCCCGCAACAGCTTCATGGCCAGCAACCACGCTTTCCGTAAGCGTGTAGAGGTGACCCATACCGCCACCTACAATTACTCTCTCTCCTGCAGGAACATCGGAAACAACAATACCCTCATATTTTCCATTGGACTCGTAATGAGCAAGGGCAGTCAATCCTATACTTTTAAATAACGCCTGAAGATCGGCAACCGTTTTGGCACCCCACTCAGGTTGGGTAGCAGGATCAGCCTGCAACAAGAGAAGTTTCGATGCAAAATAGGAAGATTCATCGAACGAATTTGAAGGATTAATACCTTCTGCGGAGCCGTACTGGAGGTAGTGCTGGTACACATCACCACTCCACGCCGCCTTGAATGCAGCCTCGGCTTCATCAATTGAGGCATAGGTGTTTGTGTGGTTAAGCAGCCCCTCATTATAAAGTAATGTTGCTTTAGCACGAGAATATTCAGCGGCATTAAAATACTCGTTAGGAGCCAAATTTTCCTGATAGCCCCAAGTCATGTAATGCGATTCAGGAGTAAATCCTGCATTGGTGAGTGCAACTCTGAGGTCGGCAGTACTTTTGCCTACCCATTCACTTGACTGCGACTGTAAACTTTTCAGCTTAACGCCAAGATAATAGGTTTCGTTGAATCCTTGTAAACTCATGGCTTCAATTCCTTTATTAGTTTTGATTTGTGGCCGCGATAGAAACTGATCACTGCTTTATGTGTAGCGTAGACTTATAGCGATAATTATACCTCTAATAAGTTTCGTTGAATCCTTGTAAACTCATGGCTTCAATTCCTTTATTAGTTTTGATTTGTGGCCGCGATAGAAACTGATCACTGCTTCATGTGTGGCGCAGACTTCCAGCAATAATTATACTTCTTTTTTTGTTGTTTTTAAAATTTTTATTGTGTTTCAATACATTGATACACCATTGAACACTTTTTTTCAATCGATGGTGTTCACCAATGATTCGGACAGATTCAAAAGACTGAAAATACACAACGCGCACGGATAGCATCTCCCTTGTTCATCGCTGATTATATTTCGGCTAACAACATTTCAATACTTCTCATTACATTGCCCTCATAGAGATCAAAAAAACGATTCGGGGGAAGATATGAGCGATGCAGGGTACAACTACAGGGTAGTGCGCGGTTTTGCATTTTCGGCGTTATTCTGGCTTGTTATCGGTCTGGTGGTGGGGTTATGGATGGCTTTTGAAATGTTCCATCCGGCGCTGAATCTTACCCCCTGGCTCAGCTTCGGACGTCTTCGCGTGGTGCATACCAACGGACTGGGACTCGGGTTTGGACTGGCTGCCATTTTTGCAACATCCTACTATATCCTGCAACGCCTTACACGAATACCACTCCTCTTTCCCCGGCTTGCCCAAGCGCATCTCTACATTTTCAACACCGTCATAGCCCTTGGTGCACTGAGTCTCTTTGCCGGAATGAACACCACAAAAGAGTATGCCGAACTTGAATGGCCTCTGGATATAGGTGTCGTTATCTTTTGGGTCATGTTTGCCGTCAACGTTTTTGGCACGCTTATCAAACGGCAGGAGAAGCAGATGTACATCTCACTCTGGTACATCATCTCCATGACCGTTGCCATTGCCATCCTTTATATTGTCAACAACCTTGAAATTCCCGTCACCCTCTTCAAGTCCTACTCCGTCTATGCTGGCGCAAACGATGCCAATGTTGAGTGGTGGTATGGCCACAATGTGGTCGGATTTATCTTTACGGTGCCGATACTGGCGATGTTCTACTATTTTATGCCCAAGTCCACCGGCCTTCCCATCTACAGCCACCGGCTCTCCATCGTCTCGTTCTGGGCGCTGAACTTTGCTTATCTCTGGACAGGGGCACACCACCTTATGCTGACTCCCCTGCCGGAATGGATCCAGACCGTCGCCATGGCCTTCAGTATTTTCCTGATTGCCCCGTCATGGGGGTCAGTGGTCAATGGCTACTACACGCTGCAGGGTAACTGGGATCAGATGCGCACCAACTATCTGACCAAGTTCTTCATTGCCGGCATCACCTTTTATGGACTCCAGACGCTCCAAGGGCCGCTGCAAGGACTGAGAACCCTCAACGCCTTCTTTCACTACACCGACTGGGTCGTTGGCCATGTGCACATGGGAACGATGGGATGGGTCACCATGGTTATTTCGGCATCATTCTACTACATGATTCCCCGCATCACCAACAGGGAACTTTACAGCGTCAAACTTGCCAACACCCATTTCTGGCTGATTCTGGTTGGCCAGTTCACCTGGACCATCACCATGTGGATCGCCGGAATCCAGCAGGGGGCCATGTGGAAAGCCACCAACCCTGATGGCTCGCTGATGTACAATTTTCTTGATACCGTAACTTCCCTCTACCCTTATTATAAAATACGGTTTGGCGCAGGGGTCATCTACTTTATCGGCATACTTGTTTTTGCCTGGAATCTGATCATGACCGTCCGGAAAGAGCCAAGCCAGAGTGAAGCATAAACGACAACATCAACAAACAGGAGCTGCCATCATGGGGATCACTTCAAAACCGGTTGTTTTTGCAGTTCTTGCAGCCGTTGTTATCCTGATCGGTACCACTGTTACCGTCTTTATTCCTCTCTTTATGCCTTCGACGCAACCGGTGAGCCCGTACATAAAACCTTACACTGCTGTGGAACAGGAGGGGCGCGACATCTATATGCGTGAAGGGTGCAACAACTGCCACACCCAGACCGTCCGACCACTGAGAACCGAGGTGCTCCGGTATGGCGAATACTCAAAACCGGAGGAGTTCGCTTACGATCGCCCCTTCCTCTGGGGCTCACGCCGCACCGGGCCAGATTTGAACAGGGTGGGAGGAAAATATCCCGACTCCTGGCATTACAAGCATACCTCACACCCTCAAAGCATGTTTGAAAAGTCCAACATGCCACCGTACGGCTGGCTTGCCAAAAACCGGCTTGACACAGGGTACTCGTTCAAAAAGACATCCACCCTTGGCTACGGCGACTCTGAAAGCGAGGTTCAGCAGCAGATTGACCAGTACCGCTCAACCGTCACCAGCTCAAGCTATCCCTCAAAAGAGAGCCGTGACCAGGTAACGCCGCCGGAGCTGCAGAAGGAGCTGACCGAGATGGATGCCCTGATTGCCTACCTTCAGAAACTTGGACGGGATGTCAAGAACATGGAGGCCAGAAAATGAATGTTTCAGGCCTGGCTTATGTGCTCTTCACCATCGTTCTCGCCATTATTTCCGGCGGCATCATGGTTTACTACTACAATCCAAAACGAAAAGAGAGGATTGAGGCGCCAAAACAGAGAATGCTTGATGACGACAACTGAACAACCGAATAGAGCGAAAAGGAGATGACCATGTATGATACCGGAGAACCCCAGGAGGGCCACAATAAAATCCCCAAAGGTTGGCTGCTCTTTTTTTTCGGGGGAATTATCTTTTTGATCGGCTATATCGTATCCTATACCCCGGCTATTTCCGGCTGGTCATTCTACAAAGAGTTTGACAAGGAGATGGCTTCGGCGGCGAAATCAGAGAAGTCTGTTACCGTCAAAGAGTATTCGGGCGACAAGGATGCCATCAAGGAGGGCAAGGAGATCTATGCCAACACCTGCGCTCCCTGCCATAATGCAGATGCAACCGGCGGAATTGGCCCCAACCTCACTGCTGCAACGCTCAAATACGGAGCTACCCCGAAGGATATCTATGAATCAATTGCCAAGGGGCGCCCCAACGGTATGCCGGCATTCCTTCCCCAGATTGGCTCAGAAAAAATCAGCAAGGTGGCTGCCTTTCTGGAAAGCCTGAGGAAAAAGTAATTCTCACCAACTCAGGAGCTTGCCATTTTGTGGAAACCATACCGAAGAGCTATCGAAATCCTGCAGGCCGTCATGCTGACTGGCCTGCCCTTTCTTACCATCAATGGTCAAAGTGCGCTCCGGTTTGACATTCCAACACTCAAGCTTTATGTTTTCGGATCGGTGATCTGGATCCGGGAATTCTATCTCATTCTTGGCGTTTCGCTCTTTTTCCTGCTCTTTATTGCTTTCGTGACGGTCATTTTCGGAAGAGTGTGGTGCGGCTGGCTCTGCCCCCAGACGGTACTGCTCGACCTGGGCCAGAGCCTTGCAAAGCTTTTTGGAAGGAAACAGCAGAAAACGATTCAGAGACTTCTGCTGCTACCCCTCTCTGCCCTGGTATCGATCACCATGATCTGGTACTTTGTGCCTCCTGCCGAGACGCTGAACTCGCTCTTTGTCTCAACAACCATGAGCACCTTTTTTCTGGTTCTCTGGGTGGCGGTCTATCTGGAGTTAGCCTTTCTTGGAAGAGGATTCTGTACCTCAATCTGCCCCTACGCCATGTTGCAGAATGCCCTCTTCGACAAGGATACCCTGGTGATTGAGTATGATGTTTCGAGGGATGCTACCTGTATGAAGTGCGATGAGTGCGTCAAGGTCTGCCCTGTAGGCATTGATATCAAGAAAGGGTTAAGCTCTGCCTGCATTGCCTGTGCCGAATGTATCGACGCCTGCCGGGTACTCAGTGAAAAGAGAGGTATGCCACCCTTCCCGAACTACAAGGGTCGAATACTCCGTCCAAAAACCTTCTGGCTTGGAGGCGCAACCGCTGCTGCGGGAGTCGTTCTTTTCGTGCTGCTCTGGAGCCGTCCTCCGGTTGACTTTCTTGTCACCCGCGACAACGCTCCCCTCCCCTCGGGCCTGAACCGCTACTCCTACACCATCTATAATAATGGCGGAAAGCCGCTTGCCCTTGAACTCTCTTCGCCCGATAACGTCATCCTTATTGGCGAACACTCACTCCTGATGCCGCCATTTTCTGTACTGCATGGGCGTATTCTGGTGAAATCAACCGGCAAACTGGAGCAACTGCATCTCAACATCTCCGGAGGCGGCATTGCACTCAACCGGGAGAGCATTTTTCTATGAAGCTTTTTTTCTACATCGTCTATCCGATTTTTTTCTTTGCCATGGGCTGCGGGATCTATGTGGCCTACAGCAATCCCGAAGGGCTGGTTGATAACAACTATTACGAAAACGGAAAAAACTATTTTCAGACGAAAGCCAGTGAGGAGAAACTTGGGATTGAAATCAGCAGGCCTGATACACTCATACAGGGACGCAACATCATCCGGGTCAAAGCCTCATCGCACGGTAAACCGCTCGAAGAGGGCGATCTTTCTCTTTTCATCGGCAACCTCTCAAATACCCGTTACGACTCGACGATGACCATGCGTCAACTGGCTCCGGGCATCTATACAACAACAGCCACCATTCCCTTCAAAGGCGTGTGGTTTGCTCGCATTGACCTTAAACAACAGCAACAACTTATTACCACAAAAAAATGGTTTTTCAACGTCCAATAAAGGGTTTAAGTACCCTTGCACTCTTCGCCTGCATGATGACTGCAGGCAGCACACTCCATGCAACAGCCGTGGATAACAGCATTCACGAAAAGGCCTGCACCGTTACCGCAGGCCAGCGAACCGTGACGCTGAACATTGAGCCGAAACCGGTGAAGCACATGAAGGAGCTCACCTTCAGCGTGACGGTGACTCCATGCGACAAGCTGCCTGAGACGCTGCTGCTTGATCTCTCAATGCCGGGAATGCAGATGGGCAAAAATCAGGTGACGCTGGTGAAAAAGAGCGCCTGCCTCTATGAGGGCAAAGGGATTATTGTGCGCTGCATGAGCGGTCGTACGCTCTGGCAGGCAACTGTCCTCTCCGGGGAGCTGAACAATCCGGCATTTGTCTTTAATGTCAGGGATTGAGCAATCATCTCCTGAAATGCTGCGTTGCGACCACTGCCAGCAAGAGACAAGTCGGGCATCCGCCATTATCGTTGAGATCAACGGAGAGCGCAAAGTCTTCTGCTGTCACGGCTGCCTTGGCGTTTACGAGCTTATCCACAGCAACTCGCTTGACGCCTTCTATAAACAGCGGTGCGACTGGCAGCCCGGCCCGGCACCCGACGTTACAAAGGTAGATGCGGCTGCCTTCAGTGATACCGTAACCGTCGAAGGCGACACGAGCCGGATTGACCTCATGCTTTCAGGCATTCGGTGCGCCTCTTGCGTCTGGCTGGTCGAAAAGTTCTTGATGAAGTTCGATGGTGTGCTTTCGGTAAGAGTCAACTACGCCACCCACAAGGCAACCATAACCTGGGGAACGCAAACAACCACTCTGGACACGATCCTTCAGGCATTACGTGCCATCGGCTACCTGCCACACCCCAGCCGTGGCAACGACCAGAACGATGTTGCCGCAAAAGAGAAACAGGATTTGCTGCTGCGATTCGGTACTGCCGGTTTTTTTTCCATGCAGCTCATGCTCTTTATTGCCGCGCTCTATGCCGGTTTTTTCGAAGGCATGGAGGAGCACTACCGACTCCCCTTCCAGCTTATTTCATGGGCACTTGCCACACCGGTACTCTTCTACTCCGGCTACCCCTTTCTTGCCAGTGCTTTCCGCTCGCTGAGGCGATGGACGTTGAACATGGATGTTTTGATTGCGCTTGGCTCACTCTCCGCATACCTCTACAGCATTGCCATGATTTTTCAGGGCGGCGAAGTGTTTTTTGACACCTCCGCTATGATTATCACCTTTCTTCTTCTTGGCCGGTTTCTGGAGGCTGGATCGCGCCTCAAGGCGGGCAACGCCATTGCCGAACTTGCCGAGCTCCAGCCACAAGAAGCATTGGTGGTATCGGAAAACGGCGAAACAAGCATGGTGCCAGTGGCTGCGGTGCAACGTGGTGAAATGATTGAGATTATTCCCGGCGACCGAATTCCGCTTGATGGAACAGTCGTGAATGGTGAGGCAGAGGTGAACGAAGCAATGTTGACAGGCGAGTCGAATCCTGTGCTGAAAACGACAGGCAGTGCGGTGTTTGCCGGAAGCTTTTCCATGAACGGACGGCTCCGTATCTGCGTCACCGGTAACGCAGGCAACACACTGCTTGCCCATATCATCCGCACAGTAGAGGATGCCCAAGCCCGTAAAGCACCAATCCAGAGCATTGCCGACAAAACCGCAGGCTATTTTGTTCCAGCCATTATCATCCTTGCAATCGCCACCTTTTTTTACTGGCTGGTCACTGCCGGCAACACCGTTATTGCTTTGATGAATGCCGTTTCTGTTCTCGTTATCGCGTGCCCCTGTGCTCTTGGTTTAGCGACACCACTCGCCATTCTCATCGGTACCACTACCGCAAGCAAGCGTGGAATTCTCGTTAAAGGGGGCGATATTTTTGAGACGGTCTCAAAAACCACCACGGTCGTGCTCGACAAAACCGGCACCATCACCACTGGCAAACCCTCCATGACCGACCTGCACGACTACGGCCTCACGCCAACGTTGATGCAGCATGTCGCCTCGCTCGAAGCTGCCTCGGAGCACCCCACCGGACGCGCCCTTGTGGCTGCATGGCAGGGTGAGCGGCTGACGGTAACACAGTTCAGGGCAACGCCGGGCAGAGGAGTTTCAGGAATGATTGATGGAACTCTCTGGCGGGCGGGCTCAAAAGCCTTCATGGAAGAGAGTGGTGTGGAACTTCAGCCAGAGCATGAACAACACGCCTCAACGCATGAAGCTGAAGGTAAAACTATTGTCATGGTCGCCTGCGGCAACAAGCTGGCTGGCATGATCAGCATGATTGACGACCTGCGTCAAGATGCTCTTCCGCTAATTACCGGGTTACGGAAAAAAGGATTCGCTCTGATGATACTGACCGGCGACAACTGCGGAGTTGCCAACTATATCGCCGCAAGATGCGGCGTAACCGACGTACAGGCTGGACTAAGCCCACTCGAAAAAGCTGCAATTATCCGCACACTGAAAGAGAAAGGCGAATGTGTGATGATGGTTGGCGACGGCATCAACGATGCTCCAGCACTCACCGAAGCCAATATCGGCGTTACCCTCGGTCACGCCTCAGGCATTGCACTCGAAAGTGCCAGCGTGGCCATTTTGAATAATGATCTCACCCTCATCAACACACTGATCAAAAGCTCCTCTCGCTGTTTTTCCATCATTCGCCAGAACCTTGTCTGGGCATTTTCGTATAATCTTATAGCCTTGCCACTCGCCATGTCGGGAGTCCTCCACCCAATTGTCTCTGCACTCCTCATGGCAACAAGCTCACTGGTTGTGGTAAGTAATTCCCTGCGGCTAAGAAAACCTTGACAAAGCAACCATGAGCAGCACATTTTTCCTTATTGGCATCGGTTTTTTTGTTGGCGTCGCCGCATGGTTGCTCTTTATGTGGGCAGTAAAAAGTGGCCAGTTCGACGACCCCGAAGCGCCGAAATACCGAATGCTTGACGATGACGACAGGCATATAAAACCAGCTACACCAAGAAAGAAAAAAAGCCCATGAACAACATTCTTCTCGCCATGCTTCTCTCCGGACTTGCCGGAGGATTCGGCCACTGCATCAGCATGTGCGGGCCGGTGGTTGCTGCCTTCACCGTCGGTGAAACCCGGCAGGGAATGCTGCACCACCTGCTCTACAACCTTGGGCGGATCACCACGTACACGATTCTTGGCGCCATTGTCGGGCTCTCCGGTTCATTCCTTGTACTTGCCACTGCCATCGAAAAGTTCCAGAACATCATCACGCTCATTGCTGGCATCTCCATCATCATGATGGGGCTTGCCACTGCCGAATGGCTCCCGCTTCCCAAACAGCTCACCACTTGCTCAACCGGTGTGTCAGTCATTCAGCGCATCATGGTACTCTTCAAAGCGCCACGCTCTATCGGCACCTACTACCCCATGGGCATCGTCCTCGGCTTTCTCCCCTGCGGGCTCACCTACACCGCCCTCCTCGCCGCCGCACGAGCCGCCATGGAGGCACCTCACCCTTTTGCAGGCATGATGCAAGGTGCCCTGATGATGATGCTCTTCGGTATCGGTACTGCGCCTGCGCTTATGCTGGTGGGGAAGGTGGTGAATACGATAAGCAACAAAATGCGAAAATGGTTTTATCGCGTTGCCAGTGTGATTATGATTGCGACCGGGGTTTGGTTTGTGGTGTCGGGGTGGCAAGGGGGTTTTTGATGGTTTGAAATTTGCGTATTATGAGTCGCAAATAAAAAATCCACAGTTTAAACGGATCAAACTAATTATTGTTAAAAGGACTCTCGCTCAGGGAAGAAGAGAAAGGAATAAATGGATGTGGCATCTTCACAACAAATAGAAGTCTCACTTTCAGTGAAAGTGTGAATAAAAAGCTCTTTAAAAATACGGGAGGCGTTTTGAATGGCAAATGAACATGAAACATTTTTATTTCTATCTGGTCTTGCATGGACTGCGATTAGCTCAATAGCAACAGCGTTGGCGGTAATTGTGGCATTGTTGCTTCCATTTTATCTGGATTGGAAAAAACGGAAGAACCTTAGTTTACTCATTGAAGATGAAATACATCGAAATCTTGATCGGATGAAAAAGTCTGACAACATGAAGAGCGGAAAACTTCCCAATGGAGACACCATTAGAAAAGTGGACATAATGTCCGCATTTTTGGTTCACCTTGACACGCATATTTGGGAACAAAATAAACAGACAATTGCGGAAATATCATCATAAAAATATTTGAAGTATCTCGAATTGGAAGGTTTAATATCAAATATCAAGAAATATGCCATCGAAATTGCTGAATCAAAAGGAAAGAAGCCCGTTAATCTTCTTGAAGCTATGCTTGAAAACGAGATTAAGACTGACATAACAAAGATCGAGGAAAGTTCAGCACAATGATATAAATAAAATCACGGAACCAAGGAGCTTGAGGGCACCGAGGCTCAATACAACTCACCAGAATGCATTATTAATATTCTTGGCTTTTGAGTATGCTCCATATAGGACTACTTCCATAAATGGACAGCCGGGTAAAAGGAGAGACCACAGAACATGATGACAAAGCAAGATTTATAAGTATTTGTGGCAACCCGCTTACAGCACATCAACATGTATGCCTAACTAATTCGGCTTTAATACAATACTTTGAGCCACACCATAGCCGAAATTTACAAAGATAGCTTTCTATCTCAAAACTATAAAATTTGGGAAAGTTGCTATGATTTAGACTTTTCTGGGCTTGTTGTTGAGATAAATGCAGAGGAATTGTATTTCAGCTTTTTTCGGATCGCGTAAAACACAAAACAGCATCACATTTATAAAATTGATTTAATTAACGGAGCATCACAATGGTACAAACATGGCACTCAGAAGATAACGGCACCGAACGATGTGCCAAATGCAATCAGCTATTCAAAATCACTGTCACCCGACTTCCCGCAAAAGATGAT
The DNA here is from genome assembly GCA_903937835.1 of uncultured Chlorobiaceae bacterium. GTDB lineage: Bacteria > Bacteroidota > Chlorobiia > Chlorobiales > Chlorobiaceae > Chlorobium. The sequence continues at coordinate 677 of CAJAAV010000066.1, read as the reverse complement.
GACAAGTATGTATGCCCAAAATGCGGTGAGGTAGTACGCAAATGGTGCTCAACCCACAGTTTCAGTTTCGAGCCAATTGATTACCACAACCCCTGCCAAAGACCAGATGCGTAAAGTTATTAACCCATTCTAAAGTTTGTTACAGCCAGAAATCTTAACCAAAAGAGCTTTGCATTCAAATCCCTCCTCACCCTGATCGGGATCGCTTCGTATCCGGTTTTTGTTCATCGGATCGCGGTTTCGTTCCGCACTTCTCTCCTGAAAGTAGGATAAAGCGCACACATTAACGAAAAACATCACTGCGCAGGCACGATTTTCAAGCAAAATCGTACTTTTTTATTGCTTTTTAACGTGTACGTATGTATTATAAAGGAAGCACGACAAAAAGGAGCAAACCCCATGTCTAAACCAGTAACTGGAAAAACTCACGTTGGAGTACGCCGTGAACGGCGCCCGAACGGCGATGTTTACCTCTATGAGCGGGTTACAGCCTACAATGAACAGACCAGAAAGACCTATACAGTCAGCCAGAAGCTGAAGGGGAAAATCAAGTCGGGGACACAGGAGGTAATCACCACACGTCCGAAGAAACGCAAAGGTGAGGGAGTTGTGGCTTGCGCGGTGCGCAGGCATAGTGGCCTCACGGATATTCTGGAGTGGGTCGGAACAGCCTCCGG
>CAJAAV010000065.1 GCA_903937835.1 uncultured Chlorobiaceae bacterium | reverse complement strand
TGTTCAGGGCCGCGCTCAATTGGCGAGGGACAGATGTTCACGATGGCGTTCAGCAGCCGTTCTGATCCAATCAAATGAAGTGGGGATGTGCAGAAAACAGGGAAAAAAGTTCGGGTAACCAGAGCTGATTTGATTCCGCTCCTTAATTCTTCTTCTGTCAGGGATCCAATTTCAAGATACTTGTTCATCAGCTCTTCATCTGTTTCAGCTACGGCTTCAACAAGTTGTTGATGAAGATCTTCTGCATGTTGAAGGTAAAGATCAGGAATGTCAGAAACGGTCATTTGTCCAGGTTTGTCCGGGCTGAACTCAAGCAATTTCATCAACAGTACATCAATAAGAGTATGGTGGCCGAGACCTTCATCAGCAGGAAATTGTATTGGTGTCACAAGATGTCCGAAATGATCCTGAAGTCCCTGTATGGATGTTTTGAAATTGGCTCGGTCGGCATCAAGTTTAGTTAACACAAACATCGTAGGCTTGTAGTACTCTTTTGTATACTCCCAGATTGTGTCAGTTCCTACCTCGACACCTGATGCAGAATTGACGGTGATCAGGACAGTGTCAGCTACCCGCATTGCTGACTTGACATCCCCGTGAAAGTCAAGCAGGCCGGGAGTATCGATAATATTGATTTTTCGGTCGTTCCAGGAGCCGTTGATAAGGCTGGTGTTAAGACTGTGTTTTCTTTCAATTTCATCGGCAGAGTAATCGGAGAGAGTGTTGCCTTCTTCAATACTGCCAAGTCGGTTAATAATACCCATCGTCAGGGCAAGTGACTCGGCGAGTATGGTCTTGCCGCTTCCGGCATGGCCTGTAATGACAATGTTTCGCAGTTGATCCGGTTGTACGGCTTGCATAGCATGACTCCTTTTTTGACTAATAACGAAATAGCGGGCTGTGGTTTGCAGTTGCTGAGAAACAGCTCAATAAATAATAAACAAAAAAAAGTCAGTTTTGCTGTTCCGGTGACAATGAAAAGGTTCAGAAAAAAAGATATATTTTCGACGATCTATTTTATCGATAATGACCTTCAAATTCCTTTTCGCATAAAAAGCACGTAACAACCCTAAATATTATGTTATGCCTATTATCAGGAAAATTCACGCCCGTCAGATCCTTGATTCAAGGGGAAATCCAACGGTAGAAGTTGATGTGTACACTGAAAATTCATTTGGACGTGCAGCCGTACCAAGTGGGGCCTCGACAGGAGTTCATGAAGCTGTGGAGCTGAGAGATGGTGATGCAAGTGTCTATCTTGGAAAAGGGGTTCTCGGGGCTGTAGAGCACGTTAATACGTTTATTAATGATGCGTTGGCAGGAATGCTGGTAACCGATCAGGAAGAAATCGACAAGGCGCTGCTTGCTCTTGATGGAACACCAAACAAGTCCAGGCTTGGGGCAAACGCCCTTCTGGGTGTTTCTATGGCATGTGCCAAGGCAGGGGCAGAATATACCGGGCTGCCACTTTACCGTTATATCGGTGGTACAATGGCCAATACCCTTCCGGTGCCGATGATGAATGTGCTTAATGGCGGAGCCCATGCAGATAATACCGTTGATTTTCAGGAATTCATGATTATGCCAGCCGGGTTTGACTCTTTTTCAGATGCACTTCGCTGTGGAGCTGAAATTTTTCATGCACTCAAGGCTCTTTTGAAAAGCAAGGGTTTGAGCACTGCTGTCGGTGACGAAGGCGGCTTTGCTCCGAACTTGCGTTCCAACGAAGAGGCAATTGAGCTGGTGATTGAGGCCATCGGTAAAGCTGGCTATAAAGCAGGTTCACCGACTGACAAGGGTGGGTTGGGTGATGCCCAGGTTATGATAGCCCTTGACCCTGCAAGCTCTGAGTTTTACGATTCTGCAAAGAAACGTTATGTGTTCAAGAAATCCTCAAAACAGGAACTCACCTCTCTTGAGATGGCTGAATACTGGGAAAAGTGGGCGACCAACTATCCGATTATCTCAATTGAGGATGGTATGGCTGAAGATGACTGGGAAGGATGGAAACTGTTGACGGACAAGATCGGTTCAAGAGTACAGCTTGTCGGTGATGATCTCTTTGTCACCAACAGCAAAAGACTTGCCGAGGGGATTGAAAGGGGTGTAGCGAACTCCATCCTGATCAAGGTCAATCAGATAGGCACCCTGACCGAAACACTACAGGCGATTGACCTTGCCAAAACTAATGGGTACACGTCGGTTATCAGTCATCGCAGTGGTGAAACTGAGGACAGCACAATTGCCCAGATTGCGGTTGCAACTAACGCTGGACAGATTAAGACAGGCAGTTTGTCGCGTTCCGACCGTATGGCGAAATACAATGAACTGCTCCGCATTGAAGAGGAACTTGGCGATCAGGCTCGTTACCCGGGAAAGAAGGCTTTTCGGGTATAAATAGCTCTGCAGGGAACCCTTTTTTACATTAAAAGGGTTCCTTTTGCGTTTCTCTTCCCTGTTACTCTTGCAGTGTTCTGCAAACAAAAGTGTTTAGAAGCGTGAAAAAAAATCTTGCTGCCATCTGGGAGTATATTCATGCAAACCCTAAAAAGATTCTTTTTTTGGTTGCAGTTGCTTATTTCTTCTTCTGGATTCTTTTGGACGATTTTGGCCTTGTGAAAAGAATCCGCATGGAGGCTGATCATATCAGGCTTCTTGACAGACAGAAAAATGAGCAAAAAAAGATCATTGATAACGAGCTGCGTATCAAGCATGCCCGTGATCCTGACAGCATTGAAAAAGCTGCGCGGGAGAGGTATAATTTCCGCAAACCGGATGAAACTCTCTTCATCATCAGGGAGAAATAGTTTTTCATCAAACGTCCCAACAAGCTAATGTATCAGTATCGTCGCCGTTTTACCCGTGAAGTCGTTTTCGGAACTATAGCTCTTGGTGGATATCAGCCGATCAGGGTGGAGTCCATGACCAATACCCACACGATGGATACTGTTGCAACTGTTGAACAGTGCAGGAGGCTGTACGACGCAGGGTGTGAAATTATCCGGCTTACGGTACCTACAGAGAAGGATGCTGAAAATCTCGGAAATATCAGAGAGCAGCTTCGCCGCGATGGAATTGATACTCCATTGGTTGCTGATATTCATTTTTCTGCTCGCGCCGCACTCAAGGCTGTTGAATTTGTTGAAAATATCCGTATAAATCCGGGAAACTACGCCTCCACCCCAAAATTTTCAACCAACGAGTATACGGAAGAGGAGTACCTCAACGAAATTGAACATGTTCGCCAGGAATTTGCACCTCTGATAGAAAAAGCCCGCCAGTATGGGGTTTCCATGCGAATAGGGACAAATCATGGCTCTTTGTCTGACAGGATTGTCAGCCGTTACGGGAACTCTCCGGAAGGTATGGTTGAAGCAGCACTGGAATTTGCAAGGTTCTGTGAGGATGCTGGTTATTATGATATTCTGTTTTCGATGAAATCCTCAAATGTTCGCGTTATGATTCAGGCATATCGGCTTCTTGTACAAGAGGCTGATGCAGAGCTTCGTTATGCTTATCCGCTTCATCTTGGGGTAACTGAGGCGGGAGATGGCGACGAGGGTCGCATAAAGTCGGCCATGGGTATAGGCGCACTCCTTGAAGATGGACTTGGAGATACTATCAGGGTTTCCCTGACTGAAGATCCTGTGAATGAGGTGCCTGTTGGTTTCGCTATTGTGAAAAAGTTTAATGAGTTCCATCTTGTCAATGGTGACAGGGGACATATTCCTTTGAAGCATGTTATAGAGAGTCGCCACAAGCAGGCAAATCATACGCTTTCGACTCATGAGCTGCCGCCGTTCAGTCCGTTCAGTTATCAACGCAGGGCTTCGAGCCAGATTGCGCTGGCAGGTATGGCGATCGGTGGAGATAATGTGCCGCGAGTGGAAACTGAGGTTCATGCTTCGCTTTCTGCCCGTGATGCTGTTTTTGAGGAAACGCTGCAAAGGCTTGCTCCGAAAAAGCCACAGGATGCCATCCGTTCCGAGTTTGTTTCCGTTCGTGTCAACAGTGCGGCTGATCTTGATGCACTGGACGAACTGCTTGGAAGGCTGGGGGAGGAGAGGCGACTTGTTGTAGCATCAACAAGCGATTTATCACTCTTTGGACGTTTGCTTGACAAGGTGTCGAAGGTAAGGTTCGATATTATTGAGGGTGAGCGTTTTGAAAACGAGTTGTTGCAGCTTGTCAACAATGAGCGACTTGCCGCCGTTGAGTTATGTTTTCTTCATGAAAAGTCGGGGTACTCCGTTCCTGCAAGGGTGCTTGTTCATCTTGCAGAAAAGCTCTACAGGCACAATGCGCATCGTCTTCTTTTTTCAGTACAGTCAGATCATGTTGTTTTTGTCTATCGGAGGCTCGTGCAGGCGTTTAAGAGCAGCTCTCTGAATTATCCACTTCTTGTTCGTTTCAAAGGAGATGCTTCTGACCGACTTGAAACTCTTATCAAGAGTTCGGTACAGACCGGGACGCTATTCTGTGATGGTATCGGTGATATGCTCTCACTTAATACTCCGTTATCTTCTGATGATGAAGTCGATCTGGCGTTCAATATTCTTCAGGGTGCAAGAATCAGAATGTCGAAAACTGAATTTATCTCTTGTCCTGGTTGCGGAAGAACTTACTTCGAGCTGGAGAAGGCTGTGGCGGCAATCAAACAGAGAACAGCCCACCTCAAAGGGTTGAAAATCGGAATCATGGGCTGCATCGTTAACGGTCCCGGCGAGATGGCCGATGCTGATTTTGGCTACGTCGGCGCAGGAAAGAATCGCATCAGTCTTTATGTCGGCAGGGAGTGTGTAGAAGAGAATATTCCAGAGCAGGAAGCAGTAGAAAGACTGATATCTCTCATCAGAGAGCAGGGGAAATGGGTTGATCCGGTATGATGTTTACCTTAATAACCGGCGCATCCATGGGGATTGGTGAAGCTATTGCACGTGAATTTGCCGGGAGAGGTCATAATCTTGTTCTCGTAGCCCGCTCAGCCGAAAAATTGCGAGCTCTGGCTCAGCAGCTTCGTCAAGAGTGGGGGATTGCAGTAGAAGTGTGTGTTGAAGACCTGAGTGATGCAGAAAGCCCTGCCAGGGTTTATGAATTCTGTCGCAGACAGGAGTTAATGGTTGATGTTCTTGTCAATAGTGCGGGATTGTCATACGCGGGCGATTTTCATGATCTGCCTCTTGGGAAGCTTCAGGAGATTATGATGGTCAATATGATGGCTATGGCTTGGCTTACCCGTCTTTTTTTGTCTGATATGGTTGAAAGGAAAAAAGGAATCATCATCAATGTTGCCTCTCTCGGCGGTCTTCAGGGCGTTCCTGGTCTTGGCCTGTATTCGGCAACAAAGTCATTTGTTTTGACGCTTACTGAGGCGCTTTATGTGGAGTTGAAGGGCAAAAGGATCAAAGTTTTTGCCGTCTGCCCGGGCTTTGTCGATACTGGTTTTTTTGGACGTGCCGGTCATAATGCTGCGAACATTCGATTGCCGATTTCGGGACTCGATGTGGTTGTTAAAGCCGTAATTAAAGGGTTGAAACAAAATCGTATACGGATATTCCCAACGTTGATCGATACGGTTCTGGCTTTTTCACAAAGAGCCGTATCGAGAAAAACGACGATTCGTCTTGCCGTTTTTTTTGCGGCGGTAAAAGATGATTACACGAAATAATCTTTTTTCTTTTGTATTTTGAAAACCTCTCATTATATTACCAGCCCTGTTTTTTGAGTGAGCTGCTGGTGTAGCTCAATTGGTAGAGCAGCTGATTTGTAATCAGCAGGTTGCGGGTTCGAGTCCCATCACCAGCTCTGAATGTTATGGGTAGGTAGCGAAGTGGTTAAACGCAACAGACTGTAAATCTGTCGACTCTGTCTTCGGAGGTTCGAATCCTCCCCTACCCACGTTTTTTTGTGTCAGGCTGATGTAGCTCAGTCGGTAGAGCACTTCCTTGGTAAGGAAGAGGTCATCGGTTCGAATCCGATCATCAGCTCATGTTTTGGAGGTATTGATCAGTAAAGTATACGTCAGTAGCTTAATTGGTAGAGCAGCGGTCT
>CAJAAV010000064.1 GCA_903937835.1 uncultured Chlorobiaceae bacterium | reverse complement strand
TTGGTGTTCGTCCCGTAGTCAGTTGGCTGCTCATTCCGGCTTTGCTTTTGAGCGAGAGTGAAGTTACAACATTGTGGTGAACGGCAGTGAGGGACGAACGGACGTGCGCCATAATGTTGCGTAACGGAGCGACAACAGAAAGGCCGCCTTGGGCGGCCGGTTTTTGGGGGAACAATGTATTTATTAGGGATTATCAGCCTCTTGTAGCGTCTCTACGACTTTATCAGATTGGTAAAATCTGACCATTGTTCGACACGAAAAGCGCGAATGTCACGAACTGATGTCGGTAGCCATGGTTAAGCAACGACAAGATCAAAAACAATGGCAAACATCAGCGTTCCTTCGGGTCATCCAGAATGTCAGTAAAGGGGTAATCCAGTTCTTCTCCGGATTCAACGACACGAATGCTGCAGCCCCATCAATTATTTGTACGCTCTCCTGAGCCGGGAATTCACCGATTCCAGATCAAACAGCTCCGGGTTAAAATCAGTGATACCAAAATGATCCGCCAGCCACTCCGCTCTGTCTTCGTAATCGGGATTTGATTTGTCGCTCATAACCTCAACCAAATCAACGTATCCCCAGATACCGCCACAATCCTCCGGCGGGCAGGCCCCTTTGCCCTTGATGCAGCAAGGCAGTGTTATGGCGCTGTCAAAAGGAAGAATTTTTTCAAGCGTCACCTTGTGCTGCCATCCATCGCCAAAATCATAATCATAGGTCATGGAATCTTTCTCTTTCCACAACAGGCTTGACAGAATCGCCTTGTTTTCATCCTTGACCGACATGCCGAAAAAGAAGTTCTTTTCCTCCTTGTCAGGCACTCCGTACAGCTCCCTTCCAAGAACAAATTGATGGAGATGTTCGTCGAACCATCCCATCACCACCTGCATGACCGTGTGAAGCTTTCCGAGGGTAATCGTGTCGGCCACCAGAACGCGCCGCCATATCGGAGGCTTTGACCCCATCAACGTGACTTTTAACTGATAGATAGCCTGTGGTGTTTGTGGTCTCATAAAAAAACTCCGTTGAAAAGATGAAGCCGTGTTGTGCTCGTTCAATTGCTGAGCGCCCTCCCGTTTGGCACCCTCCACGCCGCTGCGAAAATATAAATCAAGTTGGCGCAACAATCAAATAGCCTGCTGAGAGTTCGGTTATCATCTCCAAAATGCGGTGGGTAAAAAAAATGAGGGGCCGCCAAGAGTTTGCCATAGAGCCTGTTCCGGTAAAACGGAAAGCGTCCATGTCTGCATCGTGTTGGGCTCTTTTGACTGGAATGCAGCAGCCGTAAGCACCGCGATACAGAAATGCGGCTCGGGGTCACGAACAGAGAGGTAAAGAATGGCTTCGATGGGCGCTTGCCGAGCAGTGCGGGCAAATTTCTGTGTTGCGCCATAGTCGCGAGGGTGTGTCCAAAAGCCAGCATCTCTCTCGAAAGGGCTGTTTCGGAGATCCACCATTTTTCCTGCGACAGAAACAGAAAATGCAGAGTATGGAGTCGGTGGTAAACGGTCGATACCATTGGTATCCTGTAAAAACAGCCATCTGCGGTATCCAATTTCAGCGGCAGCACTCTTTAGCCGCTCCGCTCCATAAAAGACACCGGGGTCATTCTCTGATCGGAAACGAGAGCCCCCTGGAAGTGGTTGATAGCGAAATGGAGTGGTGAGTAAAAAGTTGAATCCGGCCACCTCCTCTGGAACAGGCGGCTTCCACTCCTCAATGATCTCCTCAAGAAGTTCCTGTTCAGCAAGAGAATCAACAATTTTCATGGTAGAGACCACGTGCTGCGCCTCAACCACTCGCCATATTTCATATTGAAAGAAACGAGATTCAGACAATACCACGGCTGGCATCCAAATAGGTGACGACACGGACAAGTCCCTCCGCTGTTGTAATGAGTTCTAAAGGTTTCTTGCCAGAAAAAGCCTTGTTTTCACTCTTTAGCCATTTCTCTGCAGCCGTTTCATTTCCTCCAACAATGGAGTCAAGAGAGCGAAAGAGCCTCACCAGGAGTACCGCAAACTCCCACTCCTTTTTACCTTCCGTCAACAGATATGCGCCAGCACTGATGCGGCTGATTGTTGACGGGCTCAAGCCGAGAATCTTCGCCAGTGTGAAGTTCGCTATACCAAGAAGATCCGCCGCTCTCAGTACAGCCTTTGAGAGCACGGCAGGCTTGCTTGCCTGATATGATTGTGCTACAGTGGATGCTAACATAGTCTTCTCCCTTTCTATAGAAATAATGTATAGATTATTTTTCTGCAGGCAAAAAAAAAGAGAGAAGAAACGATCAATTCTTTTTTGGAGATTCAATCAGTGATGAAGCATTTGACTAAATCTTCATGACGCGACTTGAGTGCCGTGGTGAATGAAGTGACAAGATGAAGCCTGATCACATTGAATTGTTTACATTAATTCACGAACGGCTCTTATGTTCCTGTTGAGCCATCAGCTTGCGCAAGGATTTACCGGTACGCAACAACCAACCTTATTGAGGAGAGAGTCCATTGTTTGAGCAGACATTCAAGAATATTGACGATATCCTCCACAAAGACGCGGGCTGCGGCAGTGAGCTCGACTACATTGAGCAGACCTCGTGGATACTTTTTCTCAAATACCTTGACGACCTTGAAAAGGAGAAGCAGATTGCGGCGGAGCTCTCCGGCAAACCATATATCCCGCTGCTCAGCCCCTGGTACCGCTGGGAAACGTGGGCAGCGCCAAAAACCGCCGATGGCAAGATTGACCATAACCAGGCGGCGACCGGCGATGACCTCAAGGATTTTGTTGACCGCGAGCTTTTCCCCTACCTGAAAACCTTCAAAACCTCTGCGGAGAGTTCCGCCACCATTCAGTACAAGATTGGCGAGATCTTCAGCGAGCTGAAAAACCGTGTCCAGAGCGGCTATAACCTGCGCGAGGTGATCAACCGGATTGATGAACTTCGCTTTCGTACCAATGCTGAAAAGCATGAGATGAGCCATCTCTACGAGAGCAAAATCAAAAACATGGGCAACGCCGGGCGCAACGGAGGCGAATACTACACCCCGCGCCCGCTTATCAAAGCCATTGTCAGGGTTGTTGCTCCCGTCATCGGGCAGAAAATTTACGATGGTGCCGTCGGTTCAGCAGGGTTCCTGGCCGAAGCTTATGAGTACCTGAAAACAAGCAAAAGCCTCACCACCGGCGATATGGAGATATTGCAGAAAAGCACCTTTTACGGCAAAGAGAAGAAGGGGCTGGCCTACATCATCGGCATCATGAACATGATTCTGCACGGTGTTGAAGCGCCAAACATTGTGCATACCAACACCCTCGCCGAAAACCTTGCCGACATTCAGGAGCGCGACCGGTTCGACATCATCATTGCCAATCCACCCTTCGGTGGCAAAGAGCGGGCCGAGGTGCAGCAGAACTTTCCCATCAAGTCGGGCGAGACCGCCTTTCTTTTTCTCCAGCACTTCATCAAAATTCTCAAGGCTGGCGGCAGGGCCGGTGTGGTCATCAAAAACACCTTCCTCTCCAATACCGACAACGCCTCCGTCAGCCTGCGCAAGCTCCTGCTCGAAAGCTGCACCCTGCACACCGTGCTCGACTGCCCCGGTGGCACCTTTCAGGGCGCGGGCGTCAAAACCGTGGTGCTCTTTTTCGAGAAGGGCGCACCGACAAGGAAGATCTGGTACTACCAGCTCAATCCCGGCCGCAACCTCGGCAAGAACAACCCGCTGAACGACAACGATCTGGCGGAGTTCGTAGAGTTGCAGAAAAGCCGCGCTGATTCAGCAAAATCGTGGAGTGTCAGCATTGCCGACGTTGACCGCACAACGTGGGATTTATCAGTCAAAAACCCCAATAGCGGCGGGGAGGTGGCGCACCGGAGCCCGCAGGATATTATGGATGAGATTGCTGCGCTTGATGCGGAGAGTGCGGTGGTTTTACGTGGGATGCGGGGGCTGTTTTCAGTGGAGAATTGACAATGGATAGTGGACAATGAAAACTCCAGCCATTTGTTGGAGAATTGCACGGATTGCCGGAATCACCAAAACTCTAACCGTCGGTTAGAGAATTGTACCATCGAATGCAACTTATTGGGTTAATAGATAATGCGTGAATTGCTGAAGAGTTATAAGGGATGTGCAAAAATGCAACCGTTGGTTGCAGAAATGGTGCCTCGCAGTTTTTGTGCTTGTTCTGATGGAGAGATGGCATATGATCTTTCAAGTCCTGATGCCATTGTGGAGTGCCTTCGCTTGTGGGACGCAGGGGAGGGGAGGGAATGAAGGACGGCTGGGAAATGAAGAGGCTGAGCGAAGTTTGCGAGATTGAACGGGGTGGTTCGCCTCGCCCTATTGAAAGCTATCTCACGTCTGATGAAGATGGGATTAATTGGATTAAAATTGGTGATACCAAAGGAGTTACCAAATACATTACAGCAACACAGGAAAAAATTAAGCCGGAAGGTGCTCGACGATCTCGAATGGTGTTTGACGGTGACTTTATCCTTTCTAACTCAATGAGCTTCGGGCGTCCATACATCATGAAAACTAACGGTTGTATTCATGACGGTTGGCTTGTATTGCGTCGGCCAAAGGTGGACCATGACTACCTCTATTATGTGCTCGGTTCGGATCTTGTGTTTAGCCAGTTCGATAGTTTGGCGGCAGGGAGCACAGTTAGAAACCTCAATATTGGATTGGTTAAAGGGGTTCAGATTCCCGTCCCCCCACTCCCTGAACAACAGCGCATCGTCGCTCTGCTCGACGAAGCATTCGTAGCGATTGCCACTGCGCGAGCGAACGCCGAAAAGAATCTTAAAAATGCCCGTGCGCTTTTTGACTCGTATCTGAATGCTGTTTTCTCCCTGCGTGGAGATGGGTGGGTGAAGAGGACGTTTGGTGACGCAAGCATACTCAAGATTATTGATGGTGATCGAGGCATAAACTATCCGAAAGCATCTGATTTTCAAGATGAGGGTTACTGCCTTTTTATGAATACGAAGAATGTTCGACCAAATGGATTTGATTTTAATTCTACGATGTTCATTTCTGAAGAAAAAGATAAGCAGCTTCGCAAAGGAAAGCTGCAGCGTGATGATGTAGTTCTTACTACGCGAGGCACCATTGGAAATATTGGACATTACTCTGATGACATCCCATTTGACAACATACGAATCAATTCTGGGATGCTTATTTTTCGACCAAATAAGCGCGTATTGTTTCCTGCGTTTCTCTTTGAGTTACTGAGGTCTGAGATTGTGAAGGATCAGATAAGAAAGCAGACTACAGGGGCAGCTCAGCCTCAGTTGCCCATTAAAACCCTTGTAAACTTTATTATCCCAATTCCTGGAGATATTGAAGAGCAGCGGCAGATTGTCTCAAAAATTGATGGGCTTCGTGCAGAAACCCAACGTCTCGAAGCGATTTACCAGAAAAAGCTTGTGGCACTTGATGCGCTGAAAAAGTCCATCCTTCACCAGGCATTCACGGGGGAGTTGTGATTCTAAATCGCAATCAAGACGGTTATAATTATCCTTCTTTAAGCATTTATTTTAAATAGTTTATATCGGCGAATAAATGACTTTTTGATTGCAACCTGGAATAACTGACGTGGCGGGACAGGAAGATTATCCGCATCCAACCCGTTAAAGCGATTATGAATAAGGATAGCAAGATTTCCTGATTGTGGTTCATCGGGGATTGTTTTCTGCTTCAAAAAATCCACAAAATCCAGCACCTCTTGACGCATAGATTCAGGAAGCTCTTTCACCACCTTGTATATTTTCTCTGCTGTTGTCATTGGTTCGCCTTGTGAAAAAAGGTGGTAAGAGAAAATTTTGTATTTTAACGTAACGAAATTTCAACAGATTTTTTTGTCTGCAACTCAGCGATGGAACGTATTCACTCTATAAATCCGGAACGCATACTCTGGTGCTGTGTCGATTATGGTATGACACCGGGCGAGCTTGCCTCTGAACTGGGTATTGCCCCGCGCACTATCGAACTGGTGATGGCAGGTGAAGATGGCTTAACCTTCAACCAGTTGCGCAAGGTGGCAGACTATTTTGGTCGTGGAGTGCTTTTTTTTCTGGAAAAAGGCCCGGTCGATGAGGCACAGGTGCATACTGCGCAATTTCGTACGCTGACCAACCAGAAACCTGAGGTTACTCCAACTCTTAAAAAATTGATTGAGCGGGTTGAGAAACAGCGTGAAGTTTACCTCGGCTTGCTTGAAGATATGGATGAGTCTGATCGGGTTCGTTTTACTCCCCCTGACCTGCAAGGTATTACTCTGCCAGAAGCCGCACACGCCGTACGCAAGTGGTCAGGCTTGCTTGATACCAATGATTTTGACTCTTACCGTGCGGCATTGGAGACGAAGGGGGTTCTGGTCTTTCGAAGCAATGGCTATAGCGGGAAGTGGCAGATTCCTAAAGAAAATCCGATTCTTGGGTTTACTCTGTACGATCCGGTTTGTCCGGTGATTTTTATCAAAAAACAGGCTTCTGAGCAGCGGCAAACATTTACGCTGATGCACGAATTAGGCCATTTGCTCCTGCACAAAGCCAGTTCAATTGATGATGATCATGATTTATACTCTCACCAGGGCAGGGAGCGTGATGCCAATGCGTTTGCTGGTCATCTGCTGGTGCCGGATGCTTTTCTTGCCATGATCAATGATGGAGAACGTCCTGATGAGGTCTCTCAATACGATGAGTGGCTGGATCGGCAATGCAGGGCATGGTGTGTAAGTTGCGAAGTTATTTTGCGTCGTTTACTGTATGCAGGCCGTTTACCTCAACGTGACTATAGCGCTTACCGGCAATGGTGTTCAACATTGATTGTTTCGCTCAAAGATGGCGGAAACCGTCAGTATCGTCACCGTGAGCCAAGGCATGTGTTCGGTGATACATACGTGCGAACGGTGCTGGATGCCTTGAGTGATCGTCATATTACACTGGCCAAGGCAAGTAATTATCTCGATAGCATTAAAATCAAAGATTTGCATAGTTTGGAGAGTTATTATGCAGGCCTTTGACGCTTCATCTATCATCCATGCCTGGGATAATTACCCGATCATTCAGTTTCCGGGCCTGTGGGATTGGATGGCATCCCAAAATGCAGAAAAAAAACTTGTGATGCCAAGTGTTGCTTATGATGAAGTCGCAAACAAAATACCAGAATGTGGCGAGTGGCTCAGGGATAACAAGATTGAGTTATTGGCTATAACGAACCCGATTCTTCATGAGGCGTTAAAGATCAAAAATCTTCTCGGTATTGTTGGAGACAGCTACCACTCGAAAGGTGTGGGAGAAAATGATATTTTTATTATTGCGACAGCGAGTATCAACAACACAGGATTGGTATCAAATGAAGGACGGCAGCCAAAGCTGCCAGATAATCTCGCAAAAAGCAAGATTCCTGTCATTTGCGCAATGAGTGAGATTGGGGTTCCGTGCATTAATTTTATCGAATTTATCAAACGGTCACAAGTGGTGTTCAAATAGTTTTTTGCAAAAATTCTTTTTCAGTTGCAGAAAAGCCACAGCGGATAATCCATTATTGCGTGAACTGCTCATCTCATTCGGAACCAGCGGCTACGTGGCGCTGTTCGAAAGAGACAATGAAAAGAGCGTCACCATTCTGGCGGTACGGTACCAGCGGGAAGAGGATTATTACTGAGGGCGTTGTTTTGAAACTTTGAAATGCTATGCAGGATAGATGACCATGCCATTAACACTTTATGCAAAAGCTCGGCTATGGTTACTTTTTCTGCTGACAGCTCTGATGCTGGTTTCGATTCCGGCACGCAGTATGGCGCTGACCATCGGTGAAGAGAGTGGCGGAGGTGTCGTTTGTTATGTCAATGCTTCGGGGAAGCATGGCCTTATTGTCTCCAGATGGGATATGAAGGGTCACTCTCCGGGCTCGCCGGAAGGTTTTTTTACCTGGGACGATGCTCAATTGGCATGCAGGAATTATGTAAGCTGTGATTATAATGACTGGTTTTTGCCAAACAAGGAGCAGTTGAACAAGCTCTATCTCAATAACAGTGCTCTTGGCTCTTTTACGGTTTCCTATAACCACTACTGGAGTTCAACGGTAGACAGTGCGGGACATGTCTGGGTGCAGGGTTTTGGTGGTGGGTTTCAGGTTCTAAACTTCAAGACAAACAGTAATCGTGTTCGCGCTATGCGGACTTTTTAATCCAATAACGATAACTATTATGAAACTTCATGTAAAAGTACCCTTTACCCGGCTGTTGCTCATGCTGCTGCTTGCCGGTCTAAGTATGTTTACCGTTTCAACGCTCTCTTCGGCGGCTACGCCACAGATTGGCGACAGCTATGGCGGGGGAGTTGTCTTTTATGTCGATGGTACCGGTCAGCATGGCCTTATTGCCGCCAAAACGGATGTGACGGTGAACATTCCGGGTAAAGAGAAAGCATTCTTTACCTGGTATAGCGCTAAAGTTGCTGCCAACGCTTTTGTTGAGGGTTATGGTGACTGGTTTTTGCCGAACAAGGAGCAGTTGCAGCAGATCTATAGTCATCGCTTTGCTCTTGTTGGTATTGAGGGCACCTACTACTGGAGTTCTTCTGAGAGTGATGCGACTAAAGCATGGGCACAGGATTTCACTACCGGGGGGCAGCTCGATGGTAATAAAACAAACACTGGTCGTGCAAGACCTGTTCGGCATTTTTGATGAACGAAGCCGAAACGAGAGCGGAACTGATTGACCCGCAACTGAAAGCGAGCGGCTGGGGAGTTGTTGAGGGTACAAAAGTTCAACGGGAGTATCCGATTACTGCAGGAAGGATTCAGCGTGGAGGTATTCGTGGTACATCGCTGATGGCCGATTATGTGCTGGTCTATCATGGCCGGAAGTTGGCGGTTATTGAGGCCAAGAGCAGTGACCGTAAGGTGGGTGAAGGGGTTGCGCAGGCCAAAAACTATGCTGAAAAGCTTCAGCTTGCAACCACTTTTGCCAGTAATGGCCGGGAGATTTACCAGATCAACATGAGCACCGGTGAGGAAGGGTTGATTGATACTTTCCCTTCGCCGGATGAGCTTTGGCAGAAAACTTTCGAGGTGCCAAACCGGTGGGAAGCGATCTTTAACAGCGTTCCCTTTGAGGAGATTGGCGGTACAAAAACGGTGCGCTACTATCAGGAGCTTGCGGCCAACAAGGCGCTGGAAGCCATAGCCTTGGAGAAGAAACGTATTTTGCTCACGCTTGCTACTGGTACTGGCAAAACCTTTATTGCTTTCCAGATTGTCTGGAAGCTTTTTCAGAGTCGCTGGAACCTCAACCGTGACGGCAAGCGAAGGCCGAGGGTGCTCTTTCTTGCTGACCGGAATATTCTTGCCAATCAGGCGTTCAACGCGTTTTCTCCGTTTCCTGCCGATGCGCTTGTCCGTATCAAGCCGGATGAGATTCGCCTGAACGGGCGCGTGCCAACCAATGGCAGTATCTTTTTTACCATCTTCCAGTCATTCATGACCGGCAAGGAGAACTCCCCTTGCTTCGGTGACTACCCGCCTGACTATTTCGACCTGATCATTATCGATGAATGCCATCGTGGCGGAGCCAACAACGAAGGCAACTGGCGCGGTATTCTTGACTATTTTGCTCCGGCGGTGCAGATTGGCCTTACCGCGACGCCAAAACGCAGCGACAACGTCGACACCTACCACTATTTCGGCGATCCGGTCTTTATCTATTCGCTCAAGGAGGGAATCAACGATGGTTTTCTCACCCCATTTAAAGTCAAACGTATCAAAACCACGCTTGACGACTACATCTACACCTCTGATGATCAGGTCATTGAAGGTGAGGTGGAGGCTGGGCGGCTCTATGTTGAGCCCGACTTCAACCGCACTATTGAGATCAGGGAGCGTGAAGCCAAAAGGGTGCAGATTTTGCTTTCTGAGATCAACCAGAATGAGAAGACGATTGTCTTTTGCGCCAATCAGGCTCATGCAGCGCTGGTGCGTGACCTGATCAATCAGTACAAAAGCAGTTCGGCAACAAACTATTGTGTACGGGTTACGGCAAATGACGGTGAGCTGGGGGAGCAGTATCTGCGCGATTTTCAGGACAATGAAAAGACGGTACCGACGATCCTGACCACGTCGCAGAAACTCTCGACCGGTGTTGATGCGCGAAATATTCGCAACATTGTTCTCCTGCGGCAGATCAATACGATTATCGAATTCAAGCAGATTATCGGGCGCGGCACCCGGCTTTTTGACGGCAAGGAGTACTTTACAATCTATGACTTTGTCGATGCCTGTCATCACTTTCAGGATGTTGAGTGGGACGGTGAACCGGTTGACCAGACCACCATAACAGAAGCTGCAATCATAAAAGAGGATAAAGAGACCTATCCGCCAGAGTTGCCGGAGTCTATCGAGCCACTCCGTGATCGCCAAAAGCTGAAAATAAGGCTGAGTGATGGCAAGGAGCGTGAAATACAACACACCATTGCCACCTCGTTCTGGAGCGCTGATGGCAAGGTTATCTCCACGCAGGAGTTTATGCAGGGCATGTTTGGACTGCTGTTGCCGGAGTACTTCAAAAACGAAGAGGAGCTGAGGGAGTTGTGGTCTAATCCGAAAACCCGCAAAGCCTTGCTTGCCAGGCTTGCTGAAGCTGGTTATGGAAATGCGGAGCTGGAGTCGATTCAGAAGCTGATCAATGCTGAAAACAGTGACCTCTTCGATGTGCTCGAATTCGTCTCTTTCGCTCAGCCGCCAATCACCCGAGAAGCAAGGGTGGCCGAAGCGCAAAACAGCATCTATGACGGACTGGATGATAAACAGCGAGAGTTTGTGGAGTTTGTTCTTGCCAAATACATTGAAACCGGTGTAGGAGAGCTCGATCAGGAAAAGCTGCCGCACCTGCTGCAACTCAAATATCATGCACTTTCGGATGCGACCGCTCTTTTCGGCAGCACGGAGAAGATTTTATCGACTTTTATTGAGTTTCAGAAGCACCTGTATCGGCGTCCTGCGGCGTGAGGAACAACAATATTATACGACTGTTTTCTTTGTCTCCTTTTTTGATTTCCATGGTTTGAATATTGAGACAAAGAGAGTGATCATCAATATCAGCACCTGAAGAGCCCCGAACAACAGATTCATTTTTTGGTTGTACAGATATGCGGCATTACCCAGAGATGCGATGCCGAGTTTGCCGGAGATTTCCATCATGGTTGATTCCGTACAAAACGCGGCCATCGGTAATACCGGCTTTCAAAAAATAGAGCGATATCAGCGAAATTGCTCCACCGATCCAGCATGCAACGGCAATCAGGTGAAAGCCTTTGAGCCACTTTACTCCATGTGCGGTTAATTTTGGCATGTCACTTCCGAGCGGCCTCAACCAGCTCTGCAGCCAGAGTGAGCGATGAGGCTGAAATTTGCTGACCGCTGATGAGGCTGGCAATGGCCTGCAGGCGGTTTTCGTGGTCGAGAGGGGTAACCTCTGTCACGGTTCTTTCCTGCTGGACGGATTTTTTGACGTTGAGGTGCAGGTCGCCCATGGCGGCAATCTGCGGCAGGTGGGTAATGGCTATGATCTGGTGCAGGCGCGAGAGTTTTCTAAGGCTTTTGCCAACGGATTCGGCGACCCGGCCGCTGATGCCGCTGTCGATTTCATCGAATATGAGGATCGGCAGCTTAGCCGACTCTGCCAGCGCGCTCTTCATGGCGAGCATGACTCGTGAAATTTCTCCGCCGGATGCCACCTTGACGAGTGGTTTTGGTTTTTCACCGGGATTGGTCGAGATCAGGAACTCAATCTTGTCGTAACCGCAGGGGAAGGCAGCAAATATGGCGTCGTTGATGGAGATCTCGCCGTTTTGATGTTCTTCGTGTGTGATGTTGACAATGAAGGTAGCGTGTGGTATGCCGAGCTCTGCCAACTGTTCCTGAATGGCAGTTTCAAGGCGGCTCGCAGCTTTCTGCCGCTTGTTGCTGAGTGTTTCGGCATGAAGCGATAGTTCTGTTTTGAGGAGTGTTATCTCATGCTCAATGCGGCTGACCTCCTCTTCAAGGTTCTCTTCAAGCGCGCTTTTTGCTTCAAGCTCGTTTTTCAGGTCAATCAGTTCAGTATGCGTGCGGCCATATTTTTTGCAGAGTCGCTGGAGCTGGAGCTGGCGTTCACGCAATGAGTCCAGTCTTTCTATATTGAAATCAATACTCGAAGTGTAGCTGCGCGTGAAGCGTGAGAGTTCATCAACAATACTTTTTGCGGTACGGGTCTCTTCGATGTGCATGTCGAAGCGCTTGTCAATGGCGGCAAGCTTTTCGAGGGTATGCAGTGCAGCAGTGATGGCGGAATAGAGTGAATGCTCGCCGTCGTAGAGCAGGTGGTTCAGGGTGCTGCTGAGCGTGAAAAGGGTTTCAGCATTTTCGAGGAGTGTAATTTCTGTCTCGATGGACTCTTCTTCGCCACTTTTCAGCTCGATGCTGTTGAGCTCCTTTAACTGAAAATCGATGATCTCTTTTTTGTCGCGGATGGCGGCGGCCTCTTTTTTGAGCCCTCTCAACTGTTGCTGGAGCCCCTGAAGCGATGATCGGGTGTTTTTGTAGGCGGTCACTTCAGTCGTAGTCAGAGCAAAATCATCAAGAAGGGTTTCGTGGGTGTCCTGGTGCAGCAGCAGTTGGTGCTCGTGCTGTCCATGAAGGTCAATCAGCTCTTCTCCTGCCTGTTTGAGCAGGGCGGCTGTGCAGGGTGTGTCGTTGATGAAGCAGCGGGATTGGCCGCTCGACGAGAGCTCTCTGCGGAGAATAAGTTCGGGTGCAGCCTCAATGTTTGCGGATTGCAGCAGGCTTTCGATCTTTTCGGAGTGGACCTCTTTGAGGATGGCTTCGATGACCGCTTTGGTTGTGCCCGACCGCACCAGATCGCTGCTGGCCCGCTCCCCAAGAACGAGGTTCAGCGCTCCGATAAGAATGGATTTACCCGCGCCGGTCTCTCCGGTGATAATTGTCAGTCCGGGGTTGAATTCAACGGTCAACTCCTGGATCAGTGCAAAATTTTTGATGTAAAGGCTGAAAAGCATGGCCTGGCATTGCACACGTTACGCCTGAGTCGAAGAGGGCGACTTTTCCTTTTTTGGCACTTCGTCGGTAGCCTTGCTGAACTCTTCTTCAATTTCAGTCTGAGCCTTTTTAAACTCTTTCATTCCTTTTCCAAGTCCTTTTGCAAGTTCTGGAAGTTTTTTTGCTCCGAACAGCAGCAGAACAATAAGCAGAATGAGAACGAGTTCCTGTCCTCCTAATCCGAACATCGGTGTTCCTCCGATTAGTTATTATGACGATATCACGTTTGTTATATAAGCAATATGCGTTCCTGAAACAACTCTTTTTACTCGCGAAGGGTTCTTCAATAGCGGGCAATGATCGTTTCACCTGCACGGGTTTTTTGGCCGGGTTGAACGGCCACTTTGGCTGACGGGGGCAGGATGAGGTCAACTCTCGATCCGAATTTGATCATGCCGAAGCGTTTGCCGATTTTGACCATCTCCCCGCTTTTCAGGGTGCAGACGATTCTTCTTGCAAGAAAACCGGATACCTGGTTGAACAGTACCTCTATTTCGCCGTTGTCTATACCGATCTCCATGCGTTCATTGCTCTCCATGCTCTTATTGTCAAAGGCCATCAGGAATTTTCCGGGGCAGTAGCGCAGATGGGTCACTTTTCCGCTGATCGGTATGCGGTTGACGTGAACATTGAAGGGAGACATGAAGATGCTCACCAGTGTTTGATGGTTGGCGGAAGTGCTCTCTGCATGGGGCTGAACAAGGATGATTTTACCGTCGGCGGGAGCAAGAATTACCCGTTGTTCGTCAGGTGTTGTTCGATTTGGGTCGCGGAAAAAATAGAGTGTAAACAGGAGTGCAATGCCGACGGTCAAAAGTATCGATATCTGGGCTCCGGAGGGGAAAATCATTGCAGCCGCGCTGAGTATCATGCAGAGGAGAACGACTTTTATCATGGTGCTGTAGCCATAGGAAGTCAACATTTTTTTGTCTCTATTTGGTTACGTTATGATAAGCTACCACCATAATAATTATTTATCTTTGCAGTTGGGATAAGTGGGAAATGTTTTTCCCTTTTTTTTGCATTTTTGTCACAGACAGAGTTGTCATTTTCAGTGTCTATGAATGTGTTGGAAAAGAAGTTTCTCGATCAAGTCAGGGTAAGGCGACTGGTTGATAATGGTGACAGGGTTCTTGTTGCGGTTTCCGGAGGGCTGGATTCGATGGCCATGCTGTCGCTCTTCTGTGCTGTAAGGCCTCTCTTGCATTGTGATCTTGCCGTGGCTCATTGCAACTTTCAGCTTCGCGGCGCTGAGAGTGATGCTGACGAATGTTTTGTGCGAGATCACTCTCTTGTGCTTGGGCTTGAGTGTTTTGTGGAGCGGTTTGATACTTTGCGGTTTGCCGCAGAGTGGAAAAAATCTGTTGAAGAAACTGCACGGATATTACGGTACACTTTTTTTGAGCAGGTGATGCAAAAGAGAGGATTCACGAGGGTTGCTACCGGCCATCATGTCAACGATAATGCTGAGACGATTCTTTTCAATCTTTTCAGAGGTGTTTCTCTTCCTGGACTGAGAGGTATTCGGGCACGTAACGGCAAAATCATTCGTCCGATGCTTCTGTTGCATAAGGCTGAAATAGCGGTGTATCTGATGGAAAAGGGGATTGCCAGCCGTACGGATGCGAGTAATTTTGCTAACGATTACGACAGGAATTTTATCAGAAACCGTGTTATTCCGCTGATTGAGGAGCGCTTTCCGCATAAACTGTTGCCGTCGCTCCGGAGGTTGTCGGAACAGGCGGGGGAGCTTGAAGAGTTTCTTGAACTCTATTTTGAAAATCTCTGTGAACGGGAACCTGGGCTCTCTCTTACTGAAGGCAAGCTTGATGTTCTGGCTCTGCAGCAGCTTACGGTTTTTGAACAGAAAGAGCTGTTCAAGAGGGCTTTGCGGGATATGGAGGCACCGGTTGATGCTCAGGCGCTTCAGAAGCTTGTTGATCTGTTAACTTCTCAACCGGGAAAAATGGTCATGGCTGGTCGACAATTGCGGGTGCTTTGGAAAGGAGGCGCGCTTTGTTTTTTGCGAGAGCCTTGATTCGATGTTACTTTTTCTGTTTGTCTGCCCGAAAAAGTTCTATGGGCAGGTCAGTATGAATAATGACTGATTTGAGGTTCTGCTGGATATGAATTCTTTCGAGCAGCTCTTTTGTCTGTTCGGTTGTTTTTGTTCCGGTGTATTCGGAAAGCTTGACGGCACCCCAGAGAAATGTTGATGCGAAATAGGCGGCCTGATTGGTGGTATAGACCCATTCGCTTTGTCCCTCAATGCCATCCTTGAATTTTATCGAGAGTGCAAGGCTCTGGATGCGGTTCAGATTGCCCATTGACTTTATGCCCTCGTTGGTGGAGGTGAGGCTTTGAAGGGCGCCAGAGGTCCATGCGGCGGAGGGAAGGGCGAACCAGAGGTGCGATTTATAGATTGCCTTGTTGATAAGCGCCACAGAGAGGGTGTCCCTCTGGAAAAAGCTTCCAGTTGGAACAAGAAACTCTGCAAGCATTTTTTTGTTGTTGGTCAGGGCTAATTGTCCTGGGCTGAGCGAAGAGAGCCAGAGGGAGTCATTGAGGCTGTAGCATTGATGACCACCGATTATCTCGGTCGTCGTGCTGTGTGTTCTGAGAAACGATGCCGGAAGTTTTTGTGACAAGGGCCCCGATACAAGAGCAAGGTAGTTCTGCTCTTTGTAGCCATGGCGTTTGAAGCTGACCAAAAGGGTGTCAATGTCGAGAGAGGGATTGATGTGCGCGGCTTTTATAAGGGCTTTAAGCTGGCCTTTTGGTTGGAAAAGTGGCGCTTTTTTCAGTGAGTCCGGAATGATTTCTTTCCAGAGCCGACTCTCACGGATATCTTTAAGACCGATATAGATAAGGGCATCGGATTTTCCGGGAATGCGATCAACTATCGATTTAAGCTCAGGGCTTAACGGTTCTGGTTGAATGCGAGGTTTCGACCAGTTAACCCAGAGTACCATAAGCAGGAAACAAACCGTGCTGATGGCGCTGATGGAGAGAAGAAGTCCAGCTCCTTTTAAAAGGGAGCGCTTTT
>CAJAAV010000063.1 GCA_903937835.1 uncultured Chlorobiaceae bacterium | reverse complement strand
TTTTGTAGCGTGTACGGGATTCGAACCCGTGATCTTCGCCTTGAGAGGGCGATGTCCTGGGCCACTAGACGAACACGCCAGGTATTTTCTTTTGTCACTCTTTCACAATCTGTGGGCCCTGTAGGACTTGAACCTACGACCCAGCGATTATGAGTCGCTTGCTCTGACCAACTGAGCTAAGGGCCCTCAATGCTTGGCTTTAAAGGCATTCAATATAAAGCTTCGTTGACAATATGCAAAAAAAATAATCTTCTTTTCTTCTGACAGCTAAAATTCGTTGTACTTTTCTCGGGTGATATCAGCCCCCAGGCTGTTCAGTTTCATTTCAATCTTCTCGTATCCCCTGTCAAGGTGGTAGGCTCTCAGTACTTCAGTTGTCCCTTGAGCCACAAGTCCGGCAAGAACAAGACTGGCTGATGCTCTCAGATCGGTAGACATAACTTTAGTTCCTGAAAGGATTTGTGGCCCATGAACAATCGCCTGGTTTTTGTGAATCTCAATATGTGCGCCGAGTCGATTCAACTCAGGAATATGGTTGAACCGCTCGTGATAGACCTTGTCGGTAATATGGCTCGTTCCATCTGCCTGGGTCATCAGTGCAATCCATTGTGCCTGCATGTCGGTCGGAAAAGCTGGATAAGGTTTTGCTGTGATATCTGCAGGAAGAAGCTTTTGGGGGCTTTTCAGCATAATGCTGTTTTTGGTTGTTTCTACGGTGCATCCCGTTTGGACAAATTTTTTCAGTACAGCTTTCATTTGTTCAGGATCAACACCGCTTATTGTCATATCGCCTCCCGTTATGGCTGCTGCCGCAAGAAGTGTTCCCGCTTCGATTCTGTCAAAAACATTATCAAATTCAATGGCGTTGAGCGAATTATTCCCCTCTATTTCAAGCTCGGTAGTGCCAGTGCCCCTGATCGTTGCCCCCATGGCGATGAGAAATTTACAGAGGGTCTCAATTTCCGGTTCTGCGGCAGCATTGCTGATGGTTGTTGTTCCCTCGGCAAGTACGGAGGCCATAAGAGCGTTTCCTGTGGCTCCGACTGACGACACAGGAAAGTCGATATGTCCCCCTTGCAGTTTTCCACCAGGAGTGGTTGCGTCGATAAACCCGGTTTCAATAGTGATTGTTGCTCCGAGCTTTTCCATAGCCATTAAATGAAGGTCAATCGGTCTTGGGCCAAAAGCACATCCGCCCGGAAGAGAGACCCTTGCATGGCCGAACCTTGCCAGCATCGGTCCGAGCACATAAATTGATGCCCTCATTTTTTTTACCAGTTCATAAGGCGCCTGAAGACTCTCTATATTTCGAGACGAAATGTGCAGGGTGTTGTCTGAAAAAGCAGTTTCAGCTCCAAGATGGCGCAGGAGTTGTGTAAAAGTCGTGACATCCTGCAGGTCGGGGATGCGATGAAGGGTAAAGGTTCCGTTTCCGGTGAGCAGGGTCGCGGCAATGATCGGCAGTGAGGTATTCTTTGAGCCTGAGGCGGTTATGTTTCCGGAGATCCGGTGTCCGCCTCTTATAACAAGCTTGTCCATGTAATTGGTATGCTGATGAAAAACCGATATTTACTATTATTTCAGATCATGAAAAACAAATTATTATTTTCTCTGACCGTTTGCGAAGAAAAGATTTTATCCTTTACCTTGTGCAGACCTGATTTTTCTGTATTTCGCTGGTTTTTTTGTAACCAATTTATTCGCTAAGGGTTAAATTCCCTGCCGCTTGCGTTGAAAGTGTACTAAACCTCTTTGCGCAAGATATTTGAATTTTTAATGCCCACAGGTTTTTTATGAACTTTATTGTCTCCCCCGGTTTTTTTGACAGAATGATGCGGATGGCTGCAATTCTGTTCCTGTCATTGCTCTTCATGGTGTCTGGTGTGATCTCTTCAGCGGTTGCAGCTCGGCCAGTAAATAGCGAAATATCGAAGATCATGAGGGAGCGGGCAGCAGTCGAGCAGAACCTTCAGAGCTTGAAACAACAACTCAGGGAGTACCAGTCAAAACTGAATCTGACAACCCGCAAGGAGTCGCAGTCGTTTAAGGTTTTGGAAAATATCCGCACACAGATTCTTGTCCTTGAGAAAATTATCAGTCAAAACCAGATTTATCTTGCAAAGCTTGATAGTGATATCGAGCAACTGCGCGACAAGCTTCAGGGTAATCGCCAGATTTACGGCAAGGTTTCTGATGATTTCCGAAGGACAGCAGTATCAGTGTATAAATATGGCGGAAACAGGGATGTTGAGCATGTTTTTGGTGCAGGTTCGGTTAACAATGCTCTTGTACGTGCACAATATGTTGGGTTTTTTACACGGGCAGTTCGCCGTAATGTTAATGACTTGCAGCAGGTTGCCGTCAAACTTGAAAACAATCGCCTTGCGCTTGAGCAAAGCTATCAGCAAAAAGCTGCAATGGTCAGGGAGCAGGAGCGGCAGTTAAAAACATGGTCGGTCAGCAAAAAAGAAAAAGAAGAGGTACTTGACAGGCTTAAGAAAAATAAACAGGAATATGCTGCACAGCTTGCTGTGGTAAAGCAAAAGCGCAGGCAACTGCAATCGAGGATAGAGTCGCTGATTCTTGCTGAACAGCGCGTGGTGGAGGCTGAAAATGAGCGGCAGAAGAAGATTCTCGAAGCCAGGCGCCTTGAAACAAAGCGACGTGAATCAAAACGTCTTGAGGCGCAGCATGCGCTCGCCAAGAAAGAAAAATCTACTGGAAAAGCCGCTGATACCGCCCGTAAAGAGCGTAAAAAAACTGAAAAGCCTCCGGTAAAGTCTCCGGAAAAAAAGAGTGTTATGGTGATGCCGAAAGCAGATTCGCCTGAAATTGAAAAAGTTTCTGCGGATTTTGACAATGCGTCAGGCTCATTGCCGTGGCCCGTACAGAACGGTGTTGTTTCACAAAAATTTGGATCTCTGGAGGATAAGGATCTGAGAATTGTTACCACCAATAACGGTATTGATATTTCCGTTCCGGCCAGCACTCCGGTAAGGGCGGTTTCAGGAGGAAAAGTAGTCCAGATCGCGTTCCTTCCCACGTTTGGTAATATCGTGATTGTCCGCCATCCGAAATCTTACCTTACGGTGTATGCCAATCTCGGCCAGTTGAACGTGGTCAAAGATGATCTTATAAAATCACAGCAATTGTTGGGAGTGTCGGGCAAGATGGGTGACGGGGGTTCAGTTGTTCATTTTGAGATATGGAAAGGCCGAGTCAAACAAAACCCTGAAAAATGGCTTAGACGATAACTGTTATGGGTGTTAAAGAACTTTTTGTTGCGATATTTACACTTTTGTTTCGTAACCGTACCTTATGGCGTGATCTTCAAGAGGTAATTCCAGGGAAAGAGTTTAATGTGCTCCGTGAGTACGCCGTTCCGGTTATTGCCCTTGTACAGCTTGCCAAGTTCCCCCTGATCGGGGTGCCACAGCCAGCCATGTTTTTTGCCATTACCAATTTTCTCATTGATATTGCCGTACTCTATCTTATGGCGGGAGGAGTGGGTTACCTGGTTGCGCGAGAACGGTCAGAGAGCTTCAAGGCAATGATGCTGAATGTTGTCTGTTATTCAATGACTCCTGTCTGGCTGTTTGAGCTTTTTTATTTTACTGGTCTCTGGAGCTGGCTTTTTGCCGTTATAGCACTCAGCTATACTCTCGTCGTCGGCAAAAATGGCTTGACCGTTATGTTTGACCTTGAACCGGCTCTTTCTCGTCCTGTGCTGAGAAATGTTGCATTCTTTGTTGTGATGGTGAATATTGTGGCTTTTCTGCTGATCAGCGCAGCCATGCGATTGTTTAATTTTTAGAAGGCACCACAGTTATGAAGCTTCAGGATCTTCATCTTGATTATCATATTGTTGAGGATATTCTCAAGGCATTTTTGTTTAATGAAATTCGCAAGTTCGGATTTAACTCGATAGTGCTTGGTCTTTCGGGGGGCATTGATTCAGCGGTTGTCTGTGAACTTGCTGTTCGGGCGCTTGGCGCTGATAATGTTCTTGCACTCATGATGCCCTGCGCATCAAGCAGTCCAGACAGTATTGAACATGCTGAACTCATGATTCAAAAGCTTGGTATAAGGTCTGAAGAGATGTCCATCACTCCGGTTGTTGACGCTTTTTTTTTATCGGTGCCGGGAGATCAGTTATTGAGAAGGGGTAATATCATGGCCCGCACAAGGATGGTATTTCTGTATGATGTTTCTGCAAGAGATGGACGGCTCGTTGCGGGAACGAGCAATAAAACCGAGCTCCTCCTCGGTTATGGTACCATGTTCGGGGATATGGCTTCAGCCGTTAATCCAATTGGTGATCTCTATAAAACTCAATTGCGCGGACTTGCCCGTCACCTCTGTATTCCGGAACCGATTATTGACAAAGCTCCTTCAGCCGACCTGTGGGAAGGGCAGAGCGATGAGGCTGACCTGGGGTTCAGTTATGAAGCTGTTGACCTGTTGCTCTATATGATGCTCGAAAAGCGCATGGATAAACGGGGTATTCTTGCCGAAGGAGTTGCAGAGCCTTTTTACGATCGCGTCAGAAAAATGGTCGTCCGAAACCAGTACAAAAGGATGATGCCCGTTATTGCCAAGCTCTCTGCAAGAACTCCCGGGATTGATTTCCGCTATGCCCGTGATTGGCAGGAGGTAAGGTAGGGTGCCTTTTTTCCTGACTACCAACATGCCGCCCCTCCGGGGCTGGAAAGCAAAGAGCAGATTCTTCAATGCCGCAGGCATGGCATGCTGGTAGCTCCTGACATACAGAAAAGAAGGCAATTATTGGATAGTGCCTAAAAAGACCTTAGCACCGTATCCTGCAGAAAATGTTTATCGTCCTTTTCTGGATAATCGGTGGTATAATGCAGTCCTCTTGATTCCCGTCGCTTCATGGCGCTTTCGATGATAAGACTTGCCACCTTGATGATATTTCTCAGTTCAAGAATCTGTGTCGTGATCTTGGTTTTTTTATAGTAGGATTCAGTCTCCTCCTTGAGAAAATCAATCCGCCTCTTCGCACGCTGCAGCCTGAGGTCGCTGCGTACAATACCGACATAGTCGTTCATGACCTGCTGCGCTTCCCGTTTGTTGTGAGAAACAAGAATCCACTCCTCAGGATTGACTGTTCCGGTATCGTCCCAGTCTGGAAAATCGACAGTGTTTTCGAGATTTTGCAGCGCTTTACAGATATCAAGAGATGCTCTCCAGGCAAAGACAAGAGCTTCAAGCAGTGAGTTGCTTGCAAGACGGTTTGCCCCGTGAACACCAGTGCAACTTGTTTCCCCGCAGGCATAGAGCCGCTCAAGAGTGGTTTTTCCCTTGCTGTCCGTTCGTATACCGCCGCATGAATAGTGCGCGGCAGGCACCACCGGGATCATTTCCCTGGTCATATCGATGCCGAATTTGAGGCAGGTTTCGTAAATATTCGGAAAATGTTCTTTTGTTTTTTCAGGATCTATATGGGTGACATCAAGAAAAACGCACTCTTCACCGCTTTTTTTGATCTCTGAGTCGATAGCTCTGGCGACAATATCTCTTGGTGCAAGGTTCTGTCGCTTGTCATACTTGTGCATGAATTCCTGCCCGTTTTTCAGCTTGAGGATACCTCCAAATCCCCGGACGGCCTCGGAAATCAGAAATGAGTCAGCTTTTGGATGGCAGAGCGAAGTTGGATGAAACTGGATGAACTCCATGTTGGCAATTTCAGCTCCGGCGCGGTATCCCATTGCAACGCCGTCTCCGGTGGCAATCTCCGGATTGGTCGTATAAGGGTAGACATGCCCGGGGCCTCCGGATGCGAGCATCGTTATTTTGGCAAGGATTTTTATCGGTTTTCGCTGTTTCGTGTCAAGCACGTATGCCCCGTAACAGGTAATGTCGTTTGTTTTGATGCCGAGATGATGCTCCGTAAGCAGTTCAATGGCAAAATGGTGTTCAAGCAGAGTGATATTGGGATGGTTGTTGATTCGATCGAGCAGCGCAGTTTCAACTTCCCTGCCAGTCAGGTCCTGTGCATGAACAATGCGGTTTCTGGAATGGCCGCCCTCCTTGCCGAGGTGCAAATGGTCATGGTCAGATGTGGTGAAGTTCACGCCGAGTTCCATGAGGCGCTCAATGTGCCGAGGACCTTCTTTGACCATGATGGAGACCATCTCCAGATTGCAGAGGCCTGCACCGGCATCAAGAGTGTCAGCAATATGCAGTTCCGTACTGTCATTGCTGTCAATCGTGGCGGCTATGCCTCCCTGTGCCCAATTGGTATTGGAGGTGGAACTCTCTTTCTTTGTAATAATGGTTACCTTGGCGTGCTCGGCCGTATGAACGGCAAAATAGAGCCCGCCGATGCCACTGCCGATAACCAGAACATCGGTTTTTATCGATTCCGTCATAGTGTTCCGCATTCAACTTCAGTGCAGCAAAAGAATTATCTTACGGAAGGAGAACAGCGCATGAAATAACCGTTGTCCAGAGACCGTTCTCACCCTCTGCAGACTGGGTAATGTTATAGGAATTGATAATTTTGCCGCTCATTTTGTAAATACCTTCGCGTTCGTCCCAGTCTTTGTTTGGATCAAATTCAATGCCAAGGGTTGTTGCAAGCATCGTTGCGGCCAAGTCTTCGGCATACTCACCAGAATGTTCGGCAGATTCCCCGAACGGATGGTGTTCCGAGAGATAACCGTATTGTGTTTCATCAGCAGGAATGGCAACACCGACCGAAGCAGCAATAAGACGGTTAAACTCATTGGTTGAATTACGGGCCATGACCGCAAAAGTTATTTGACCTGGAGAGAGATGCTTCAGCCCTTCTTCGACAGTGATACGCTCACAGTGAGGAGGAAAAATACTTGATACGGTAACCAGGTTGCATTTTTCAATTTTGGCCTCTCTCAGGGCAAGCTCGAATGAGGAGAGATATTCCTTGTGCCTTCCCACACCTTTGGTGAAAAATACTTTTGATGGGACAAATGACAATGCCGTTCCTCCGGATTAATGTGTTGTTCAAAGCGTTTATACTACTGAAATTTGGGTATTACACAAACAGCAGTCTCATTGGGGCCGCTTCAGAATTCGGAAAATAGTGTACTAACATTAAACTGGCTCATGCACTGAATGCTCA
>CAJAAV010000062.1 GCA_903937835.1 uncultured Chlorobiaceae bacterium | reverse complement strand
GAGCTGGAGCTCGGCGTTCCCGGGGACATGCTCCTGCCACATAGAACAAACGGCGCAGAGCTGCTCAATACAATTTTTTACTCGAATTCGATAAGAGCCTGGCCGCTCTTCACTGCCTCTCCCGGTGATGCCATGATCTTTTTTACGGTACCGGCTGAATGGGCGGTAATATTTGTCTCCATCTTCATGGCTTCCAGCACGACGAGCAGGTCGTCTATCTGGAGTTTCTGCCCCACCTGGACATTAACTCGCTGCACAATTCCGGCAATGGGACTCCGGCAGACATTTTCGTCAGGCAGACCGTCCGCAACGGGCTGCATCGCCAGCGGTTGGGGCGATGGCATGACGACCTGCTTCGACTGAATGGTTGAGGTCTGATCCTGGAAAGAGTCCGGGGTACGGATCTCCTCTCCTTCAAGGACATCGACGTCAACGATATATTTTTTTCCGTCTATGGTCAAAATCAACTGCACGGTATTGTTCCTTATTTAGTGGTGCTGAAGGTGTGGGATGACTGGATTGAGACGCGTCCCTGTTGAGACCAAGAGCTTGGCCCCTGGTTGCTGATGAATCGGGCCCTGCGTATCCGGACGTTTTTTCCGAGATACGCGGCGATGGCTGACGACATGATGACCAGCAGTTCCTCGGTAATTTCTGGCTCACTCTGTATGGGCTCAAGCATTGTTGCTTCCATTGGGATACGGTTAAAGTGGAATCAGGCCATGTTTTTTCTGGGGCCTGAATTCCCGTTTTGAATGGAGAAAATCGAGTGACATGGCCAGATAGCGGCGTGTTTCAGCCGGTTCGATGATGTCATCAATCTGAAAATGTGCTGCTGCGGCGTAGGGTGTGGCAAAGGTTTCGCGATACTCCTTGACCAGCTCCTGGCGTCGCTCTGCAGGATCTTCTGCGTTCTTGATTTCGTTCCTGAAAATAATATCTACGGCTCCATCAGCTCCCATGACAGCGATTTCAGCCGAAGGCCAGGAGACGACTCTGTCGGCATCAAGATCCTTGCTGCACATGGCCAGATAGGCGCCTCCATAAGCTTTGCGGAGTACCACCGTGATTTTTGGTACCGTAGCAGCGGAGTAGGCAAAGAGCATCTTGGCGCCATGCCGGATGATTCCGCCATACTCCTGTTCGACGCCGGGCAGAAAACCTGGAACATCGACAAAAGTGATAAGTGGTATGTTGAAGGCATTGCAGAATCGGATAAAGCGGGCGGCCTTGTCTGATGCGTTGATATCGAGCACGCCAGCCAGAACATTGGGCTGGTTGGCGACGATCCCTATTGCGCGGCCCTGAATACGGGCAAACCCTATGACAATATTGGGAGCAAAGGAGGATTGTACCTCCATGAAATCGGCGTTGTCAATGATATTGCCGATGACCTCCCGAATGTCGTATCGTTGTTTCGGATCCAGTGGGATGATTGAGTTGAGATGTTTGTTCGGAATGATAACATCGTCGGCTTCTCCCCGGGGTGAGTCTTCCAGATTGTTGGAAGGGAGGAATGAGAGGAGGCGTTTGCAGATGGCGATAGCGTCCAGATCATCCTCAGCGATAAAGTGAACGACTCCTGAGTTATTCATCTGGGCTATCGGCCCTCCCAGATCTTCGGCGCTCACCACTTCGCCGGTGACGGCCTTGATGACCGATGGGCCGGTTATGAACATCCGTGCCGCCCTGGTCTGGATGATGAAGTCGGTCAAAGCCGGACTGTAGGCAGCGCCACCGGCACAAGGGCCGCAAATAAGGGAGACCTGCGGCACAACTCCGGAGAGCATGACGTTGTTGTAGAAGACCTTGCCGTAGCCGGAGAGGCTGTCGATACCTTCCTGAATACGCGCTCCGCCGGAGTCGTTGATCATGACAAAGGGCGTGCCGGTTTTAAGCGAAGACTGCATCATCTGCACGATTTTGGTGCAGTGGGCTTCACCGGCCGATCCACCGACCACAGTGAAATCCTGGCTGGCGACATGCACAAGCCTGCCGTTGATGCTGCCAGCTCCGGTAACAACGCCATCGGCTGGCATTTCCTTGTCCGTCATGCCGAAGTTGGTGCAGCGGTGTTTGGCAAAAAGTCCCGTTTCCTGAAAACTGTCCTGATCGAGAAGGGCGCTGATGCGTTCACGTGCGCTGAGACTGCCTGCCTGGTGCTGGCGGTCGATTTTCTCCTGCCCGCCACCCAATTGTAATGTCTCTTTTCGTTGGTTCAGATCCTGTATTATCTCATCAATATTCATGGTGTCCTGACTATGCACTGATTATCCTTTTTATAATTATTGGTATGGCGTTACCGTCACCTTGTGCTGCCGCCCGCTCAGGGTCACGGAGTAGGTGATGGGACCGGTGATCGCACCCTGATGGCCTTCTGCAGGTTGCGTTTCCGACTCGCCGGTCTCAGGATCACGTCCAAGATTGCGAGGCCCTTCGTGACGTTCGGCAAAAAACTTGGGCGCTACCTGCGGGAACATGGCATACGTCAGCACATCTTCATCCGTACCGTTGCATCCGGTCAGGGCAAGGGCATCCCGGCGGAGCTTGTCCCACTCAGGCTTCAGGAGATCTGCTGGTCTGCAAGTGATTGGCTCTTTTTTAGCATGTTCATGGGCCATTTTTACTACGTCGTGATTTTTCTCGTCCGGCCCGGCACCGTAGTATCCGAGCATGAGGTCGGCAAATTCTCCGGTCAGAACCTTGTATCTTCCCATGAGCACATTCAGGACTGCCTGGGTGCCCACGATCTGGCTGCTTGGGGTAACGAGGGGAACATACCCGGTGTCCTTGCGGACACGGGGGATCTCTTCCAGAACCTCTTTCATCCGATCGCCAGCGCCCTGTTGTTTGAGCTGGCTCTCCATGTTCGAGAGCATCC
Organism: uncultured Chlorobiaceae bacterium; assembly: GCA_903937835.1. Taxonomy (GTDB): domain Bacteria; phylum Bacteroidota; class Chlorobiia; order Chlorobiales; family Chlorobiaceae; genus Chlorobium. The sequence goes on along the minus strand of CAJAAV010000062.1, from coordinate 8,757 downwards.
CACCGGGGATCTGGCTTTTGAAGATCTCAGTTTCTACGCCGGTAACTTGAGAGAGGAACTCGCTGTATCGGCCAAGCATTGTCATGAAATGAGTCTTTACCTTATACACCTTTTCAAGATCAACACGGGTGGTGTATCCTGTGCCTTCAAGCATTTCGATAAAGCTTTCCGTCGGGTTGTGTCCCGGTCCAAGACTCATGGAGCTGATTGCGGTATCGACGCAATCCACACCAGCTTCAACAGCCTTCATCAGGCTTACCAGCGTCACACCGGTGGTGGCATGGGCATGGATATGAACCCGAAGGTCATTGCCGCAGGCCTCTTTTATTCCTTTCACAATGTCATAAGCAGCCTGGGGCTTGATGAGAGCCGCCATATCCTTTATGCAGAGCGAATCTACGCCCATATCCTGCAATCTTTTGGCCTGGTCAACAAAGAGAGCCGTGGTGTGGATGGGGCTGACTGTGTAGCAGATCGTGCCCTGAGCGTGCCCGCCTGCCTTTTTGACTGCGCGAACCGAGGTCTCAATATTACGCAGGTCATTGAGTGCGTCAAAAATACGGAAGACGTCCATACCGTTTTCTGCCGACTTGTTGCAGAAGCGCTCCACCACCTCATCCTGGTAGTGGCGATATCCCAGAAGATTCTGGCCGCGCAACAGCATCTGCAGCGGGGTTTTGGGCATAAGACTCTTGAAGGTACGCAACCGCTCCCATGGATCCTCGTTCAGAAAGCGGATGCATGAGTCGTAAGTGGCGCCACCCCAGCACTCAATTGACCAGTAGCCAGCCTCGTCGAGGTCTTTGCATGCTCCGGTCATATCTTCAATTCCAAGCCTGGTGGCAATCAGGCTCTGGTGCGCGTCCCGGAGGGCAAGCTCGGTAATATCAATAATTCTATTTATGGTCACTCTATTTTAAGATGTTAGATGTACGATAATTTCTGTTTTCGGAAACCAGGCAGCTTTCCTTGTAAAGCCGAGTGAGACAACCATTGCGTATCCGAAGAGTTTAGTCAATAAATCTGTTAAATCTCTATGGGTCATATTCCCCGCCTCTTGAGGCGTAAAGTCGGATAGAGTTTTCTTCAAAATACCCCGCTGCTTGCGGCGAGGTTCTTTATTGGGTGTTAACTTTACCGGTAGATCCTGGCTTTCTCAGTGCATAAAAAATCCGGTTCAATGAATTGCCGAATATAATGAAATTTGATGAGAATAATCTATTCGATTTGATTTTTTCCACGAATTCACATCTGGTTGAGGTGGGGTGGTGTTTTTTTCTGCGCAATAGAATTGTAACGTATTTTTACTTGAGTTGTTTGTATTTGTTATTAATGAGCTTCAGGTGGCAGCCGTATCATCTGATTCATGGTTACTCCTGAGCTTCTTCTTCTGGCGGCGTTTGTGCTCGACCTCTTCTTTGGCGACCCTCGCTGGCTGCCCCATCCGGTGAGAGGAATCGGCTGGCTTGCGTTGCACTTGGTCAGCATGCTGATGATGCCCAGTTGGGATTCGGTTTCACTCAAGAGCAACACACCGGCCAGCATCGCTTGTGATGTTGCCACCTTCAAAATCCAGAGCAACCTTTTTGCCCATTACCGGGGCTACGGCTGATGCAGAATTGAATGAAAATAATGTTTGTTGCCTACATCTCTGATGTGACTATATCCGGCTGAAGAGGTTGCATAAATATTGCGTCTTATTTATTGACTTTAAGTACCAATAATATAAGCAATTGCGATAGTTATTGCGCCCTTTTTTTATTGCTTTGATGAATAATTCAGGATAACTCACCATCAACCATGAATCGGAAAACCTGAACGAAGCAGCCTACTCTTTTGCTTTTGGTCCATTCACAATTTTATTGAGTGAATTTGAAAGCATACTGAGCACCATCTCTATAACCCTCAACTGCGAGGTGGTAATATCAACCAGAGAAATACATAAGACATTGAAGGCCTCAACAGTATCAATAGGAGAGTCTGATGATGCTGGAGCCGGCGCCACGGGCGCGACAGGTTGCGCAGCGCTCGCCAAGGAGCTCTTGGTTTCAGGTTTCGTCACGACGTTGCGGCTTTGCTGCTGAACTGCCGGAGGCGTTGAAGGCTGGATGCTGGGCGCATCCTGATCAGAAGCTGCATTTTTTTTGAATCGGGAAAAAAATCCGCCTTTTTTTTCATCTTTTGCCATGATCGTTATGCATTTGAATGTTTAAAATAATAACCGGTTAATTGCACACTCTTCACCCTTAATCAAAGAAGCAGAAGCTCCTTTAACATCTTGGTGTTAACATGTCAAAGGGCAATGTAACCAAAAAGAGGCGCAACAGGAGATCATCCATTATGAAAAAGTTTTTAAAGCATACAGAATTTTGTAATTTCACAACATGAAATGCACTGGTACTCATAATATCGCCTTTTCGTTTCAAAAGAACCTCCGGAAACAGCTTGATACGTTCGAACGCCATCACAACATTTGAAAATATAAGCCCCCAAACCACCGATAAAACCAGCTATGCAAAACAGCAGTCGTAAAATCATGCACTATCGGAAGTTCTGTGTTTTTCGATTTTTAATCAACCATATTTTTGATATCTTCATTTTCTATTGTGCGCAGAACAAACACGAAGCACGGCGGATTTACTTTTGATGCACTTTAACATGTCGCAAAAAACAGGCATTGTTGATAAATCAATTTATCCTTAGGCAAGTAATATGACGAATCCTGTCACTCAAAAAAAGTCACTCAAACTGCTGTTTATTGCTCCAAAAGGAAAAAAAGACTCAAAGACAAACCAGAAGCCCTTATTCCATATGGCCATAGGTGTTCTCGTCAGCCTTACTCCCAAAGAGCACCATATTGAAATCGCCGATGAACATTTTGAAGACACCATCAACTATGACGGTGACTACGATTTAGTAGGCATTACCTCTCGAACTATCGACGCAACAAGAGCTTATGAGATAGCTGACAAGTTCCGTGAAAAAGGCAAAAAAGTCATCTTGGGCGGCCTTCATGTATCCTTTAATGCTGAAGAAGCCATGGTTCATGCCGACTGCACCGTGTGCGGAGAAGCAGAAAATTTATGGGCTACCGTTCTTGAAGATGTAAGTCTTGGCTGTTTAAAACCAACATACAACGCAAAAGATTTCCCACCTGTAACAAAAATCGTTGCGTTAGATTACGAAAGAATTGCCCAGGCTTCCAGAAGGGGAAAAGTTGACGGGTCAAAATCCATACCGATCTATGTAACACGCGGTTGCCCCTACGAGTGCTCATTTTGTGTTACACCTAATTTCACCGGGAAGTTATATCGATCACAGAACCCGGAAGACCTGAAACGCCAGATTGAAACTGCTAAAAAAGTATTTTTCAAAGGAAAAGGGAAGTCATCAAAACCTTGGTTCATGCTTTGCGACGAGAACCTCGGTGTTAGCAAAAAAAGGCTATGGGAAACACTAGATCTTTTAAAAGGATGCGATATCAACTACAGCGTCTTTTTCAGCATGAACTTCCTTGAAGACAAAGAGACGATAAAAAAACTGGTTGAGTCAGGCTGCAATATGGTACTGGTTGGATTTGAGTCTATTAAGCAGAGCACCCTTGAAGCGTATAATAAAGGCCATATAAACTCAGCCGAAAAATTTTCACAGGTTATTGAAGAGTGCAGACAAGCCGGACTGAATGTCCAGGGAAATTTCCTTGTCAACCCGGATCTTGACTCCTTTAAGGATATGGACGACCTGGTTCGTTTTGTGGGCAAGAATCACATCTTTATGCCGATTTTTCAAATCATCACTCCCTATCCGGGTACGAAAATGTACTGGGAATACAAGGAGAAGGGGCTTATCACCGATTATGATTGGGAAAAATACAATGCCATAAATTTAGTAATTCACTCAGAACACTACGACCCGATAGCCTTTCAGCATAAGTTCATGACCAGCTATTACAAAACATACTCATGGATAAATATCGCCAATAGAGTCAAGCATAACCCCTATAAATTGCTCAACCTTATCACAAGTCTTGCATTTAAAAAGAATCTTAAGGAGCAACTCAATACCTTTGAAGGTAACCATAACATCAGAACAACAAGATCCATTAAATAACAAACGTGCAGAATTTTATAGACTATACAACACTTTTCGCACCCGTAGTTTTTTACCTGTCCGGTATTATTATAGTTGTGATGCTAAACCTGTTTATCGGAAAAAAGGCTCCCCCGAAATAATCCAGCATCAAGAAACAATTAAGGCAAGGAGTATCCTCGGGCAGTCGCCTTTAACAACTGGATTTTGCTGTTTATTCCTTCCGACAATGCGTTGCTGACTTTATGTTTGAGGTGAGTAGACCGGAGGAATTTCACTTCCAGCCCCTCGCAGGTAGATTCGAGAACTGGCGCGTTTACTTTAGGGTTCGGTGGTAATTCCAGCACTTTCGCTCTGGCTCTCAGTCCGACTCCCATTGTTTACGTTTCCAATTGCCGCCACGTCAAACCGGGGCGTGCCGTTTTCCGGCACCGGGCTTACCTGACCGCTTCGCCCCAAAGCTTCTTAGGGTGTCCATTTTTTTGTTGCAAGTTCAGAGCCCCAGTAATGGTTAAAATAACAACCATTTGAATCATGATCCAAACAATCATACCATGGAGACGGATGCGCCGGATATTTTTCATTTTTTGATCCGGACTTATTGGTTAAATTCTTGATTTCACAATTGATTATCAATCAAAAAAGGAGAACTAGTCATATGTCACAGGATTCTGCAAAGTTGTTTCTTGCAAAAATGAAGCAGGACAAGGAATTATCTGATAGGTTACACAATGCTACTACAAAAGATAACCGCTGGGCAATCATTCAGCAGGAAGGTTTCGAGTTCTCCAGAGAAGAGCTTGATCATGCAACGGTAACAGAACTGAATCACTTTGAACGATGGAGCTGGGAAGCGAAGTTGCTCGCTGACTGGCTCTGACGTCAATTCCCTGTTGCACCCTCCTGGATAGCACGGTATGACATGATCAGGGCATCGAGTTCAGAAATTTTCTTGCCGCCAGCCATCACGATAGAGACAGGACAAGATGCAACGACAGTCTCGAAATCTTCGGGAACACAGTTCGTGAAAATTCCGGGCTGTTCAGCGCAGCGGCAATATTGCCGCCGTCCACCGTGACGATCGACTCGGTGGTTTTGGTTTCAAGCGCCTGGTGCACAAAGGCTTCCGACACATCCTCGGCGCTTACCTCAACATGCAGCAGGTTGCCCGCCATGTATTCGCGTTCGCTGAGCCCGCGTGCATGGGAACGCGCTTTAATCATCTCGACGGTTTCAATATCTGTCAGCCCAAGCTTTTCTTTGATGATGAGGGCTCCCAATGCCATACGAACGGTTAGTTAGTGCTGGCGCCACTCGCTTTGAAGGGAATTTCTCCATTTCCATCTGAGACAAAACAAAAAAATAGCCGTTTACCATCGATAAAGCATGGTAAACGGCTATTGCAACTATGCGGTTCTAAACCGTTAAACAGGATATGCTGCAGGTAGTTCATAACCCTGTTCATACAATCTGCGTGCGATCACATCAGCAGTCAACATAATGTACTGAGAACGTCCCATTCGCGTATAACCATGCCTGTGATCCATAGCAAGGGGCATATCGAGACGATCCTCATATTTAAAATACAGATCCGAGATTTTTTCTGATGCCTCGACCAGCCAATCTGCATTTGGGGGTGGCATTCTGAACATGTCTGCACCCGGAACAGGTTGATAAACGAGCATATTAGGGTAAACACCTTTCGACAAACGCTCTTCAACACCTTCCAACAGATAATTCATAGGCTCAAGCCCCATAAGAATAAAGCTCGTGGTACCCCGGCCGGGACCAAATATTTCAACTGAAGCATCCTGAGCCGCAAGCCAGTATTCAAGGGGGTATGTTGCATTTTTTCCGGGACAGATCGCCTTGAAATAGTCCGGATGGGTCACTTCAAGATCAAATTCAGTTGAATTAATGCCAGAAGCTTTCCAGCGCTCCATCTCCTTGAAATCATCAGGAGGATACAAATTCGCCGTAATATGCAATTCATTAAATACCTCAGGACTCAACTGCTCACGCAATGGGGCCATAACAATTTCGACAAGGTCGGAAACTTGTGCCCGTCTTTCGGGTGCAACAAGCCCTCCGATAATGACCAAGGTTCCACGCCATCCGTGATCGGTTGCTATTTTTACAGCTTCTGCCTGCTCTTTTGCCAATGCCTCTATCTTGGAAAACGGCATTCTTGCAAGGTCCTCTCCTACCGAAACATGCTGATTAGCAAAGAAAAAACAGAATTTGCATGATTTTCCGGTATTGTTATTGTCACAACTGTAACTGTAATGAATATTGATAATATCTTGGTTCATCCCTATTACCGCAGCATTAACTGGACGACCGTTGCTTAACACTCCGTCACGCCAAGAAAACCACTCCTGCATTCTTCCACTTGCAAGATGTTTTCCGCAGTCATAAAACTCCACATCATCACCATTAACCTGCACTTCAAGACGGCTATACGGCTCTTGACGCACAAGAGTCGCAAGATCGCTTCCATTGAATACCATAGCGCGAAACGGGTTGTATCCCATTGTCGGCGATTTATTTACAGTCACCTTCGCCCCCTCAGAAAGTAGGCGTGCCTTTAAATGAATGTCCGCCGCTGTAATTACTCTCTTTGTACTCATAGCATAGAAATATTATTACTTGTTAAAAAGATTCTGAATAGCACTTTCCCTTCAAATGGAGCACCTGATTTCTATCCTTAACAGAAAAATCACCGCAACTCTGTTCTGTATGTATCCGTGATTACAATGAAGACTCCCCGCCGCAAGCAGCGGGGTATCGGTTTATAGAGGAATTCAGCAAGCTTTCACCGCAAGCTGTGGGGAATTGCACCCTGAGAGATTAAATAATACCCCATTGCTCTGCTGCGATGATGCTTTATAAATACAATATAAAAGCCCAATTTTATTAGCCATTTGCAGCTTTACTGAGAAGCAACTTCTTTTTATGACGAGAGTTAATGAAAATACCAAAAAAATAACTCCCCAAATATCCCAACACCAAGACACCTGCAAACAATAAGTGGTCCGCAACGGTAACAATATAACATGAATCCCAAACCATACCTATCAAGATTAACCAACCGATACCGATGTATAAAAACGTCTTGTTCCATAAAGCGTTAAAATCCCCTGTCAGCATGAAAAAAGTTATTTAGAGTTTTAATTAACTACCCCATAGCAGGGCATGGGGTATGAGTTCATGTTTAAGAACTCCTTCACGAAGCCGAGCTTAGTAAGAATATGTCTTATAGCGATTCAAGCATGACCCTGCATCGAGTGCCTCTCGCCCCTTTTTTCAAGACTTATTCTCACGAGATACTGCACAGAGTTAGCGCAGTAGACGAAATATGCTATAAAAGCTGCCCATACAAGGAACTCTCTCGATGCGCCGGTAAAGGCAAAGAAATAATAGGGCAGAAAGAATATCCCGGCAATAACACTCCCGATATCTTCCAGCATAAATTCTTTTGAGAAAATCCATTTATCAAAAAGCTCCTTCTCAAAATAGGCTCCGGTATAAAACATAAGAGCAAACATAAATGTTTTAAAAAGAAAAGCAGCGTTCACCCAATAAAAGGGAAATGTTCCACTATCTCTATAGTAGAAATAGGTTACCGCAACACCGACAAGAAAGGCAAGAAACTGAATCGGGGCCAACATAAGCTGTACAGTCGTCCATATCGAGGCGTTTCTTAGTGCAAGCTGTTCCGGAGTGTAGCGAGGCATTTCATTTGGGAATTACGGGTTATCGATAGCTGTTTTTAAGTCCGATATTTTAATGAAACTAACGGTATTAACCAAATATTGCATTTACAATCGGGTGCAGTCGCTAACCTGTTCATCCGCAGACGCATTATTCGAAGTTCCTTAGCCAAGGAAACCTGTAAGCTATTGAATCTCTATAAATCGCAGTGCTTTGGTGTTTTTTGCACCCATGTAAATCACGTAAAACAATCAGTAATGTCTGGTAATAAATAAAGACCATCTCTATTTATTCGTGAATGATATATCTTTATAAAAAACAATGACATATAGTCATGAAATGAGCACGATATTCCGTATTTTCAACGAAATAATCTCATTTCGCCCATTATCATGAAAAACATCAATCCATTAGGCATGCTTGACGAGCATTTTCTGCCCGAAAAGCTCACAAAACTCAAAGATCCTCTCGTCAAACTTAAAGCGCATATCGACTGGATGACTATTTCGGTGAAATTGTACAACCGTTTCGGGGCAAAGTGTACAACGGTGCAGCGATTGAATGGCAGAAATAATATAAGGTTATTTTTTCTTTTTGAGCGACTCTCCTTTGAGAGTTTGAAGTATGACCACCACATGCAGTCTAACAACTTAAATTCCGCCATTTTTTGTCTACCGGTTGGGGGCCACTTCACAATTGAATTTATTTGATTTATAATTGGACGTTAGTGGGATTTTTTCTAAATTATTTTGCAAAAAAGGTTGCGTCAGTTATTGTATACCTATAGCACTCTGGACAAAGTGAATCGATCAGAGTGCCCAAGGTGGTTTGACTGCAAAATACTATACAGAAACTTAGCACACAGACCGAGCTTTGGTGAATAACTGGGAAATTTGATAAGTATATTGGGAAAGGCCTGCTTGGGATGGTTAGTTTATTTTCAAATAGCTACAG
>CAJAAV010000061.1 GCA_903937835.1 uncultured Chlorobiaceae bacterium | reverse complement strand
GTATCCTTGTATAAATCAGGTTTATTTCGGCTTCTTGGCTATAAATTTTCCTTCTTGTTTTTCTTTGCTGTGTTTCTGACCTTACTTTGGTACTTGGCTTTGATTATCGCACAGTTTAGGAATAAATGACAACGCCGATAACCAGCCAGCCTATAAGCCTGATCCAGTTTTCCACCGGTAGCGAAAACATCAGCGTAAGGCAGGTGAGAATGCCCGCAATTGGCACAAAAGGCACAAGCGGAGCTCTGAAAGGACGATTGGCGTCCGGATGCGTTTTTCTCATGATGAGCACGGCGCTGCAGACCACAACAAAGGCAAAAAGTGTTCCGATATTGACCAGTTCTGCCAACAGTCGCAAAGGGAGCATGCCGCCCAGCGTGGCAACAAAAGCACCAGTCAAAAGAGTTGATTTCCAGGGAGTCCTGAACTTTTTATGAATAGCTCCGAAAAACGATTTTGGCAACAGTCCGTCACGCGCCATGGCAAGAAAAATTCTCGGCTGGCTGAGCATCATGACCAGCAGCACAGAGGTGATGCCCGTAATAGCCCCAAGCGAAATAACGAACTGTGCCCAGCCAATGCCCACCTGCATGAAAGCATTGGAGACAGGGGCATCAATACTGATCTTGTTGTAGGGAACCATGCCGGTAATAACGGCCGCAACAGCAATGTAAAGAATCGTGCAAACTATCAGGGAACCGATAAGGGCGATCGGGATGTCCCTCTGGGGATTTTTAGCCTCTTCTGCATGGGTAGAAATAGAGTCAAAACCGATATAAGCAAAGAAAATCATGGCCGCGCCAGCCAGCACACCCACAGGAGCTCCGCCAGGGCCTGTTTCACCGAGAACGGTGTGACCAAAAATACTGAGTCCGGAAAACCCGAATGGAGCAAACGGTATCCAGTTGGCCGGTTTGACATACATCGCTCCGAGAACGATCACCAAAAGCACAATAGCTACCTTCACCATTACCATACCTGCATTAAAATTGGCGCTCTCTTTGATACCCTTGACAAGCACAACCGTGACTGCAAAGGTGATCATAACCGCCGGAAGATCAAACCACGCACCGGTAGAGGTCAGCATTCCATTAGTCGAATCGAAGTCAAAAGGAGCATTGGCAAGAAGTGCTGGAACCCCAAGGCCGAAGATGCCGATAAAATCCTGAAAATATTTCGACCATCCGTGAGCCACTGTCGCAGAAGCCACGCCATACTCAAGAATAAGATCCCAGCCGATAATCCACGCCATCAACTCACCAAGAGTGGCATAGGCATAAGTGTAAGCCGAACCGGCCACCGGTACCATGGAAGCAAACTCCGCATAGCAGAGAGCGGCAAATATACAGGCCATACCAGCAACCGCAAAAGAGAGCGTTATCGCCGGACCAGCTTTGTCGTGTGCAGCAACACCGATAAGCACAAAAATTCCTGTTCCGATAATAGCGCCAACGCCAAGGCTCGTCAGGGCAACCGGTCCGAGAATTCTGTTCAACCGATGTTCACTGTTCACCTCTGCAAGCAGCAGCGACAGGGGTTTCCTCCGAAAGCTTTTGTGCATACTACGAGTTTCGGCGGTTCATGACGGAGAGAAAATAGACCAACTGCATAATAGCCTGGGCCGCTGCAGCCACATAAGTGAGAGCCGCTGCGTCCAGCACCGCATTTACCCCTTTCATCTCAGCGCTCGAAACAATTCCCTGCGACACAAGAAGCTCCTTTGCCCGACGGCTTGCATCAAACTCCACCGGCAGCGTGACCAGTGCAAAGAGCGCTGTACCGCCAAACAGGATGATACCAGCCCATGCAAGCGTCGTGCCGAGTGTTCCAGCCAGAAACATGCCTGCCATAAAGAGAATCGGGCCGATATTGCTGCCGAAAGTGACTGCAGGCACCATAAAGGAACGTAACTGCAATGGAGCATACCCCATCTTGTCCTGCAGTGCATGGCCAGCTTCATGAGCAGCAACACCAACAGAAGCAATACTTGGCAGACGGTATACCTCATCACTCAAACGCAACACCTTCTGGCCTGGGTCATAGTGGTCAGAGAGCATCCCCTGGGCAATCTCAATGGTCACATTTCCGAGACCACCACGCTGAAGAATACGCCGAGCCGCCTCAGCGCCACTCACCCCACTTTGGGCAGGCACCTGCGAATACTTCTTAAACGCCGACTTCACCTTGAACTGAGCCCATAACCCCAGCAGCATGGGGGGCATGGCAAACACAAAATACATTGGATCTAAAAACATGGCAGTAGAAATAAGTATCGTTTATCGATAAAATGGAATGCACCTGCACACTGGTTAACAAGAGTTAACATAACAATATGAAAAGCAGATAAGTTCCAAAAGGGAAGTCATCTTCGAAGTGTACAGCGAGGGAGAATTTAGAAAAAAAACGGGAAATAGTTATCAGAACTTTTTCTTTCAAGAAGAGTGTCATGTGCCATCAACTGACGCATGACACTCCTTTATGCTTATCCGATTTTCAATTGGCGATTAGTTGCTTCGCTTTCAAGTTGGGGAATCTGGCTGTACTTCCCTTTCGCCAGGTCAGCACGAACTTTGGTCAGTAATGCGGCACGGGAGAGGGCGTTGTTGCTCGCAGTCATCTCCTTGCAGAAATAGTAGGTGAATGCTCCATGCCAACCACCGGCAATGCGGGCATCGGCACTCGTCTGGTCAGCACGGCATGCAGCCCATAGAATGTGATGAACGATACCTTTTTCAAGCAATCCGTGACGAAGTCCGCGTGATCGCTTGTTTTCTACCTGTTCGAATGCCTCAAGCGAGGGAGGCGGCAGGTAGCGGGGTGTGCGGTCGAACAGCATGTCAATACCCTTCAAACCGGTACCGCTGTGGCAGGTATCCAGATAGACTTCCAATAACACATTGGATGGCAATTGAATAAAAAGGTCGCGCAGTTCGTCATCGAGAATGATGTGGTTTTTGTCCCACTGGTTGCCTGACTGGGCAAGGTCGTGAGGGCAGAACGCTTCGTCAGCACGGTCTGGTTCATCACCGCTCACGTCTGGAACCTGCGTGCCATGGCTTGACATGCTGAACACCAAATAGGTGTATTTTCCCGCCTTTGCACCATCGACCATAGCCTTGAGGTTGCTGATGATGTTTGCTTTTGTGGCTTGAGCATCGGTCAGCACCGCGATGTCGCAACTTTGAAAACCGAGCAGTTTCTGCAGCAACGCTGACATATCATTGGCATCGTTCACACAACCCTGCAATGCAGCGCCGGGATAGTTCTTGAAGTTGTTGATTCCGACACACAAAGCTTTTTTGTTTGTAGCCATAATTATTCTCCTTTATTGTGTTCTGGCAGGGTTAAAAAGAAACGCACAGCTACCAGCAAACTGAGCGTCACTGGACTTCACTTACTAAACCTTTTGCTTGAGCGGTCTCATTCCCAAAGCCACTGGCGTGTAGAGCTTTAATTTCTTCATAAGTTTGATCGCAAAAATTACACGTCCCGTTAAGCCCCCTCTTATTTAACTCATCCGTTAACTGCCCTCTCAATAATACACAATGAAATTACAATATTTATAACATATAAAGCAAGAAACGGAAAACTTGCAGGAAATTAACGAAGGGATATAAATATAGAAGTCCACATAATGATATGCTTCGAGTGACTTTCTGTGGCAAGAATGGCGATGAGTTTATGGGGCAAGAACAACCATTATCAGTGGAACAATATTCAGAAACAGCTTCTTGTGACAACGGGCACTGCTTGAGGTTTGAGTGAATCGGTATGTGCTTGAAATTATCGATGATATGATTGGCAAGACTTCCGACGTTATCGACAGTGTCAGTGGCCAATTGCCTGCCGGATTTCCCGCACAGGTCGCAGATGCCATTTTTGAAGGGCTAAGACTCAGGGCAAAGGCGCTTGTCTGAAACAGGGGGTGGACGGTGTGGTCTGCTTCGGGCTGATGTGTTTTGATGGGCTAAAATTGTTTGCTACACCTCAAAAACTAGATTTTATACAAGGAGAGTGCTTTTGGCGGGTTTTGGCAGTAGCTCCTATGAACGGGTATCACATAGACGGGTATTTTTATTAGTGCACTGAGCTGAGATACAGATTGAAAGTACACTATGATGGATCATTCAGATATCGTAAGTTTTGTCCAGAAAAGTGCTGTAAAAAGGCAGGTCTGTGTGATTATTGTTTGCGATCGATCACCACAGATTTAACACTGTAGCGAATTATTCAAAAATTATTATCAAGGGAGTGTCCACCATGTCCGCACTGTTGGCCGAGTTGGAGCAAAAAGCAACCACGCTTTCGCTTGATAAGCGCGCACATCTTGCCGAAGTGATACTTGAGTCGCTTCGGGACACATCGTTAGCCGATTACATCAAGAAGAACTTATGAGTGACCGGGATCTGGTTATTAAGAGTGAGGAGCCATTTAAAATGCATCTCAACGAGTAAATCAGGATTGAATTTGCTCTTCCTGTTGATATTGTGTAACATATGTTGCATTGTACAACATGTATTGAGATCTATGATGGAAAAAGAGAAGGTCGATCAGATGATAGGCATTCGCATACCGAGGAGCATTGGGCAACGGCTTGAAAGCCTTGCTCTAAGAACTGGCCGCAGCAAGACATATTACATTCGCGAAGCCATTGTTGAGCATCTCGATGATCTTGAAGATGTTTATCTGGCTGAGCAGGTGCTGGAACGGGTAAGGCGAGGCGAGGAGTCTGTCTCCAGTTTAGAAGATGTGGAGCGACGCCTTGATCTGGAAAATTGAAATTACGGGTGAGGCTGAAAAAGAGTTGTCCCGGATCGACAAGCCTGCCACAAAGAGGATTATCAGGTATTTGCGGGAACGTGTTTCCGTTGACCCGCGCAGTTTGGGTAAGTCGTTGCGTGGAGATCTCTCCGGTCTCTGGAGGTACAGGGTCGGAGATTACCGTGTGATTTGTGAACTATACGATGAGAAGGTTTCCGTTCTTGTGATTCGTATTGGTCATCGGAAGGATGTGTACCGATAGCATCTTCTGGTCATTCAATAATCCCTATAAGTTGTTGCAATCGGTTGCGGATCTTTTGGTTTCAGAGGAAAGTGAGTTCTTCTTCAGCCAGGCAAGTTTATAAGAAATATTCATCAAGTCCAGGAATTGTGTAATTGCGGAATATTGATTGATTTTTACGTTACGGGAGGTGCTGTGCTATGAAAGCTTACAAGACATACGCTGAAGTTGATTCGTCAGGCCGATTGGTGCTTGACCGCTTACCTTTTCAGAAAGGTGTACTGCTTGAGGTTTTGATTGTTGATCAAAGCAGGCTGAGTGATGAGAATGTATCATCCTGGCAGGCGCTCATGCGTCATGTTCAAAACTTGCCTCAATCAGCGACTATTACTGACGAAGATATCGCTGCTGAAATTAATGATGTCAGGAATACCTGATGAAGGTGGTTATTGATACCAATATTGTTGTGTCTGCTGTTATCCGTGATCGGTTACCCGAGCGCGTATTGCTGTGGTGTATAGGGGCGGTGGATGTAGATTGGTATGTTACCCGGTCTGTACTTGATGAATATCTTGAAGTTATCCGTCGTCCAAAATTTGCGTTATCCGCTGCAACAATTACATGCTGGACAGAGCTTCTTATAGCAGACACACAAATAGTCCACACTGATATTCATATTGAGTTTCCTCGTGACAGGAAGGATGCTCCATTTCTCGAATGTGCTGAGTCAGTTGGCGCTGATTATTTTATCACTGGCGACAGTGATTTTTCTGAAGCGCAATCGTTGGTTACGACCAGAATCATTTCGGCCAGTCAATTTGAGAAAGAAGTAATGCTGCTCTGAGTCTCTTCATTCTTGCAAGATTACGTTCAGGTAAAACTCGTTCACGATCACGGAATCCCAATATCTCTCAGGGTCTGGTCTTTCTTGGTCGGATGGAGGAACGCGGTACAGGGATTATGCGTATGCGAGAGATCAAACAGAAGCAAAGCTTCGCCCGGCCCTTGTCCTGCGTCGATTACCTGGTCACTATGACGACTGGATGATTTGCATGATATCGTCACAACTTTATCAACAAATTCCTGATTTTGATGAAGTTATCACTTCCGCCGATTCAGATTTCCACCAGTCCGGTTTGAAATTAGCAAGTGTTATCAGAATTAGCAGACTTGCTCTATCCCACTGGTGATAATTGTTGAATATACCTTAGCGGTTATATTGTGATTCTGTACCTTTAAAGGTATATTGCTGGGAATTGCCGGGAATGCTAAATTACAGAGCGCAACATGAGCAACAATTCATATATGGAGAAGCAGGCGATCCGGACGCCGATACAGCTTGCGATGGTTCTCAGTGGATACAGAAAGACGCTGAAGTTGACCCAGAAACAGGCTGGTGACAAGGTCGGTTTGTTTCCCAAAACCATATCGGCACTGGAAAACAGTCCGGACGGTTCCAGCATAGCAAGTCTGTTCAAGCTGCTTTCAGCACTTGGTCTTGAACTGGTTCTGAAGCCCAAGAGTACAGGGCGCAGTGGCGGGGAGTGGTAATGGGCAGAAAACTGAAATCCCGTACGCTCAAGGTTCTTATGAATGGGGATCTTGTGGGAGAATGGAATCTGACCACGGTCGGTTCGCATGAATTCGCTTATGCCGCATCGTGGCTCTTCTCCCCTTTGTCGCGTCCTGTTTCCCTGTCGATGCCGCTACGGGAACAAAAGTATAGTGGCGATGTTGTCCATTCATTTTTTGACAATCTGCTGCCGGATAATGATGTGATTCGAAGAAGAATCAGGGATCGTTTTTCTACCGGTTCAATCGAGGCTTTTCACCTTCTTGCAGAAATAGGTCGAGACTGTGTGGGTGCAATTCAATTACTGCCCGACGAGGTCGATATGGTTGATGTCCGTAAGATCACTGCCGAACCGCTCAGTGATGATGACATCGAACGGCTCATAGCCCGAGAAGTAACCTCGGATTTCTTCGGCAAGCAACTGGAGGAGCTCGAAGAGTTTCGCATCTCACTTGCCGGAGCCCAGGAGAAGACTGCTTTGCTCTGGCATGATGGGCAATGGAAACGGCCACGCGGAGCTACGCCGACGACACATATCTTCAAGCTGCCGCTTGGTCATACAGGTCATTTCGATATTGATATGACGACATCTGTTGAAAATGAATGGCTGTGCAGCAAGCTGTTGCAGGCTTATGGCATCTCTATTGCTTCGTCCCGGATGGCTCAGTTTGGCGAGATTAAAACATTGGTTGTCGAACGTTTTGACCGAACGTTTTCGATGGATGGATCGTGGATTGTCCGATTGCCACAGGAGGATATGTGCCAGGCCACCGGTACTACGCCAGGGCGGAAATACGAGACTGATGGAGGGCCGGGAATAAGGTCGATCATGAATCTGCTTTTAGGTTCATCAAGGGCTGATCAAGATCGTCATGAATTCTTTCGAGCGCAGGTTGCCTTTTTACTCCTTTGTGCCATCGATGGTCATGCCAAAAATTTCAGCATTTTCATTGACCGTGGTGGCTCATACCACCTGACACCGCTCTATGACGTTCTGTCGGCTTATCCTGTCATGGGCAACGGGCCAAAAATGCTCTCGTCTCACAAGGCAAGAATGGCTATGGGTTTGTGGGGCAAAAACAAACACTACCTGTGGAGAAATATGCAGAAACAACATCTTCTGACAACGGGTATCTCTTGCGGTTTGAGTGAGTCGGTATGTGTCGAAATTATCGACGATATGATTGGCAAGACCCCTGACATTATCGTTCGGGTCAGCGGCCAGTTGCCCAAAGGATTTCCTGCACGGGTTGCCGATGCAATTTTTGAAGGGGTACGGCTAAAGGCAAAGGTGCTTGTTTGAAACGGGGGGGTGATGTTGCTCCGGTCTGTTTCGGGCAGATGTGGTTTGATTGGCTGAAATTGTTTGTTATACTTCGAAAAGCAGCTATTTCGACAGCAAGTACTGCTCATGAGTCAGTTAATGAGGCATAACGATGATGTACAAACAATCATCTCTATACGAAATCTGACTTTTCTTGAAAAGTTGATAAGTAATTTTTGTAAATCCATGTTATAGATATGAAAACCCTGGAGTGCAAAATGAATTTCACTATAGAGCAGGAACAAGAATCTGATGGGCGTTGGTTGGCGGAAGTTCCCGAGTTACCGGGAGTTCTCGCTTATGGTGCGACATCGCTGGAAGCAATGTCCAAGGCGGAGGTTCTCGCCCTTCGAGTTATTGCTGAACGGCTTGAGCATAGCGAAAGTCGTCCCTTTGCGATAAACATTTCTATCCCGGTTATGGCATGAGCCAATGGCCGTCAATTAAAGCTAAGCGAAGTCATCGTTGAAATTCTTTCAGGAATAGTTGATGGTCGTTTTCCAAAGCATGCACTTCACTCCTTGATGGAATGGTACGAAATTTATAAAGACAATCTTCTTGAAGACTGGAATCTGGCAGCAAGGCATGAACCTTTAAACAAAATACCGCCATTGGAGTAAAGATTATGTTAGAAGTCGCCAAGGCTGAATACATAGAAGAGTATCGGATACAGATTACGTTTAACAACGGTGCAAGCGGGGTGGTCGATCTGAAGGATGTCCTTTGGGGTGCTATGTTTGAAAAACTGAAAGATTACAACGCATTCAGGAAATTTGAAGTATCGGATGTCGTCCATACCATCAGGTGGGAAAACGACGCTGATCTGGCTCCAGAGTATCTGTACGAAAAAATGGTCGAACAAGGTGCTGCAGTCGGATTTGGCTGAATGGCAATAATGTCCTATTTAAACTGATTGGCATTTTATATTGGCTACAATTTAAAAATCTGCAATTGTGACGTGCTCGCAAAATTTTACATTTTATGATACTCAAAAAGAGCAATGGAGGTATGTATGAGTATAGCTGAGGCAATTATTAAAGATGTATAAGCATTGTCAGAATCGAAACAGGTAGAAGTTCTTGATTTTGTGCAATATCTTCGCT
>CAJAAV010000060.1 GCA_903937835.1 uncultured Chlorobiaceae bacterium | reverse complement strand
TCTTTCCCTACACGACGCTCTTCCGATCTCTGCTTTCGAAGAGCCCTCAGTAATAGCTTTGTATTGAAGCTATTGAAAAAGTACCAGCAGAAAACCTGGTACAGAATAAAATGATAATTTTTAAGCATTTTTAAGCTAACCCTTAGAATCCTTTAAGGTTATGAGAGATATACTTCTTTCAGAAAAGGGTGATATGATTGAAGGTGATCTTCAGTTCAATAACTTTTTTGAATCGTTCAGTGCCTACCACTATAACATAACCTCTTAAACAGCAAAAAACTATGAGAAAACACCAGAAAAAAATGTATTGGTTACTTCTATTCATTGTAACCTTGATTACTTCCGCATCGAATCTCTGGGCTTCGGGAGCAGATGTCAATAGTTTATTAATTGGCAACCAGGTATCGATGCAGGAGAACCTTGATGTCAGTTATTATCGAAACAGTAATCCAATTCGATATGCCTGATCAAATAAGGAGTTTTGTGAGGCGGGATTATAACTTCTCCACAATCGGTTGTACATTTCGGGTAGTGCGGCTTACGCAAGAGTATAACCAAAAGAGGAGAGTATCATGGCCATTGTTTCAAAACTGCAGCTTGCCTCGGATGCTATTCAGGATGCAAAGAGACGCATGCAAAGAGCAAAGGATGATGCTGATGACGATTATGAGATTCGTCAGGCTATAAAGATTATTGATGATGCTGATGAATATGTAAGGGCTGCAATTTCTGAACTTCAAAAAGAAAAGTAATCGATGTTTTTATATCCAGCCACTCGGCAGCCCGAAGGCTGCATAATGGAAGGAGATATCAACGTGTTACATAAAAACAGGCAAACTTGAGGTAGCTTGTTTCAGGCATGGCAAGCAGTACAGGATGGTCGAACGGCTGTGAGTTTTTGTAGATCAGCCTGAGCTGACAGCCCGCCGCAAGAGCGGCTTGATGTACGGCTTGCAGGAAGTCCTCTTCTGAAACATGGTGACTGCAAGAGGCAGTAGCAAGAAACCCTCCGTTTTTCAGGAGCTGCATTCCAAGTTTGTTGAGCCTTTTGTAGGCCTTGAGAGCTCCTGGAAGGTTTTTGCGGCTCTTGGTGAAACTCGGAGGATCAAGAACCACAAGATCGAATGACTCTTTCGACTCAACCATCTGATCAAGCGTATCAAAAGCATCAGCAGCAACAAGACTGTACTCTGAAAATTTGTTCAGTTGTGCGTTGTGCTCAGCCCGTTGCAGTGCATCTTTTGATGTATCCACAAGAATGGCTGAACGAGCCCCTCCGTAAAGGGCGTTGAGGGCAAAGCCTCCATCATTGGTAAAGACGTCAAGCACTTCGGCGCCTTCGGAAAACTTTCTGATAATTCTGCGGTTTTCACGCTGGTCAAGGAAAAAGCCCGTTTTTTGTCCCTCAAAAAGATCGACCTCAAACGTAATGCCAGCGTCGTGAATGGTCTGTCTTGATTCGGATCGCTCACCTCTCACAATATCCTTGTGAAGCGTCAGCCCTTCGAGTTCTCTCAATGGAGATTCGTTTCGCACGATAATAATGGAAGG
Source organism: uncultured Chlorobiaceae bacterium (assembly GCA_903937835.1). Taxonomy (GTDB): domain Bacteria; phylum Bacteroidota; class Chlorobiia; order Chlorobiales; family Chlorobiaceae; genus Chlorobium. The sequence goes on along the minus strand of CAJAAV010000060.1, from coordinate 4,196 downwards.
GTTGAGCAGCTCCTGCAGGACATCACAGATCAGCGGCAAATGAATGTCCATGCCCGCCGAAAAAGCCTGAAGCACGACTGCCTTGTTGAAGCGGTCCACAATGAGGCCGGGCAGACCGTCCGATTCGCCATGTACAAGGCGATAAGCGTTGGTCTCTTCATGGCGGTAGATTTTTTCACGGAGCGTGAGAGCTTCAAGAAATTTTTTGTGGAAAAAATCTTTGTCAGGTTCTTCATCCGTGCGAGAAAGGAGGCGGACTGAAATAAGCGAATGAGGGTTGTAGAAGCCGGTTCCCAGAAATTTTTTGTCGTGGGTAAAGAGTTTTACAGTTTCGCCGGAAGCAATATCACGGGGAAGGCTTTCGAGTTCATTGCTGAACACCCAGAGATGGCCTTTCTGGATTCGGTGGTGTTCTTTTGGCTTAAGGTAGAGGGATTGCATGGCTTGAAAAATGTGTAGTGTTTTAAGATCTCTTTATTTTACCTTGAAAAAACATTCACCGGTGAAATGCTGTTGTTTAACTCGCGAGTTAGCGGCATTTTCAGCGGTGAAGTATCAAATGCGGTACCAAACGTATCTGTTGCAATGTGCAGCAAAAGCAATGAATCTCAAAGGAAATAGTTAGAGGAATGGAGAGATGAAAGGAAAGAGAATTCTGTTGTGGGCACTCTGTATAGTTTTGGTACTGGGAGGCTGCGCCGATTTTCGAACGGTTGGCAAGCAGGAACTACCGGCAGAACAAACGGCGCTCATTGCTGAACATGCGGCACTCTATAGGGAAGTTGCAGAAGCATTGCCATTTATTCACTCTCTTGATGGTTATGCTGATGTCTGGATAAAAACTCCGAAAAGACGGAATCGAGTTTTCTGCAATATCCTGATCAATCGGGGGAGTGAGGCAAGGATGATTGTCAGCGCAGGTTTGCTCGGATGGCCTGTTGCGGATATGTTTTTCAACAGGGATTCGCTTTATGTGCATGATATGCTCAACAACCGGCTTTTTCTTGGCAGTAACAACGATCTGAATCTTGAGAAAATTATAGGGGTGAATTCAGGATACCGGCTTTTGACGGAATCCCTTTTGGGGTTGGTGACCCTTACAGAGCCCCTGAGCGCTGTCAGATCGGTAAAAAAAGGTTCTGGAATGTTGCTTTTTTCTGTTGCGAGTTCTACTGGAAGTAAAGAGGTGGTTATCGATCCTTCCAACAAAACGCTTGGCGCTCTTCTTTTAAAGGATTGGCAGGGAAGAACAACATCTGAAGTGCATTTCAGGAATTTCGAGACGATCAGCATTGATGGCCACAGCGCGTTAGTTCCGAAAGAGATTGAGATAGTGCTTTACAAAAGTAACGCTGACGGTAGTATTGGTGAGCACCAGTTGGTCATAGCCTATGATGAACGGGTATTTAACCAGGGGAGTCGTTCTTTCAGATTTTCAATGCCAAAAAAAGCAAAGGTTGTCAATCTCAATGATGGGGCGGCCCTTCCATGGATGTGAAGACTCTGCAGGGCGCTCTGTCATCATAAATGATGTCAAGCGCCCTTGAGCCTCTCAATGCTCTACGAAACCCTTCCTTTTTTGAAATTCTCTGCGGCAAACTCCCAGTTGAGGATGTTGTCGATCACGGTCGCGACGTAGTCGGGGCGACGGTTCTGGTAGTCGAGATAGTATGCGTGTTCCCAGACATCAATGGTAAGAATCGGTTTCTGACCGCTGGTTAAAGGGGTTTGGGCATTACCGGTTTTTACTACTTTCAGTGTCTCTCCTTCAAGCACAAGCCATGCCCACCCACTGCCGAACTGGGTTGCAGCGGCGGTCTTGAGTTCCTCTTTAAATTTGTCGAAACTGCCGAAATCCTGTGTAATTTTTGCTTCGAGTTCTCCGCCTGGTTTGCCCCCGCCATTGGGAGTGAGGCAGTTCCAGTAGAAGGAGTGGTTCCAGGTTTGTGCGCCGTTATTGAAGATCCCGATTTTCTGCGGATCTGTGGCCGTAAGAGCAATGACCTCCTCAAGGCTCAGGCTGTCGAGAGGTGTTCCGGCCACGAGGTTGTTGTAGTTGGTTATATACGCAACATGGTGTTTGCCATAATGAAAACTGAGCGTTTTTGCGGAAATAAAAGGCTCCAGTGCATTTTCTGCATATAACAATGCGGGTTGCTGACAGGCCATAAGGATTAATTCTTTAGAGTTTAAAAAGAAAGCAATAGATACAATTAAAATGTTTAAACTTGTGTAACGGAAATTTAGTTTCAATTTAGTTTCTTCAATACCTGAAATTCATTCTCGCGGTAATGAAATTTTTCGATGCCCTTCGAACCTCGTTTTTTTGTTTTGTTGTTTGTTACTCACTCTCCGGGTGCAGCGAAAAAAAAACGTCCGGCCTTGATAAGGATGATATCCGTGTTGCAGGCTTCTACTGTGATTATCTTCTGATATCCGGAGTCGAGCCTCGTGATGGAGGAGTTGAACTTACTGCGATTGATTCGGTTGATCTCAATGAACTTCTTGTGCGTCATGCCCTGACTCGAGAGAGCATGACGAGTAAAATAGAGGCTTACAAGAAGAATCCTGAACTGTGGAGATCGGTGCTTGAGCAGGTTCGGGCAAATATTCGTCATAAAGCAGCAACAGTGCAATGAAACGAACCTATCCTTTTCTTGTGGGGGTAACGGGTGGCCTTGGCAGCGGAAAATCAATGGTTTGCCGCGTTTTCTCGGAAATGGGTTGCAGGCTTTTCGAGTCTGACAAGATTGCAAAGGAGCTGCAGCTTCATGACCATGAAGTGATTAAAGGAATCAGTGAACTTTTCGGCCCAAAGGTTTATTCGCATGATGCTTCTGGTGGATTGGTTCTGGATCGAAAAAAAATTGCAGCAACAGTCTTTTCTGCACCCGGTAAACTTGATGCATTGAACAGGCTTATTCATCCCAGGGTGTCTCATGAGTTTCGTAAAGCTGCGCTTGAAGCAGAACGGCAGGGCATAAAAATTCTGGTAAAGGAAGCGGCGATTCTTTTTGAGTCAGGCGGAAATGAGGGGCTTGACGCTGTGATTGTTGTTGTGGCTGATATACAGGATCGGCTTGAAAGGGCCGTGCAGAAGGGTATGGGCCAGTGTGAGGAGATCATGCGACGTATTGCAACGCAGTGGCCACAGGAAAAGTTGATTGCCAAAGCCGATTATGTGCTTTTCAACAAAGGCTCTCTTGATGAGCTTAAAAAAGAGACTGAAGCACTCTACCGCACACTGCTGATTGCCGCAGCATCAATCTGCGATAACAACTGAGAGTGCTCGCCGCGAGATGCTTTGTTGCCTGACGCGTTTTCGGTTCATGAAGCTTTGCCCGGTTGATGTAAATCCGGCAAAGGTTGTGCCCCTTTTGGTGTTGGGGCTCCTGCTATCATTTCAGCGCGGCATTGTTGCGGTTGACCCGGGCTGAAATCAGGATACTGAGCTCATACAGCAGGATCATCGGAAGGCCGATGATAAGCTGGGTGACAAAATCGGTTGAAGGAGTCACTATCGCAGCAACAATCAAAAGAACAACAATGGCATGTTTACGGTAAAACCTCATGAATGCCGGTGTCAGAAGTCCTATTTTTGAAAGGATGTAGGAGATAAAGGGGAGTTCGAAGACAAGGCCTGCCGTCAGTAATGTCCCGATAAAAAAGCTGACATAATCCTGGATGGAGATATTGTTCTTTATGAGGGCAGAGCCGAAGCTTGCAAAAAACTGGAGCGAGATGGGCAGAAAAACAAAATAACCGAAGGCTATGCCGGAAAAGAAGCAAAGGGAGATGAAAAGTATTGAAAACCGTCCAGCCTTGCGTTCGTGTTCGTGCAGGCCTGGAGCCACAAATTGCCAGATTTGCCATGCGATGAAGGGAAAAGAGATAACAAATCCGGTAAAAAAGACTACCTGAAAGTAGAGGGAGAGCTGTCCGTATGGAACAAGGTTTTGCAGTACCAGAGATTGGCTGCTTCGTTTGAGTGGGCCTATAAGGATCTCGTTGACCAGGAAATCAGCATAAGTGGCACACAATGCCATAACGATGATCAGTGCAAGGGCGGACTTGATCAGTCGTGATCGTATTTCCTCGAGATGCCCGATGAAGTTCATCTCCTTGTCCGGTTCGGTCTCTATGGCAGTGATGCTCTGGAGGCTCTCTTCAGGAATCTCCAGTGATGGTGTCGAGTC
>CAJAAV010000059.1 GCA_903937835.1 uncultured Chlorobiaceae bacterium | reverse complement strand
TTGGTGTTCGTCCCGTAGTCAGTTGGCTGCTCATTCCGGCTTTGCTTTTGAGCGAGAGTGAAGTTACAACATTGTGGTGAACGGCAGTGAGGGACGAACGGACGTGCGCCATAATGTTGCGTAACGGAGCGACAACAGAAATGACCACCGTCAGGTGGTCCGACGTTTTTTTTGAAAAGCGACAATCTTATTCGGGATTACACAACATGTACCACCATGCAGATAAAACTGTTTACCATACCCGTCGGCGATAGCGGGGCGGCCCAGCAGGAGATGAACGCCTTTCTGAAGGCGCATAAAATTCAGGAAATCGAACAAAAGCTGATCAATAACGATAATGGCGCATGGTGGTGCTTTTGCGTGCGTTACCTTGAAACAGCCTTCACCGCAGCATCCGAGAGCAAGGTCAAGGTTGATTACCGTCAGATCCTTGATGAGCCAACCTTTCAGAAGTTCTCGAATCTGCGTGCTATACGAAAACAGGTGGCGGCAGCCGAAGGGCTATCGGCATTTATTGTGTTCACCGACGAAGAGCTTGCCGAGCTTGCAAAACTGGAGGAGATCACCGTAAAGGGCATGTTGGGTATCAAGGGAATTGGTGAGAAGAAGGTTGAGCGTTTTGCTCACTATTTTATTGCAAAGCCGGAAGTTGATGAAGCGCCAGGGGCAGTTGCTTGAACAGATTGCAGATCTGAATAACCTCTACGAAGCGTTTTATAAGGCGCAGAAAGGGAAGCCTTCCAAGCCTTATGTCTCTGCCTACAGAGAGCAGTTGCAGCAAAATTTGCAGAGGTTGCAGTATCAAATTATTTCAGGCGCGGTGGAGACGGGCAACTATCACACCTTCACCATGTACGACCCCAAAAAACGGCTGATTTGTGCCACCCCTTTTTCGCAGCGAGTCTTGCATCATGCCATCATGAATGTTTGTCACGCCTCCTTTGAAAACCATCAGATCGCCAGCAGCTTTGCCAGTCGTTCAGGAAAAGGCACCTACGCGGCGCTCGACAAGGCAAGGCAGTATAACCGCTGCTACCGGTGGGTTTTAAAACTTGATGTCCGAAAATATTTTGAGAGCATTGGCCATGCAATCCTGAAAAAGCAGCTTTACCGCCTGTTCAAGGATAAGTCTCTGCTGCTGTTGTTCGAGCAGATTATTGACAGCTACTCCACCGCCTGGCAGAAAAGTGTTCCAATTGGCAACCTGACCAGCCAGTATTTTGCCAACCACTATCTCTCCGTGGCTGACCATCACGTCATAAGGGGATTAAAAGCTCCGGCCTACGTCCGGTATATGGACGACATGGTGTTGTGGCATCACGATAAAGAGAAGTTGCTGGTGATTGGTTACCGGTTTCAGGAGTTTATCGCCGGAAAGCTACTGCTTGAGCTGAAGCCCTTTTGCCTGAACGAAACCAGAAAAGGGTTGCCGTTTCTGGGGTATCTGCTTTACAAAGATCAAGTGCGGCTTGCCCCGCGAAGCAAAAAACGCTTTATCGCCACATCGCTGCTTTATGACGCAAAACTGCAAACGGAGCTGTGGTCACAAAAGGAGTTCGCCAAACACGCCATGCCGTTGGTTGCCTTTACTGAATACGCCAATGCAAGAGAATTCAGAAAAAATGTGTACAGTACACTTGTGGCCAGTAAAGAATAAGGGCATCAGTCGTGGGTTCGAACCGTGTGCTTCGTGGCGGGAGCTGGAACAACACTGCCGAGAACTGTCGGTCGGCGAATCGCAACAGCAACCCCCCCGACAACCGGAACAACAACGTTGGCTTCCGCTTGGTGTTCGTCCCGTAGCTCAAAAGCAAAGTCGGATGACTGCCTCTGAACAGATTGATGACCCCGCCCCTGATTCTGTCAGGGCAAAGAGCGCCACACACGATGCCCGGCATTGGTAGGACGAGCCGGATAGCCGTTTCGAAGATGACGGGCATTTTTTTAATGATATTACCAACACATTGAGGATATTTCTTGACGCGTGCGGGTTTGAGAAGAATGGATGATGTTGTTGAGGACAACTTTTAAACAGGAATTATGGAAAAAGTCATAGAAGCCGTTATTAAAGCATTGGTTGATAATTCAGGTATCTCCATACCCAGCCTCTCCGCAGTTGTTACTACTTTAGGAGGAATTCTCGTTACTGCGATCTACAAACGAATTCAGGTTTCCAGAGCGGCGAAAGATTTGGCTCCCTATTTCAGCAAAAAAGATGTGCAGCAAAGGCTGCGATTGTTTATTGAAAGCAAGTGGCAGAATAACTCACCAACAAGAGAGGAAGAGCCGCTTTTTACCCACAAGTTTGTCTCCAAGTCAACATTAATACCGCATTTTATCAAGACCGCCTTCAACGAAAACAAGGTAAGCGACAAGTTTTATCTTGTGCTTGCCGACTCGGGAATGGGCAAGACCACCTTCATGATCAATTTGTATGTGCGTTATAATTCGGTGTTCAATACCCACAAAAAATACAAGATCAAGCTGATTCCATTTGGTTATCAGGGTAATGTTATCGAAAAAATAAAGGAGATTAAAAAAGAGGAGATTCCCAATACTATCCTGCTGCTGGATGCTTTTGATGAATACCCAAAAATATTGCCGCCCACTGACCCTGATGGACTAACCGATGATAAACGGTTCCGTCAAGTGCTCGACGAAGTGATTGAAACCGTGCAAGATTTTCGTGAGGTGGTTATTACCAGTCGCACCCAATATTTTCCCGGTGAAGAGGATCAGCCTTACGAACTGAAAATCCCGACCTTCGACAATAAAGGGTTTCACACTCTTGCCAAATTCTATCTTTCACCCTTCGATGACAAGGAGATACGATGCTATCTGAATAAAAAATATGGAATTTTAAGGGTCTGGAATCATAAGAAAAAGCAAAAGGCGTGGCGAATTGTCCGCAACTCTCCCAAGCTGATGGTTCGTCCCATGTTGCTCAGTTACATCGACTATCTGGTTGATGGTGATCAACACTATGCAAATACTTACGATATCTACGATGCGCTGATCAACAAGTGGATTGAACGCGAAGGCGACAAGCGTGAACACCAGCATGTGAACCGTGAAAAGCTGAAACTGAACCTTCATAAATACTCACAACTGGTTGCCGTGAAGATTTATGAAAAACGAAAGGAGACAAACTCTCTGCGATTGTGCAAAGCGGATGCAACTGATGTTGAGGTTGAACTCAAGGATTACCAGATGACAGGCCAGTCGCTGCTGACCCGCGATGTAGAAAACAACTGGAAATTTGCCCATAAATCTATCCTTGAATTTTTTCTCGCGAAAGAAGCTTTAGAAAACATCGAGTTTGCCAAGGCATTGGATTTTACAGGTATGGACATGGCTCGCCAGTTTTGGATAGAATATTATTCGAAGCCTTATCCTGTTGTTTACGTCAAAGGTGGCACTTTTTTAATGGGTAGCCCAAGTAATGACGCGCGTGGAAAACAAGATGAAGCACAACATTCTGTAAAAATTTTTGATTTCTTTTGTTGCAAATATGCAGTAACCGTTGCGCAGTTTAACGAATTTGCTAAAGAAGCAGGAATTCAACCAAAAGCAGGTAAAATTAATCATCCAGTTGTTGATGTTTCATGGGAAGATGCTGATGCCTATAGTAAGTGGATTGCGGCGAAAACAGGGAAAAAGTTTAGATTGCCAACAGAAGCAGAATGGGAATACGCCTGCCGTTCTGGAACAACAACGCCGTTCAATACAGGAACAAGCATAATAACCTCTAAAGCGAATTATGACGGGAAGGGGACGGTTGCGGTTGACAGTTTTGCTCCGAATGATTGGGGCTTGTACAATATGCATGGCAATGTCTGGGAGTGGTGCAATGATTGGTATGGAAATAAATATTATGACGATTGCAATGCGAAAGGTACTGTTGAGGATCCTCTTGGGCCTGAAACCGGTTCGCACCGTGTGCTTCGTGGCGGGAGCTGGCGCGACGCTGCCGAGTGCTGTCGGTCGGCGTATCGCAGCAGCGGCCCCCCCGGCAACCGGAGCGGCAGCGTTGGCTTCCGCTTGGTGTTCGTCCCGTAGTCAGTTGGCTGCTCATTCCGGCTTTGCTTTTGAGCGAGAGTGAAGTTACAACATTGTGGTGAACGGCAGTGAGGGACGAACGGACGTGCGCCATAATGTTGCGTAACGGA
>CAJAAV010000058.1 GCA_903937835.1 uncultured Chlorobiaceae bacterium | reverse complement strand
TTTTCAAGCAGAAGACGGCATACGAGATGCGCATTAGTGACTGGAGTTCAGACGTGTGCTCTTCGATCTCATCTTCATGCGGATAAAGACCGAAACTCCGACAAGAAGTGACGAAAGGATGAAAGGAATGCGCCATCCCCAGTCAGAGAAGGTTTCAACACCGAGTGTCTGACGGACAACGAGAATAACACCGAGCGCAAGAAAGAGTCCCAAAGTAGCCGTTGTCTGTATAAAGCTGGTCCAGAAACCTCGTTGTCCTGCTGGCGAGTGTTCGGCAACATAAGTGGCCGCTCCGCCGTACTCACCTCCAAGAGCAAGACCCTGCAGTAAACGGAGGATAAAGACGATGGCTGGCGCAAAAAATCCAATGGTCTTATAACCGGGAACCAGACCGATAGCAAAGGTGGAGCCGCCCATGATCACCAGAGTAACAAGGAAGGTGTACTTTCTTCCGATAAGATCGCCCAGACGGCCGAAGAAGAGAGCGCCGAACGGCCTGATAACAAAACCTGCGGCAAAGGTGGCCAGCGTAGCAAGCAGCGCTGCCGTCGGGTTGTCTTTTGGAAAGAATTGCTCGGAAATGATTTTCGCAAGAGTACCGAAAATATAAAAATCATACCACTCGATGAGCGTCCCGACCGAAGAAGCAGCGATAACCCGCCTGGTGCTGGAAACCTCTTCGGTTTGGGAAACGTTTGTGACATTTTGTGCCATAAAAGTTTACTTTGATTGTTAATAAAAAATGTTGTTAACTTTTTGCATGCCAGCCCCTGGCCCTCTGCGTTTACTTAATCGATAAACTCGTGCTCGTTCTCCTTGACAACAAGTACCGGGCATGGAGCGCGACGTATAACATGTTCTGCAACGCTGCCGAGGATCATCCGTTTCAGGCCTCGCCGTCCGTGTGAGCCCATGATAATGATATCAGCCTCCTGCCGTTTGGCATAGTCGAGAATGCACTCTTCGGCAAATCCTTCATAGATGACATAATCGGCAACAATACCAGCCATCTTCTCCTCTTCAATCAAGGCAAGAAGTTTTTGGTCAGATTCAGCACGTTCTTTTTCAAGACCGTGTGAATAGGTGATTGTGGGGTCATTCTCAATAACGCCAACAAGAAAGACTTTTCCGCCGGAAAGTCTTGCAAACTCGTTAGCATATTGCAGCGCCTTGCGCGACAATCCAGAGAAATCAACCGGGCAGATGATTTTTTTGATGGTAATCATAGTACCGTTATTGTGTTTAAGTTATTGAATAAATTTAATGTAATTGACAAATGATCGAAAAGAACAGTTAAGCTGGTCGACTTGTATACTGCTTCATGCAGTGAGTAAAATGGTATAATAAAGACGAGAGAGCCTTATTTACTCCCTCCTTAAAAAAGGCGCAAACATGTTCAGTGCCGAATGGACAAGAAAAAACCTGTTTTAAAAAGGTGATTTCTGTATGTCGAAAAATTGTAAATCCACAGGCATAGAAGCCTGCTCGTGTTGTTACTGTCGTTAAAATTCCAGAAGTAACAATTGTTATTTACGGGAAATAAGCTCTACCATAAACGCGAGGCACGTCAACAGTATAATATAAAAAATAAAGCCGTAATTTCCTACGGCTTTATTTTTAGAGAGAGAGGTGTGACTTAGAAGGTCACTGTAGCATAGAGCTCAGCACGAAGCTGGTCGTCTTTAACTGTTGTTGCAACAACATTGTCTTTCGATTCGGATGCACGATAGCGCACGGTTGGAGTCAGGCTGAAGGTGCCAGTTGCCGATTCATGCATTTTGAAGCTGTACTGTGCCCAGACAAAGACGTTGTTGTAGTCAACATCGGCAGCACCAGATTTGTCGTTTGTTTGGTTGTAGTCAACCCATGCCATAACCGGGCCGGATTCGCCTTTAAGTCTCAGGAGGTAGCCAGTGTAATCAACGTCAGCGCCTGCAGGAGTTGTATCCTTATTGACAGTATAGAAAGCACTTGCCCCGATCTTTGATTTTCCAGAAGGGATCGTTGCATTCAGGCCAAAGGTGTTTGGTGTGCTAGCTGCATATGGGAGTTGCACATTGGTCAATGAAATAAGTGCCTGTGGTTCAACAGTAACATTGCCAATGGTGTTCTTATAGCTGAGATGCAGGACATATCCGTCATTGAAGAGGCCGCTACCTTCTCCAGCGTTATTATCACCACTTAAGTTATCCATAGCAACAAGCGTTCCGTTCAGTTCACCATCGCCAATTTTTCCGCCGTAGTTGAAGCCGAAGAGGCGGTCAAATACCCATGTTGTTGTCGGGACATCAACTGCATAGACAGTTGAGTTAACTGTGAGTGATGTTGGTACCGCAACTGGAACTGCAAATAATGCAAGATCAAAAATAGGATTGTTGAAGCTGTTTAGCGGGAGACGACCAATGCTGTAGTGGCACTCTTTCAATGTACGGCCAAAGTAGAAGTTGGATACTTCAAGGTTGTATGCACCAGCATTATTAGTACCAACTTCAGACCAACCACCCGCAACTGGATATCCATCAACTTTCTCTTCGCTCTGGACCATCGCTTTGAAGAAGTAGCCATCACCCAAGTCTGCTGCTGCTTTCAGACGTACTTTGTATTGGAGCAGCAGATTGTCTTCTTTACCCTTGACTCCAGTGGCACTTTCTGTATTGTTAAACTGGGCTCTAGTGCGAACAGCAGCGTCTCCACCTATTTTCAATTCAGCCGAAGCTGGCGATGCGTATGACAGCACTGCAAACATTGCAGCAAGCGATAACATTTTTTTCATGTTCAGTTCTCCGTTAGTTGTGTGTGTGTTAATAAAAAGGACATGCAAAACTTTTGATCGTCAGCATAAAAAACCAGAAAAAACTGTTCATGGCTTTTTTAAAAAGAGCCATCAAGGTGTAATATACTAAAATGGATACAATTTCAACAAATGTTAATCGGTTTTTGTTGTGGATTTTTTCTGTTCATCCCATGCATTAGAGGGTTTGTGCCGTTATTGTTTCAAAAATCAATAATGACCCCTGCTGTGGTGAAGTTTTCCGGATGGTAGAAGTACATGCCCTGGGGACTGATTCCAGAGTAGTAATCACATACGACTCTTACCTTTTCCAGGCCTATGCCATTGAGATGGACTCCAGCCTGCAGGTTCCAGGTGCCCCGGTGTTCCCTCGTTGCCTTAAGTGAGGGTTGCCAGACAGGGAGCAGTTTGAAATCAGTTGCAATATAGGTGTTGCCCGGTGTGGAGAGTTCAATGCCAGCCTGAAATGTGTGAGGATTGATCCCGGCGGGGAGTGTGTGGTAGAGGTATTGATAACCAGCATAGACCCGATGCTTGGGGGAGCTGAGCGCCAGAAAGATATTGACGAATTCACGACTGTAGGTGAAGGGAATGGTTCCAGTCCACTCTGATTGCGTTGTCCATTGTCCTGCGCTGTAATGCCCATCTTCAAAGTGGGCTGAAATATGGCTGAGTTTCACCTTTGCGCTGAAGGTATCGAAAGGCAGCATATCGCTGTTGAACGGTTTTTTCCAGCTTGCATTGACTCCGAAGAGATAATCAACCGCATCAACAGGAAACTTGAACTCATTGGTTCGTTTCAGTCGTGAGTAGGTGCCGAAATCAACACCGACTGCAAATTTCTTGCTGTCGCTCTGGTAGAGATCTGGTGATGAGCCGATATCGAGCTGCAGTGTGCGTTCGCTCAGTGAAGGCATGACCGCTATTTTGGGCTCCAGAGGGTCAGCCAGCAGTGGTGCGACAATAGTTGTGCTTGTTGACTTTTTGAGTGGTTCAGTAGAGGCGTTGTGATGGGTGATACATAGTGCGGCTGTCAGAATCAGGATTGTTCTACTGAGGCTACAGGTGCATGTCATGATGGCAGATGATTATATGCTTAATACCAAATGGTCACTGTTGGGCAAGTAAGGTTTGCATCACCGCCATGCGGATAGCAACTCCATTGGTTACCTGTTCAAGCAAGACGCTTTTTGAATAACCGGGTGGCTGTATCCGGTCGGCGACATGGTTGGATATCTCAATCTCCCGGTTTATCGGTCCGGGATGGAGCACCAGAAGGTGTTTTTGTATCCGCTCCAGCCGTTCATCGGTTAGACCATAATGGACTGAATACTCTTCGAGGGAGGGTAGATATCCGCCGGTTGCGCGTTCAAGTTGCAGGCGAAGCACGATGGCGGTATCAGCCCAGGCTATGGCTTTGTCGAGGTTGGTAAAAAGGGTTATTCCCAGTCTGTCAGCATCAGGTGGCATGAGGGTGATTGGACAGCAGATCCCGATTTCAGCTCCGGCGGTAAGAAGACCATAGATATTGGAACGGGCAACGCGGCTGTGCAGCACATCTCCGATAATGATGACCCTGAGTCCTTCGATCTTTCCGAAATATTCGCGAAGTGTAAACATGTCGAGCAGCGCCTGTGTGGGATGCTCATGCGATCCGTCACCCGCATTGATGACAGTTTTAGAGGTGATGCCTGTTATGAGATCTGCAGCACCCGATGAGGGGTGGCGCAGCACAAAGGCATCCACCTGCATTGCTTCAAGGTTTTTGATGGTGTCTCCGAGGGTCTCTCCCTTGCTGACACTGCTTGAAGAGGCACTGAAGTTCAGTGTCCCTGCGCCAAGGTGACGGGCAGCTATTTCAAAGGAGAAGCGGGTACGGGTTGAATTTTCAAAAAAAATCAGGGCAATGCGTTTATTGCGAAGAGATTGTTCAAAAGAGGGTTTTCCGGTGATCAGCTTTTTTTTGAAACCGTCGGCCATGTTGAGGAGTCCCGTAATGTCACTGGCCGGTACATTGCATAATCCTGTAAGGTGCTTCAACTCTTGCTGTTATTTGCGGTGTTTCAGGAAGATTTTTTTCAAATGTACAATAAAAATTGATGATCAAGAACTACCTTATAGAGGCTGCAATGAGAAAGTCCGCAGGTGCGGCATAGTGGCAGCAAATCGAAGTACAAAAGCCCCGCAGGGGCGACATATTGGTAGCAAAGAGCGCAAACCTTTTGACGCAACTATCTCTAAAATGTTGTTATGCATGAAATGAGTATTGCGCTTTCAATTGTTGAGGCGGTTGACACAAAAGCACGGGCTGAGGGTGCAAGAAAGATCTCTGGTATTGATCTCCTGATCGGTAAACTCGCCGGAGTTGAGCCGGAGTCCTTGAAATTTTGTTTTTCAGCGGCAGCAAAGGGGACTCTTGCTGAAGATGCGCTGCTTGCTATCGGTGAGCCGGAAGGTATTGGGGAGTGCGGGGAGTGCGGCATGCGGTTTCCGGTTACCTTTTATTATGCAGAGTGTCCCAAATGCCGCTCGCTTCGGATAAAAATTGTCTCCGGTGAGGAGTTTCTCATTCAATCAATAACTATAGAAGAAGAGGGAGAGTAAGAAAATGTGCGATACCTGCGGTTGTTCGGCTGATGGCGGGGCAGTGCTTCGCAAACCCGGCGAGAGCGATTATCATGTTCATGTCACCCCTGAAACTGAAGAGCATACCCATCATCATGCTGGTGGGGAGCCCCACGATCACGATCATGCGCACGGGCATCATCACCATGAAGGTACAAGCCGGAAGATTATGCTCGAACAGGATGTTCTCCAGCAAAACAATCTTCTTGCCGAAAGAAACCGGGGATACTTTGAGGCAAGGAACATTTTTGCCCTGAATTTTCTCAGTTCTCCTGGCTCAGGAAAAACTTCGTTGCTCGAAAAAATCATTCCATTGCTGCAACTACGTTTGCCGATTGCCGTTATCGAGGGTGACCAGCAGACCACCAATGATGCTGACCGTATTCACGCTCTTGGTGTGCCGGTGATCCAGATCAATACTGGTTCGGGATGTCATCTTGATGCACTGATGGTCAACCGCGCTGTCAAGGAGCTTGATTTGCAGGATAACTCGCTGCTCTGTATTGAGAATGTCGGAAACCTTGTCTGCCCGGCGCTCTTTGACCTTGGTGAGGCTCTGAAAGTGGTGATTATCAGCGTGACTGAGGGCGACGACAAGCCGATGAAGTATCCGACCATGTTTCATGAGGCCGATCTCTGCATTCTCAACAAGATCGATCTGCTTCCTTACGTGGAATTTGATGTGGCGAAGTGCCGGGAGAACGCTATGCGGGTCAACCATCATCTGGAATGGTTTGAAGTGTCGTCGAAAACTGGTGAGGGGCTTGCGGCATGGCAGGAGTGGCTCGAAAAAAGATTGATACACCATTGAGCATTCTGGGTGGAGAGCGGAGGCGCTTGCTGGTCAACGGTATTGTGCAGGGTGTCGGGTTCAGGCCGTTTGTTTACCGGATTGCCGTCGGTTTTGGGCTGAAAGGCTTTATCCGCAATACCTCTTCAGGCGTTTTGATTGAGGTGCAGGGTTCTTCCATGCTTCTCGACAGTTTTTGTTGTGCACTCAAGAGCGATCGTCCACCGCTTGCCCGTATTGAGGCAATCGAAGAGATCGCCATTGATTGTGTAGCGGAGGAGCGTTTTGTTATTGCGGATTCGAGTGCTGACGCCGATGTTGAGACACTCATTCCGCCCGATATTGTTCTCTGCGGCGATTGTCATCGTGAACTTCTTGATCCGGCAAATCGCAGGTTTCGCTATCCCTTCATCAACTGCACCAATTGCGGCCCCCGTTACACCATTGTTGGTCGTCTGCCTTATGATCGTCCCTTTACCTCCATGTACGGTTTTACGATGTGTCCTGAGTGTGATCGGGAGTATCATGATCCTCTCGACCGCCGTTTTCATGCGCAGCCCAACGCATGTCCCGTGTGCGGTCCTTCTCTTACCCTGCTGGATGCCTGTGGTGTGCAGATGCGTAACGCTGGTGAAGCTGAATTTGATCTCACTCTTGTTCATGGGGAGCCAAAAGTTATTCTGGATAGTGACCAGCCTCAGGTCGTTGATGGCGAGGCAGAGTCTCATAAGTCACAGTCTGATGTTTGGCAGGAGCATGGCAGGTCGTTGAAGGGTGATGTTGCAGCAGAAGCTGTGGCGATGCTGAAACAGGGGCTTATTCTGGCTATAAAGGGGCTTGGCGGTTTTCATCTGGCGGTTGATGCCCGAAACGATGCTGCAGTGCGGCGGCTGAGAGAGCGGAAAGGGCGTGAGGCAAAACCCTTTGCGGTGATGATGCGTGATATGGCGAAGGTGCGGAGCTTCTGTGACGTGAGCGATGGTGAATTCGAAGCATTGACTTCAGCGGAAGCGCCCATTGTGCTCCTGAAAAAGAGCAAGAGCTGCATGCTGGCGCCATCCGTAGCGCCGGGTAACGATCGCCTTGGAGTCATGCTTCCCTATACCCCCCTGCATACACTGCTCTTTGAGGAGTGTCTCGACGCCCTGGTGATGACCAGTGCCAACTTCAGCGAAGAGCCTATTGTCAACGAGAATGATGAAGCGCTCCTGCGTCTCACGGGCATTGCCGATGCTTTTTTGCTGCATAATCGTCCCATCTACCTCAAATGCGACGATTCGGTAACCATCCATCTTGCAGGAGAGCTTCGGCAGATCAGGCGGAGCAGGGGATATGTGCCAGCGCCAATTTTTCTACGGGAAGGCGGGGCCACGGTGCTTGGAACAGGAGGAGAGCTTAAAAACACCATTACCCTGCTGAAAGGTTCTCACGCGCTGATGAGCCAGCATATCGGCGACATGAAAAACTTTGAGGCATACCGCCATTTTGAGCAGGTTGTCGCTCACTTGCAGCGCCTGTTTCAGGCAACACCTGAGCTTGTCGTGCATGACTTGCATCCTGACTACATGACAACCCGGTGGGCGGAACATCAGCATATACCGGTATTGGGTGTGCAGCACCATCATGCCCATCTTGTTGCCTGTCTTGCAGAAAACAGGGAGGAGGGGCCCGCTATCGGCCTTATCCTTGATGGTACAGGCTACGGAGGTGATGGTACGATATGGGGTGGTGAGGTGCTGATTGGTGACGCGGCCGGAGTTGAACGGTTTGCTTCACTTGAGTCTATGCCAATGCCCGGCGGAGATGCCGCAGTCACGCAGCCATGGCGTCTGGCGCTTGGCTATCTTCACAGAAGTTGCGCTGACCTGCCCGACCTGCCGTTTATGAAAGGGAGGAGTGTCGAGCAAATCCTTGAGCTGATTGACAAAAAAGTGAACATTGTTGAAACCTCAAGCTGTGGTCGTCTGTTCGATGCTGTTGCCGCACTCTGCAACCTGCGGGGGGAAATCACTTATGAAGGAGAGGCAGCGATAGCGCTGATGCACGCCGCAGGAGGTGAAGTTGGGAATAAAGAGTTTCCTTATGATTTATATTTTGCCAGAAAAGCCGTCGCCAAGCAGCAGTCTCACAGAAATAAAGTGCTTGATCCGGGGGAAATCATCGACAACAAAAATGCCCTGCATGAAGGGAACGATCGTTGGATTATTCGTGTGTCGCCCATGATTAATGAGATTGTCTATGACCTGAAACAGGGGATGTCGGTCAAGGAAATAAGTCAAAGGTTTCATCGTACCTTATCAACTTGCTTTTGTGATTGTATCGAAAAAGCTTCTAAAGCCACCGGCATAACAACAGTCGTGCTTAGTGGAGGTGTCTTCCAGAATGAGCTTCTTTTTAAAACTATGCTTCATGAACTGCAATCTTCAGGTTACAAGGTACTCACCCACTCTCTTATGCCAACCAACGATGGCGGGCTTTCGCTCGGGCAGGCTCTTATCGGGCGTAATTTACTGAATTGCCGTTATATCAAGTAACTACAAAAAATCACCAACGTCCCCCTTTTCGGCAGGGCAGTGTTTTTTTCTTACTTTGAACAAGTGTTTCATAACCTTAGCTCCTGATACCTATGTGCCTCGCCATCCCCGGAAAACTGATCGAACTTACAACCGAAAACGGCCTGAAAATGGGCATTATCGACGTGAACGGTTCAAAAACAAGAGCGTGTCTCGAATATGTGCCCGACATCAAGGTTGGCCAGTACACCATTGTTCATGCCGGATTTGCCCTGAAGATAATTGATGAAGAGGAGGCCGCAGAGAGTCTGAAGCTTTGGCAGGAGCTTATCGACAGCGGGGCATTTCAGCCTGATGAAGAGCTTCCCGTACCTGAATCGCTGTAAAGCTGACGCCAATGAAATACATCGACGAATACCGTGATCCTCAGCTTGCACTGAAGCTGCTTGAAGAGATCCGTAGAAAAACAACCCGCCACTGGACCATCATGGAGATCTGCGGCGGCCAGACTCACTCCATTATCCGAAACGGTATTGACCAACTGCTGCCTGACACTATCGAACTGGTGCACGGTCCTGGGTGCCCGGTCTGCGTGACGCCGCTTGAGTCTATTGAGCGTGCTTTGGCTATTGCGGCACGGAAAGAGGTGATTTTTACCAGTTTCGGCGACATGCTGCGTGTGCCAGGCAATTCAAGGGATCTCTTCATGGTACGAAGTGAAGGAGGAGAAGTGCGCATTGTCTTTTCGCCGCTCGATGCCCTGCAGATTGCTCGTGATAACCCTTCAAAAGAGGTGGTCTTTTTTGCTGTTGGATTTGAAACGACAGCTCCGGCCAATGCCATGGCAGTCTGGCAGGCTGCACGAGAGGGAATTGAAAACTTCAGTGTTCTGGTGAGCCAGGTGATGGTTCCTCCTGCTATGCGGGCGATTCTCTCATCCAGGGATAATCGGGTGCAGGGCTTTCTTGCCGCGGGGCATGTCTGCGCGGTGATGGGCTATGAGGAGTATGAGCCGGTAGCCCGAGAGTTTCAAGTGCCGATCGTCCCGACCGGCTTCGAGCCTGTGGACTTGCTTGCGGGGATTCTCAAGACTATTGAGTTGTTGGAAGAGGGCAAGTCAGAGGTGGTGAACTGCTACGGGCGTGTCGTAAGCCGTGAAGGCAACCCTTTGGCGCGGGAGATTATCATGAAAGTATTTGAGGTGACAGACCGTCAGTGGCGCGGGATTGGCCTGATTCCAGGCAGCGGTCTTGCTCTCAGGAAAAAGTTTGCCCCTTTTGATGCCGAAAAAAAGTTTAATGTCACTAATATTTGTGCTGAAGAGTCGCCACTCTGCATGAGCGGCAGTGTTTTGCAGGGGATGCTGAAGCCCGACGGCTGTCCCGCCTTTGCGAAAGAGTGCACGCCGGAGCATCCGCTTGGCGCCACCATGGTCTCATCCGAAGGTGCCTGCGCTGCGTATTATAAATATCATCTTGATACCCCATGACGATTATTCCGACCTGTCCAACTCCGATTCTGCAGCACGAAACCGTCCAGATGGCCCATGGCGCCGGAGGGCGTTTATCGCAGGCGCTCATGCAGCGGGTGTTTATGCCACATCTCCATAACGCCTTTCTCGATCTGCTTGACGATCAGGCAAAGCTCGATTTGCCTGCAGGACGGATTGCATTTACCACCGACACCTACGTGGTGAGCCCGGTGTTTTTTCCCGGTGGAAACATCGGGGAGCTTGCCGTCAACGGCACCGTCAACGATCTGGCGGTTGGCGGTGCAAAGCCGCTCTACCTCAGTGCGGGCTTTGTGCTCGAAGAGGGGTTTCCACTTGCTGAACTCGAAACCATTGTCAAGAGCATGGCCGAAGCCGCCCGCCGTGCAGGAGTGATGATTGTGACCGGCGACACCAAAGTGGTCGGCAAAGGACAATGCGACAGAGTATTTATCAATACATCAGGTATTGGGGTTATCAGAGAGGGGGTCAACCTTTCGTGCCGAAACCTGAAAGCGGGTGACAGCATCATTTTGTCAGGAACCGTTGGCGATCACGGGATGGCCATCATGACCTCGCGCGAAGGGCTCTCATTCCAGTCACGGATAACAAGCGACTGTGCAGCTCTTAACGGCATGATCAGTTCAATTCTTGATGAGGTGCCTTTCGCAATTCACGCTATGCGAGACCCAACCAGGGGAGGGGTGGCCGCTACGCTGAACGAACTCGCAAGCTCATCTTCTGTTGGAATTGAGATTAATGAGACAACAATTCCTGTTAAACCTGATGTTCGGGGTGCTTGTGAACTACTTGGTATTGATCCCCTGCATGTGGCCAACGAAGGCAAGCTTGTTTTGGCTGTGGCGGCAGGTGATGCACAGAAGGTTCTCGATGTGATGCGTACTTTCGACCCTGGCCGGGATGCCGTCATCATCGGATCGGTGGTTGACGATCATCCCGGTATGGTGGTCATGCGTACAGTTTATGGCAGCCGACGGATTATTGATCTTCCGCTTGGTGAACAGTTGCCGAGAATCTGCTGAGCGTTACATGTTCAGCGCCCGCTTTTCAATGGCGAGAGCAGCTTCGCGCATCACCTCCGAAAGGCTTGGATGAGGGTGGCAGGTGCGTGCGACATCCTCGGATGATGCGTGAAACTCCATGGCAAGTGCAGCTTCAGCGATCAGGTCGGAGGCGCTTGCTCCAATAATGTGCACCCCAAGAATTTCATCGGTTTTCGCGTCGGCAAGCATTTTGATAAATCCATCTGCATCACCAAGACCCAGTGCCCGTCCGTTGGCTGCAAAAGGAAATTGTCCTGTTTTGTAGTCGCGTCCTTCGGAGCGGAGCTGTTGTTCGGTTTTTCCGACCCAGGCGATTTCAGGGGTGGTGTAGATGACCCAGGGCATGCTGTTGTAGTCGAGGTGGGGCTTCTGACCTGCCAGCAGTTCAGCAACCATTACCCCTTCGTCTTCGGCCTTGTGAGCAAGCATGGGGCCGCGTACCACATCTCCGATGGCATAAACGCCGGGAGCGGCGGTGGCGCAATGGTCGTTGACGGGAATAAATCCCCGTTCATCGGTCTGGAGGCCAACAGCCTCAAGGTTGAGTTTTTCAGTGTTTGGAGTCCGGCCAACGGAGACAATCAGCTTGTCGCATTCGAGGGTATGTTCTGAACCCTGATCGTCGGTATAGGCAATGCTGACGCCATCTTTGGTGAGTTTAGCCTGGCCGATTCTGACACCGAGCTTGATGTTCAGGCCCTGTTTTAAGAAGAGTTTGGAAGCCTCTCTTGAAACACTCTCATCGGCGGCACCAAGAAACGAAGGCATCACTTCAAGAATGGTGACCTCTGCGCCGAGTCTGCGCCAGACAGAACCCACTTCAAGGCCAATGACACCCGCGCCAATGACGCCCAGTTTTTTGGGTGCATCAGTGAATTTCAGTGCGCCTTCATTATCGCAAATCGTTACGTTATCGACCTGGACGTTGGGGATATGACGGGCTTTTGAACCAGTGGCAATAATCACCTTCTGTGACAGTACCTCCTCATCGCCATCTTGTCCGCTGATGATGATCCGATAGCCGGCATCAGTTTTTCCGGCAAAAGAGCCCCGCCCTTTAAGGAAAGTGATCTTGTTTTTACGGAAAAGGAATTTTACGCCGGAGGTCATTTTGGTGACAATAGCCTCCTTTCGCTTTTGCATCTTTGCAACATCAATGCTTATTCCGGTCGCAGTGATGCCATGCTCAGGGAGGTGAAGCACTGCTTTTTCATAGGCTTCCGAGGAGGCGACAAGCGCTTTGAGGGGAATACACCCTGCATTGAGACAGGTGCCGCCAAGCCGTGGTTCTCCGGCAGGATCGTCATAAGCGCTGAACTCGCAGCAGGCCACTGAAAAGCCAAGTTGTGCCGCACGGATTGCGGCAATATATCCGCCGGGGCCTGCGCCGATAACAAGAACGTCAAATTGTTTGCTCATAGTATAATTTCTCCCTTAAAGATCAAGTAAGAGACGCGCCGGATCTTCCAGTGCATCTTTGATTGCAACAAGACCAAGTACCGCTTCCTTGCCGTCGATAATCCGATGGTCATAAGACATGGCCAGATAGTTCATCGGCCGTATGACGATCTGCCCGTTTTCCACAATAGGCCTCTCTTTTGTGGCGTGGATGCCAAGAATTGCAGACTGCGGCGGATTGATGATCGGCGTTGAAAGCATTGAGCCAAAAACGCCTCCGTTGGAAATCGAGAAAGTGCCGCCTGTCAGCTCTTCAAGGGAGAGTGTACCCAGTTTTGCTTTGGTGGAATAGTCAGCAATTTTGCTTTCAATGTCGGCAATGGTCATCTGGTCGACATTGCGCAGGATAGGGACAACAAGGCCTCTTGGTGAACTGACAGCAATTCCTATATCAAAATAACCGTGATAAATAATATCCTTGCCGTCAACTGAAGCGTTCAGAACAGGATATTTGCGCAGGGCGTGTACTGTCGCCTTGACAAAGAAAGACATAAAGCCAAGCTTGACGCCGTGTTCTTTTTCAAAGGCTACCTTGTAGCGGTTGCGCAGCTCAATGACAGCATGCATGTCGACCTCGTTGAAGGTCGTCAAAATGGCATTTGTTGCCTGAGAATGAAGAAGCCTTTCAGCGATGCGTGACCTGAGACGGGTCATGGGTACACGCTGTTCCGGTCGGTCGGTCAGCAGAGAAGGGTCAGTAACTGCTTCTGCTGGTTTCAGCTTTTGTACTGCCGGAACTGCCGGTGCTGGCGAAGCCTTCGGTTCTGCTCCAGCCGCAATAGCTTGCAGGACATCGCCTTTGGTAACTCTTCCATGCCTGCCGGTGCCCTCTACTTGTGAGAGGTTCAGGCCGGTTTCAGCCATCAGTTTTGCTGCGGCAGGCATTGCAGTTCCACCTTCAGATTTAGGAAGAGCCGTCTGAGGAGCGGTTTCGATCTTTTGCTGATCAGGAACAGATGCTGCTGCCGTTGTTGCTGCAGGTTTGCCTTCGCTGTCGATGCGTGCCAGAACCTGATTGGGGACTACCGTGCCACCGTCACCGACAAGAATTTCAAAGAGAATGCCTGCGGAGGGAGACGGTACATCAAAAACAACTTTGTCGGTTTCGATTTCAAAGAGAATTTCGTCTTCAGCAACAGCATCTCCTGGAGATTTTTTCCAGTTCAGCAGTGTTGCTTCGGCAACGGATTCCGACAACTGCGATATGGTGACATCAATGATTGCCATTCGTGGATATTATTTGTTGAAAAAAACACTGAACTCACCGAATGCCTGATCAAGCAACGCTTTTTGCTGAAGGGCATGTGTTGCGGCGTAGCCGCATGCGGTCGATGCTGATGCGAGCCTTCCTGCATAGCCGAATTGCTGGCCCGGCGTCATTGCTTTCATGATATAGTGCTGGAGAAAACGCCAATACCCCTGATTTTTTGGTTCATCCTGACACCAGACTATATCCTTCAGTTGAGGATAAAGCGCAAGCTCAGCGTCAAACTCATCAACAGGGAAAGGATAAAGCTGTTCGATACGGATAATGGCGACATCTTCGGCCGTGTTTTCCCGTCTGCGGTTCAGAAGATCATAATAAACCTTGCCGGAACAGGCAATAAGTCTCTGTACTTTTTCAGGATTTGCTGTCGTATCACTGATAATGTTCAGAAAATTTCCAGTGGAGAGTTCGGCCAGCGAAGAGACAGCTTCCTTGTTGCGGAGCAATGATTTAGGAGTGAGAATCACCAGCGGTTTGCGGATCATGGAGGTCATCTGCCGCCGAAGCAGGTGGAAAATCTGGGCAGGGTTGGTCGGTTGACAAACCTGGATGTTGTTCTCGGCGCAGAGCTGCAGGAATCGCTCAGGTCGGGCTGATGAGTGCTCCGGTCCCTGTCCTTCATAGCCATGAGGCAGCATGAGGGTAAGGCCGGATGCAAGTCCCCACTTTACCTCTCCGGAGGTGATGAACTGATCAATAAGCACCTGTGCTCCGTTGGCAAAGTCCCCGAACTGGGCTTCCCAGATCACCAAAGTATCGGGAGCAGAGATTGAGTAGCCGTATTCAAACCCAAGAACCGCCTCTTCGGAAAGAACGGAGTCGATAACAGTAAAAGCCGCCTGGTTGCTGGCAACATTCTGAAGTGGTATGTAGATGCCCGAATCCCATTTTTCACGCTTCTGGTAGTGCAGGACGGCATGGCGGTGCGAAAATGTTGCCCTGCCGCTGTCCTGACCAGTAATGCGTATCGGGTAACCGCCAGTAACAAGTGATGCAAATGCAAGATGTTCACCCATACCCCAGTCGAGAAGCTGTTCTCCTCGGCCCATGCGGGCACGGTCATTGACCACCTTTTCAACCAACTGGTGAAGCTTGAACCCTTCAGGGATTTTGGTAATCATCTCCGAGAGTCGTTTGAGTTCGGCAAGCGGCACGCCGGTTTCAGAGACTTCATTATTTCTTGCAACCGGTTCCGCAGTAAAGATGGTTTTATTGACAAGTACCGGATTTGCGGTGTACTTCCCCTCATCAAGATCCTTGCGGAACTGCTTGCTGAGCCTCGTGGCATACTCTTCGTTGATGACGCCCTGCGACTCAAGTCTTTCTGCAAAGAGTTTCCGGGTGCCGGGGTGCTTGTCTATCTTCTTGTACATCAGCGGCTGGGTCATGGCTGGTGTATCCTGTTCGTTATGGCCGAGCTTGCGGAAACAGATAATATCAATAACCACATCGCGTTTGAACGCCTGCCGGTAATCAAGCGCCATCTGTGTTGCCAGTACGACCGATTCAGGATCGTCGCCATTGACGTGCAGCACCGGCGCCTCAATCATCTTGACCACATCGGTGCAATAGGTTGTTGAACGGCTGTCACGAGGATCGGAGGTGGTGAAGCCGATCTGGTTGTTGATGACAATATGAACCGTGCCCCCGGTGCCGTATCCCCTTGTCAGAGCAAGATTCAGCGTCTCCATGATAACGCCCTGTCCGGCAAAGGCAGCATCACCGTGAACAAGGATCGGCAGCACCTGCGAGCCATCCCTGTCGCCCCGGCGCACCTGGCGGGCTTTTACGGCTCCCTCAACAACCGGATTGACAATTTCAAGGTGAGAGGGGTTGAAGGCAAGGGAGAGATTGATCGGCCCGCCGGGAGTGGTAATGTCGCTGGTAAAGCCCTGATGATATTTTACGTCGCCGGAAGGAAGATCCGCAGCATGTTTGCCCTCGAATTCCGCAAAAAGGTCCAGCGGATTTTTTCCCATGATATTGACAAGCACATTCAATCGTCCCCTGTGGGCCATACCGATGACAATCTCCTGCACTCCGGCTTTGCCAGCCCGCTGGATCAGTTCATCCATGGAGGCAATAAAGCTCTCACCCCCTTCAAGAGAGAAACGTTTCTGGCCGATAAAACGGGTATGCAGATAGCGCTCAAATCCTTCAGCAGCAGTTAACCGTTCAAGAATATGTTTTTTCTTTTCCGGCGTGAAATCAGGTTTTGAACGTATCGTCTCGAACTTTGCCTGCCACCACCGCTTTTCTGTCTGGTCAGTAATGTACATGAACTCAATGCCAAGTGTCCCGCAGTAGGTCTCGCGCAGATTCTGAAGCACTTCACGCAGAGGCATACTTTCCTTGCCGAAATAGGTATTGCTGGTGTTGAAGACAATATCCATGTCGGTATCCGTGAACCCGTAAAAAGAGGGTTCAAGATCGGGAAGCGCAGGCCGTTCCTGACGTTTCAGGGGATCAAGATCAGCCCAGCGTGAACCAATGTTGCGGTAGGCGGCGATCAGTTTCTGTACCGATACCCGTTTGCGCCCCAGTTCGGCATCCGGATTTGCTACGACACGGCAGATCGGACCAAGACGTGCTCTTTCAGCAAACGATGCCTGGACAGGTGAGTGCGCGATATCGCGGGCATCGGTGCCGTTTGCTCCCGGCATATTTTGCATGGCATCAAAGTAAGCTCGCCACTTCTCGGAAACTGAGCCTGGATTGTCGAGATAGGCTTCATAAAGATCTTCGATATAAGGGGCATTTCCCCCTGAGAGATAGGAACTGCTGCTATTCTGCTGCATCATGGTGTGACGTGCTAATCTTCGAAAGAGTTGTGACTGAAATATTCGGTAACGTATGCCACAGGAGCGGATCGGGAGAAGGTAAAATATAAATACCTCTCAAGTTACAGGAAAAGGCGACTTTTTGCTGATCCATTCTGTTTTAACAATTGTTCACGATGAGATAAACAAATTGAAGTATAAGATTTCTCAGGGATTATTGCGAAGGAATTAACAAGAATAAACCCGATAAGGCTCAAATAATCTTCGCGACAGTAAAATCAAGTTCCCTCATTTATTTATGCGCAGAGGGGGCAGGTCGGGTTGCGAACGACGGTAATTTTGCGGATGGTCATGGTGAGGGTGTCGCAGGTGAGGAGAGTGTTGGTGAGGGGTGTGCCGATGGAGAGGATGTGTTTGATTGCTTCGGTGGCCTGGATGGAGCCGATGATGCCGGGCACTGCACCGAGTGGTCCTTTTGGGATGCTGGCGGCCGGAACTCCCTCTTCGTGGAAAAGGCAGTGGTAGCAGGTGGTAGTGCCGGGGTGGACGGTCATGGTCTGGCCATAGAACTCCCTGATCCCTGCGTGGGACCAGGGAGTTGCTGCGTTGTGGCAGGCTCTGGATATCAGGAATTTTGAGTCGAAGTTGTCGGTGGCGTCGATGACGAAGTCGTACGGCGCGAGAATCTCCGGGGCATTGTCAGCGGTGAGCCGGAACGGGTAGAGAGTGAGTTTGATGTCAGGATCGAGGTCGAGAAGCCGTTGTTTCGCAGAGGTGACCTTATCTTCTCCGATTGCGTTGGTAGTGTGCAAAATCTGTCGCTGAAGGTTGCTGAGATCAACCTTGTCTCCATCCATAAGCCCGATGGAGCCTGTCCCTGCTGCAGCGAGATAAAATGCTACAGGGGAGCCGAGCCCACCAGCGCCGATGACCAGTACTTTTGCATTGAGCAGTCTTTCTTGTCCCTCTTCGCCGATTTCGCTCAGGGAGAGGTGACGGGCATATCGTTCGCGCTGGCTGTCGTTCAGTGGCATGTTTCTGTTTCAGGAGTTAGCAAGGAAGATGGCTTGTTGGATTGCATTTCAGGAGCAATTGGGGTGGTTGGTCTGATGGTTTGTATTTCATGGCTTATCGAGGAAGATGGGCCGTTATAGGATGGTTCCCAGTTTTTGAAGACTGGTTCGATGTTCTGGTTGCGCAACGCAGCACAGAATTCTCTGGCGGTGCGGCTGTCAGATATTTCAAATTGCCCCTCATCCTTTTTCTCCCTGCTGTTTTTGCTTTCGCTCACAGAGTACCCTCCAACAGTTGTCTTGCTCTCAACGCTCATTCTGGTAATTCCAAGCCCTGCCATTCCATCACGGAAGGTTGCGCTTTCCCTTGTTGAGAGCACCAGCTCCGTATCGGGAAGAGCGATGCGAAAGGCAAAGATGATTCGGGCGAGAAGGTGATCGTCAACCGGGAAGGGTGGTTCGTACCCACCAGTCTGGGGTCTAAGGCGCGGGAAGGAGACCGACATGCCTGCACGCCAGTACGTGCGCCCGAGGTGTCGAACATGGCGATAAAGGCTCAGTGCATCTTCAACCGGATCGGAAAGACCGAGCAGTACCCCGAGTCCGACAGATTTTATTCCTCCCTCAAGGGCGCGTGCTGGAGTCTCAAGGCGATCAATAAAATCTTTTTTCGGACCCCAGCGATGCAGTGTTTCGTATCGTTCATGGTTGTAGGTCTCCTGATAGATCGTAATACCGGTGCAGCCGCAATCGGCCAGAGCCCTGTACTCGTTGACGCTCATCGGGAATGCCTCAACCGAGACCTTTTGCATCTCCTGTGCAGCAATTTCTACACACTTCCGAAGGTAGTCGAAATCGGCAGCGGCGGTACGCTCGCCGGTGAGCAGGAGAATATCGCTGATGCCAAGTTTTTTCATGGCGGTCAGTTCGCGACGTATTTCATCAGGTTCAAGACGGTGGCGCGGTGTTTTGCGGTCAGATGCGAAGCCGCAGTAGGCGCAGCCGCTTGAGCAGTAGTTTGAGAGGTAGAGTGGAGCGTACAGCGTCATGGTGCGTCCAAAACGGCGCAGAGTGATTGCTCTTGATTCGGCAGCCAGTGTTTCAAGGGAACGCGATGATGCAGGCGACAGCATGTCGGTAAGGGCTGCCGTGTCACGATTGTCGGTAAGCCATTCCGGTAGAGCTGTCATCAGAATGTTCCCAGAAAAGAGGTGAGAGGGCTTGTTGCCACGGCGGAACCGCTTTTCTGCATCAGTCCAGCTCTGAAGGCTTTTCTTCCTGCAGCGACAGCCTCTGCGAAAGCCTCTGCCATCTCTGGTGGATTACCAGCGGCCGCTACAGCGCTGTTTACCAAAACAGCTTCACAACCCATCTCCATGGCGTGAGCTGCTTCGGAAGGGGAGCGCAACCCAGCATCAACGATGACCGGAATACCGCTTTCGCGGATGATGATGTTGAGCATCTCCGACATTGCGAGTCCCTGTCCGCTTCCAATAGCCGAGCCGAGCGGCATCACGGATGCGCAGCCAACCTCTTCAAGCCGCTTGGCCAGTACCGGGTCTGCAGCAATATAGGGCATTACCAGAAACCCCTCTTTTGCCAGAATCCGGGCCGCCTCGAAGGTTTCAATGGGGTCGGGCATCAGGTGCTGGGGGTTTGGATGAATTTCAACCTTGATGAAGGCGCTCCCCGAGAGTTCCCGGGCGATATGGGCTGCGCGGATAGCCTCTTTTGCTGTTGATGCGCCAGAGGTATTGGGCATGAGGGTGATTCCCTCAATGGATGAAAGGGGGCCGAAGAGGTCATCTTCAGCCTGCTGACGGTTGAAGCGACGCAATGCCACGGTCACGAGTTGCGCTCCGGAAGCTCTAACAGCCTCAAGCATCACTCTGGAGTTGCTGAATTTCCCTGTTCCAAGAATCAGGCGTGAAGAGAAGGTATATGAACCGAGCTGTAATACATCCATAGTTAAAATATTCTGTTAGCCACCACCAGCAAAGATAAGCAATTCAACGCGGTTACCCTCCTGAAGCTGATGGAGAGCCCGGCTTTCAGGTCGGATGATACGATCATTAACCAACACTGCCACGCTTTTTCCGTCTGAGCCAACAATAGCAAGAAGGTCATTAACCGTTGAACCTGGCGGAAGAGGTTGTTGTTGTCCGTTCAGCTCAATAGTAATCATTTGTGACATTTCTTTCCTGTTTTTTTGATCGACAAACTATCCGGCAAATTCCCCTGGAGATATCGAATATCGCCCTGCATCACCAAAAACATGGAATCAGATATGGCAATGCAGGGGGAGTAGTGCTACGCCCCTGTGCTCATTAGATGTAATGGATCCTCAACGGTTATTGATTTTTCATAAAGCACTTCCGGATCCAAATCAAGACATTCGTAAGGATCAAAATTACCCTTTAGATCCCAGGCTAATGTATTGTTCAGAACAGTACAGGTTTCTGCAAATATTTTCTTATCCCTTAATACTCTAAAAATACCATGATCAAGAATTTCTGTTGCATCATATAACTTGATTTCACCATGAGCGAAGTAGAGATATACCTTATAATCATCGGTTGGCAACACCTGAATAATAGTATTTATCATAGTACACCTCATTGTAATGGATTTATTTTTAGAAGCTTACCATGATTTTCTGCAAGATGCCAATTATATATCAACTCATCTTTATGCAACTCACACCAGGCAAGCACCAGCCTTAACTGTTTAAGAGGTAATGCACCCTTCAATATAACAGCGTTGTTGATATCCACTTCTGCGCGTAATCCATTGTATTCAGCATGAAAATGTGGCGGATTGTGCTCTTGCCAATACATGTATATTTTTATTCCGAAAAACTCACTTATTAGCGGCATAAGCACCTCGTTTTGTAATGTTCCAAGAGCACTATATCAATGAATAAAACCGTTTATTATCAGATTATTATCATAAACCGGCAGCCCCCATTTGATTTATTCATTCAACCCTCAAGCGCGTTGAGCAGATCAGCCTCAAGATCTTCAGCATTTTCAAGCCCGATCGAGAGTCGTACCAGGTTGTCGGTGCATTTTCGCCGGTCACGCTCCTGTTGGGAGAGCGCCCAAAGGGTCATTTTCGCCGGTGACGAGATGAGCGACTCAACACCACCAAGGCTGTCTGCCAGCACGAAAAGCTTGATTTTGGCAAACAACTGCTCGACAGCCGGAAGTCCGTTTTTCAGTGCAAAGGTGATCATACCGCCGAAACCGCTCATCTGCTTTTTTGCCAGTTCATGCTGCGGGTGCGAGGGAAGGCCGGGATAAAAGACCCGTTCCACTGCCGGATGTTGTTCAAGCATCTCAGCAAGCTGCATTGCGCTTGCTTCGTGCTCCTTCATGCGGATTTTCAGCGTTTTCAATCCACGTAAAATGAGCCAGCAGTCCCAGGGGCCGGGCACGGCGCCCGCTGCACCCTGATAGTTTTTGATGGTGGTGTGTATTGCCGAGTCTGATGTTATCACGGCGCCTCCGATCACATCGCTGTGGCCACCGAGATACTTGGTGGTGCTGTGTACCACAATGTCTGCGCCAAGGTCGAGCGGGCGCTGAAAGTATGGACTGGCAAAGGTGTTGTCCACCGCGAGCAGAATGCCTCGCTCTTTGGCAAGTTTGGCAAGCGCCCGGATGTTGGAGAGCTGGAGCAGCGGATTGCTTGGCGTTTCAATCCAGATCAGCTTCGTCGCCGGTGTGATGCAGGCTTCATAACTCTCTGTTGATTCGCTCTCGCTGTAGCTGGTGGTAACACCCCACGGACGCAGAAGCTGCTCGAAAATCCGGTAGCTGCCGCCGTAAATATCGTTGCCTGCCACAACATGATCGCCGGGTTTGAGCACCTGAAGGGCAGCCATCGTTGCCGCTGCTCCCGAGGCAAACGTGAGGCCATACTTCCCGTTTTCGAGCAGGGCAAGAGCTGATTCAAGCGCTTTTCGCGTCGGGTTGCCGATTCGCGAATAGAAAAACTCGCTCCGCTCGTCGAGGCTGTTGCGCCCGAAGGTCGAGGTTTGATAAACGGGAACCGTTACCGAACCGGTATGCGGGTCAGGTGTTTGTCCGTCATGGATGGCAAGGGTTTCAAAGTGCATGGAGTGTTGTTTTACTTCTGGAAAAAGCAGGAGAAAGATAACCATTATTTTCATCATGCTCTCCAAAACGTGACGTTAATCAGGAAAACGTCATGTTTTGAGGAGCACCCTGTTATCGCCTCTGAATATGGTTGATGACATCGGCAAGCCGGTCTATCTCCTCCCTGGTATTATAGAAGGCCAGAGATGGACGTACCGTTCCCTCAACCCCGAAGCGGCGTAAAGAGGGCTGGGAGCAATGGTGTCCCGTGCGGACGGCAATCCCTTCGCGGTCAAGCAGTTTCCCCACCTCGTCGTTCGGCAGATTGTTCAGCACAAAGGAGAGCACGCCCACCTTGTTTTGTGCGGTACCAATGAGCCGAAGGCCGGGAATCCTGATCAACTGTTCGGTGCCGTATTCGGTCAGCTCGTGCTCGTATTGAGCAATGTTTTCAATGCCGATTTTACGCACATAGTCCAGCGCAGCTCCAAGGCCGATGGCATCACCGATTGAGGGCGTTCCAGCCTCAAATTTTGCCGGAGCTTCGTTGTAAATGGTCTCTTCAAAACGGACATCCTTGATCATATTGCCGCCGCCCTGCCATGGCGGCATTACCTCAAGAAGCTCTTTTTTGCCATAGACGACACCGATACCTGTCGGAGCAAAGATTTTATGGCCTGAAAAGACAAAGAAGTCTGCATCGAGATCCTGCACATTGACCGGTATGTGGGCAACGGACTGTGCGCCGTCGACAAGCACTCTTGCGTCATACCGTTTGGCCAGTTGAATCATCTCCTTGACAGGCAGAATGGTTCCAAGGCCGTTTGATGCCTGTGTCAGTGACACAAGGCGGGTACGTGGCCCGAGCAGTTTGGTGTACTCGTCAAGAATGATTTCGCCCCGATCGTTGACCGGTACCACCTTGATGCGCGCCCCTTTTTCCTGGGCAACCATCTGCCATGGCACAATGTTGGCGTGATGCTCAAGGATGGAGAGGACGATTTCATCACCGGGCTGGAGGAACTTTCTCCCCCAGGTCTGAGCTACAAGGTTGATTCCCTCGGTAGTTCCCCGGACGTAGATGATCTCTGATGTGGAACCGGCGCCGATAAACTGACGGATCTTTTCGCGAGCTCCTTCATAAGCGTCAGTGGCGCGAGCGGCGAGAGTGTGCGCCCCGCGATGAATGTTCGAGTTATCCGTTGCGTAGAACTGCGCCACAGCGTTAATGACGCTCAGTGGCTTTTGTGTTGTGGCGGCGTTGTCGAACCAAACAAGCGGTTTACCATGAATATTTTGGTGCAGCACCGGAAAATCCTTGCGAATGGTGGCAACATTAAAACCTTCAGGCTGATGGATCGGCTGTTGTGATTCATGCAAAAAATAGTAGGGTTCAGCAGAACCTGCAGGTACACTGAATGGCAATGGGTTGGTACCCAGTGTTTCAGGACTACCAGTTGGCCAGACTGGCGTGGGCGATTTTCCGGGAAGTTCGGGATGTGTTCCGGATAATTGGTCAAAACTACCCAGGAAAAGTGACCCGACAGGTGACTCCGAAGTGCCACGAAGAGACTGAAACACCATTTCAAGAACGGGACTTCCCTGTTGTTCAGTGAATTCTCTGTAGAGCTTTTCCGCATAACATTCGTTCTCAGGGGGCGCTGGCAGTGACCGTCGCAAAAGCTGGTCACGACCATTCGGGCCCTTTCCATTCTCTGAATAGTTCTGCTGTTCGGTCAGTTTATTTGCATGGTGTTCAAGTGGTTCCGGCTCTTTTTCTTGCGCTTGCGGCAGAAAATAGAACTCGTGCACAGGCGGCGACGGAGCTGCATCGCCTTCATTTCTCGGGACGTTTCCGGCCTCGGGGAGTTCATTGAAGAGGCGGCTTGCAAGCTGCGCAATGAATGTCGGATTCAGCGATTCGCCCCCGGCTCCTGTGATGTTCGGATGTTGATATGCTCCTGGCATAATATAACAATTGTGAATTCATGGCAGACACGTTGAGAGCCTGCCATGAATGGTTGTCAAAGAGTTCTTTTATTTTACTTTGGTTCCGGAGATGCGATGTTCGTAATCGTGATAGTAGCCCACTTCGACATTTTCGAGTATCGCGAGAGCATCATCGGTCAAGACGGCCAGTGATGAGTAGAGGGTCAGCAGGTAGGAGGCGACGCCCAGTTTATCGAGACCCATCAGTCTTGCCGAAAGGCTTGGGCTGATCTCTCCGGGAATTCCTGCCTGGTGCAGGCCAACCACACCCTGTTCATTTTCTCCGACACGAAGGAGAATAATATTGGTTGTTCCGTGGCCGGATTTGCTGTTTTTATTGATTTCAAGCTTGTCGCATGGAACCAGAGGAACACCGCGCCAGGTGAGCACTGGAGTTCCAAAAAGGTTGATTGTTGGAGGAGGAACGCCGCGCCAGGTGCACTCGCGCTCGAAGGCTGCAATGGCTTTCGGATGAGCGATAAAGAATGCCGGTTTCTTCCACACTTTGGTGAGCAGGTCGTCAAGATCATCTGGAGTCGGGGTTCCGTATCGGGTGCTGATGCGTTGTCCGGGGTCGGCAGAGTAGAGCAGGCCAAACTCCCTGTTGTTGATAAACTCCCACTCCTGACGCTCCTTGATGCCCTCAATGGTCAGGCGCATCTGCTGCTCTATCTGGTTGAAGGGCTCATTATAGAGGTCAGAGACTCGTGTGTGTACTCGAACGACGGTCTGTATGGCCTGCAAAGAGTATTCGCGGGGTTTGTTCGAGTAGTCAACGTACGTTTCCGGGATTTCGACATTTTCCGCGAATCCAGCAATAAGATCTATATGCTTTTCACCGTGTTTGTTGACGGTAGAGCGTATTTTGAGGTACTCTTCGACCGCTTTCTGAAATGACTCCTTCAGAGATGGCGATTCTCTGAGCAGCTTTTCTATGTCAACACTTGATATGGAAAAAAACGAGCCTGGGGTGATGGTGCGGATCGTGACCGACGATGGTTTTTCGGAAACAAGCTCTTCTTCACCGAAATATTCTCCCTCTGAAAGCAGGGCTATTCGGAGATCTTCTCCATGAAGTCCCTTGCTTAAAATTTCAACCTGTCCGTGTGCGATAATAAAGATTTTATGGCGCTCTTCACCTTCGAGAATCAGGGTGTTGCCAAGTTCAGCCTCTTCAAGCACAAACTTGTTGGCAATGCGGCCAATAATGTCGTCATCAAACGAGGCGAAAAGAGGAATGCTTTTCAGTGCTGAGGGTCTGAACGACGCAATACCATCATGAAAATCAATGTCGATACGTTCTGGTTTCTGAAGCTCTATTTTTGTGCGGTTAACGCGCCAGGTGCCAGAAGAGACGTGAACCCACGGGAGAAGCTTCAATAGCCATCTCGGGGTTATGGAGTTCATCTGTGGCGGAGTTTTGGTCGTATTCGCCAGATTTCTTGCTACGTGGGTTGTTACACTGCGTTGAAGAAGGCTGTTTGATTCCAGTTGTGTGTTTGACATTTGTGACTTCAGTGTTTTAAAAGTGATTCAAAGTATGGTCTTTCATATTCCGAGACCGTCTGTGAAGTTAGTTTCAACAGCTTTTTGCTGTAACACCCTTGAATTTGGCGGTACGCTTCTTGTTTGCCAGACGTTGCCTCCGATAACAGAGTTTTTGCCAATCGTAATTCTGCCAAGGATGTTGGCATTTGAGTAAATGACGACATTGTCCTCAATGATTGGATGGCGTGGAACATTTTTGACCGGATTGCCTTCATCATCAAGTTCAAATTTTTTAGCGCCGAGTGTTACTCCCTGGTAGAGGCGAACGTGGTCACCGATAATGCAGGTCTCTCCTATGACCACACCAGTTCCGTGATCAATGCAGAAATAGTCTCCGATGTGGGCTCCGGGATGGATGTCGATGCCAGTCTCTGAGTGTGCCATCTCTGTAATGATTCTTGGAATCAGGGGTACACCCAGTGAGAGCAGGGTGTGAGCTGCTCTATAGTTAATCACCGCCCGGATTGATGGGTAGCAGAAGATGATTTCCCCATAATTTTTAGCTGCCGGATCACCATCGTATATAGCTTTTACGTCAGTCCACAGTTTACGTCGGATCTCAGGCAAAATTTCGATAAACTGACTGGCGCTTTCGGCTGCTTTTTCTGGTGTGTTTGCGGAGTCACCGTTTACTGTGTCGAAATACTGTACACTGAGAATTTGTTCCGTGAGCAATCCGTAGAGCTTCTCTATCCGTACACCCAGAAAGTGATGGCGAGACTGCTTGCGCAGGACTGGCCCGCCGAAATAACCCGGAAAGATTATCGATCGGAGAAGCTCAACAATCTCCTTGACTTTTTCAATTGAGGGTAACGGATGTTCGTGATCTTCAGTCTCGTCGATTTCAGTATTACTGGAGGTGGACAAGAGTTTTACTACTTCCTCAATGACACTGTTATTGTTGGTTTCCATAGTTAATAAACCTTCGTGTTTTGCAAGGATCTCCAGATTAATAAAGTTGTGTGTCGGCGCTTAAAAGTTAGCAGAATCATTGTCGAAATGGTAGAGAAGCGTTGAGAGGTAGCGTTCGCCTGTATCTGGCAGGATAACAACAATGCGTTTTCCCCGGTTTTCTTCACGCTGTGCGAGCTCAATTGCAGCGTAGACTGCGGCTCCCGAAGAGATACCGACAATAAGTCCTTCGGTTTTCGCCAGTTGTCGGCCGGTACGCAGTGCATCCTCGTTTTTGACCGGAATAATTTCATCAATAATGGAAGTGTTCAGAATATCGGGTACAAAGCCGGCGCCAATGCCCTGAATTTTGTGTGGACCTGGTTTGCCGCCAGCGAGTACTTGTGAATCGAATGGTTCAACAGCAACAATTTTTACTTCAGGGTTGCGCTCTTTGAGAACCTCTCCAACACCAGTGATGGTGCCGCCAGTGCCAACTCCGCTGACAAAAATGTCAACATTGCCGTCGGTATCGTCCCATATCTCCTCAGCGGTTGTTTTCCGATGAATTTCGGCATTTGCAGCGTTTTTGAACTGTTGTGGAACAAAGGAGTTCTCATATTCCTCGTGCAGTTCCTCGGCCCTTTTGATTGCTCCCACCATACCTTCCGGGCCGGGGGTCAATACCAGTTCAGCGCCGAGAGCCCTGAGCAGATTCTTGCGTTCAAGACTCATGGTTTCAGGCATGGTGAGGATCAGACGGTACCCTTTGGCTGCGGCAATAAATGCCAAAGCTATACCGGTATTTCCGCTGGTAGGCTCAATGATGATGCTCTCTTGATTGATGAGCCCCTTCTTTTCCGCATCTTCGATCATTGCATATCCGATTCGGTCCTTGACACTTCCTCCGGGATTGAAGTATTCAAGCTTTGCGATAATTGTCGCCTTTGTGTTGTACTCACGATTGAGATTTCTAAGCTCAAGGAGCGGTGTGTTGCCGATAAGATCGGTCAGTTTTTTTGCGATTCGTCCCATGATAATTGTACCGTTATTATTTTAGTTTAGAGCAATTCCGAATATTGTTAATAATTGCGTCAATGTAAATACCGGATAAAAGGCACCTCTTATACCATAAATACGTTAGATCAGGTATGGTATCCGATATTTTCAATTAATCCTGCGTTTATGGCGCATATCAAAAGCCCAAGGCTAATCGAGACTCCAAGTTCATGAAAGATATTTTTTCCCGGAATCATTACCCTATGAAAGCGGATATGTTTTTTTACTGCGATCTTTTTTGTTGTCACTTTGGTGCGCTTATACCGCATTTACGGGATGTAATGTGCCGTTAAAGAGGGATTTACAATGTCCTTTTTTTTGATGATTTTGCTAAAAGAGGTCAAAGCTGAGATCATGTCAGTCAGGATCAGTTTTTTTCCAGGGCGATGTGGGTGAGTGGTCTAAGCCGAGGGTCTGCAAAACTCTTTATCACAAGTTCGAATCTTGTCATCGCCGCAGTTTAAACAATTCAATTGCCTTTCTCTTGACATCCGAGAGGCTTGAGAGTAATGTTGTCGGGTGCATTTCTCTTCAGCCTCTTCCGGATGTATTTATTCAGCTATACTTGTACCGTATTTGCGGTATTTCTTGCTGTCAGGTTTGGAGAACTGGTTGGTAATTAATTTATTAACAATCGTTAATCTTGCGCTTAGTATAAGCATAATGTGACCGTTACTGCAAAAATCATTTAATATACAGGTTAGTATGGTGGAGCATGAGCTTGCTGTGGTGCCCATGAACATGACGGGGATGATACGTCAGAAGCAGCACGACTACTATTTTCTTCGCTTAAAGGCGGTTGCCGGTGATCTGACAGCAACGCAAATGGCCTGTATTGCCCTGGTTG
>CAJAAV010000057.1 GCA_903937835.1 uncultured Chlorobiaceae bacterium | reverse complement strand
TGAAGAACAACCTCAAGATCTGCCCGCGCTGCTTTTTCGAGATCCTCTTCAAGAGGAACATAATTTAAGGTGATATCAACCGCCATTGGCCTCGGTTCCACGACATTCAGCAAATAAACGAAAGAGCCCATACTGGCAGCAAACTCCCTGGCATACTGAACCGCCTTGCGGGAGGCATCAGAAAAATCGACAGGACAAAGAATCGAATGAATCTTGAACATGATCGGAATAATTTAGGTTGCCCTGGAAGAGTCCGATGACTTGTTTCCGTCAAGAAACGCCTTGAACAGGTCAATCGGTAACGGGAAAATAATAGTGGAATTGTTCTCAGCAGAGATATCCTTCAGCGTCTGCAAATAGCGAAGCTGCAATGCGGAAGGGCTTGCGGCAATAATCCTCGCAGCATCAGCAAGGCGCTGGGCGGCCTGATACTCCCCTTCTGCATTGATAATGGTCGACCGGCGCTCACGCTCAGCTTCAGCCTGTTTGGCCATTGCCCGGCGCATCTCATCCGGAAGATCAATCTCCTTCACCTCCACCTTCGCAACCTTGACACCCCAGGGCTCCGTATCCTTGTCGAGAATTGTCTGAATACGATCATTGATTTCATCCCGTTCAGCGAGCAGATTATCAAGTTCACCCTGTCCACACACACTCCGCAACGTGGTCTGCGCCAATTGTGACGTTGCAAAATGAAAATCCGCCACCTCAACAATAGCCTTTATAGGATCAAGAACACGGAAATAAACCACCGCACTCACCTTCACCGAGACGTTATCGCGAGTTATAATATCCTGAGGAGGGACATCAAGCGTCACCGTCCGGAGGTCAACCTTCACCATCTTATCGATCCCGGGAATAAGAATAATCAGACCCGGCCCTTTTGCCGCAATAATACGACCAAGACGAAAAATAACACCCCGCTCATACTCCCTGAGAATCTTTATCGACGATACCAAAAACGCCGCAATCAGAACCAGAACAGTCATCACATCAAATGTCATCATAACAGCAACTCCTGTTGTAACCTTGTTTTCCCTGAAATTAACACTTCTGCGACCCATTTTACTATTTATTTCGGCATACCATCAATAAACCGCTCAATAACGCCAATCTCTTCATCACTGAGCCTGAACTCCGCAGCGCCAACAACACCTTCAACCTGCGCAGCATTACGTCCGCCAACAATAGCGCCGGTAACGGCGGGATGGCGCAGGGTCCATGCAATAGCAACTTCCCCGGCGGAACATCCGTGCGGCGCACCGATGCGTTTAAGCAACTCGACCAGTTCGAGATTGGCGGAAAGACGAGGTTCCTGAAACTCCTTGTTATTCCTGCGCCAATCATTAGCTGAAAAATTGGCGGCCCGTTCCTGCGTCATTGATCCGCTCAACATGCCGGAGAGCATTGGAGAATAGACAAGAACACCGATGTTCCGCTCCAGGCAGAATGGCAGGAGGGTCTGTTCAATCGCCGGGCGAAGCATGGAGTAGGGGGGCTGAAGGGTGGCAACCGGCGCAATCGGAATAATCCGGCGCAGTTGATCAACACTGAAATTAGAGACACCGATATGGCGAACCAGCCCCTCCTCCTTGAGACGGGCCATCTCCTGCCACCCCTCTTCAATGTCAGCGTCTGGGTTTGGCCAGTGAATCTGATAGAGATCGATGGCATCCGCGTTAAGGCGCTTCAGGCTCGCCTCGCACTCACGCCGTATTGAATCAGCCTTGAGACTATATCCAACCTGGCGGCGGTCATTCCATACCATCGAACACTTGGTAAAAATATAGGGCTTCAGCTTCAGACCGGCAACAGCCTTCCCCACCAGTTCCTCCGAGTGGCCAAGCCCATATACCGCCGCCGTATCAATCCAGTTTATGCCAAGCTCAACGGCTCGTTCAATGGCGGCAATCGCATCACCGTCATCCTGCGCTCCCCAGCCAAATTGCCAGTTATCACCACCAATCGCCCAGCTTCCAAAGCCGACCGGGGTAATGTGCATACCCGTATTTCCAAGCTCTCTTTTCTGCATTATCGTTCCTTGTGCTTTAATATTATCTTTCAGGGTTGCAATATTTCTAATACCGTAAATTACAGGTTATTCGGTAAGGATGTATCGAAATCTTTGAGCTTATGCCCGGGAACACCGAGATCCTGCTCTGCTTTGTATAATCTTCTTCTGCCGAGCTGGAGCTCGGCGTTCCCAGGACGCTTTTGCCCGGATAGACAGAAATCAGTACTAAAGATTTATGGTGATCATCCTGATTGCATTGTTTAACTTATGCCGCAACTGTTTTTTCATAAAATGGAGAGGGAATTTTCGGATAAACGCGATAGACATGGCGGAAAATCTCCTCCGACCTCCCCTTCACCTCCTCTTCGGTATAGCTCTCAACCGGCAGACCTGTAGCCTCACTCCAGAGAAAATCATGGATTGCCGTGCGGACCGCATCGCGGGTTGACTCCTTCTCCTGCCAGTGGTCGACCCTGAGCTTTTCACCCTTCAGTGTTTCAAGCAGCCCCTTCGCCACCTTTTTGATGCGACCTCTCTCCTGCGGGGTCAGCTCCTGCTTCTTCAGAAGGTCAAAAATAGCAAGCGACTCCTCGTCAAGCCCTTCACGCAAGGCCCGGCTCTCCTCCTCATCAAGCTCCTGCACCAGACGCACCAGCTCTTCAAAGGTTTTCTCAATTGAGGGACGATCTTTCTCCCGGTTGTAAGCCTCAACAATCTCCTCATAATGGCGCTGAAAGTTGGTACGAAGCGGGTTTCGCTCCATCAGTCGCCGCAGCTTGTTGTCAATTGCCTGACTGAGATTCTGGACGGCAGTGCTTTTGACCGCAACAAGATCAGCAAGCAGCTCCTCATTCGGTCTGGCAGGATCGCTCTCTCTCCCCTCATGGCCATCGTCGCCCACACCGGCAAAGGTGGCCAGTGCCTTGCGCAGATGGCGGAGAATGCCACAATAGTCAACAATCAGACCGTTGTTTTTCCCCGCATTGACCCGGTTGGCCCGCGCAATGGCCTGCATCAGCGTATGCGCCTTGAGCGGCTTGTCGAGATAGATGGTTGCCAGGCTCGGCACATCAAAGCCGGTAAGCCACATTGCACAGACAAACACAACGCGGAAAGGGTGCTCCTCCTCCTTGAAAGCATCGTCGAGAGCCATTCGCTGCATATTGCGAAAGCGTGGCTTCGTTTTCATGGAGTCCGGCAGCTCCATTCCCTCCTTGATGAGCCGCCGATGAGGCAGAATATCGAGATCCCACTTGCGGAACTTCTCCACCTCGCCCTGCTCCTCACTCACAACAACCGCCATGAGAGTTTCGCGCA
Source organism: uncultured Chlorobiaceae bacterium (assembly GCA_903937835.1). GTDB lineage: Bacteria > Bacteroidota > Chlorobiia > Chlorobiales > Chlorobiaceae > Chlorobium. The sequence continues at coordinate 5,292 of CAJAAV010000057.1, read as the reverse complement.
TCCAGGCAATCTTCCTTTGACGCTGAATCTCCTCCTGTTCATCAGCAAGCGCGGGCAATTCACGCTCCAGCTCCCCGATCCGCTCCTGCCAGTAAAACTCAATCAGCAGATACATGCGCACACAGGTGATCTTGTCGATACAGACCATCATCGCCTTGCCCGACTCCCAGCCGTTGGAGTAGTGGTGCACAAAATCACGCGCAATCTGGTTGAGGCGCTTTTCAGCCGTGATGATGTGATAATCGCGCCGAAGAGCCTGCTCAAGCCGCTCGGTAACATTGATATCCTCAATCTCAAGGCTCTCAACCTTCTCGGCAATGCGCTCATTCAAGTCACCCAGCGCAATGCCAAGTTTCTCACCACGGGCATCGTAGTAGATCGGCACCGTCGCCTTGTCGTCCACCGCCCGCTGAAAATCGTAGGTCGAAACATAGTCGCCAAACACACGACGGGTAATCTCGTCATCCTTGAAGAGCGGCGTGCCGGTAAAACCGATAAAACTGGCATTCGGCAACGCATTGCGCATATTGAGCGCCAGCATCCCGTATTGCGTCCGATGCGCCTCATCGGTGATGACAATAATGTCGTCCCTGCTGGTATAGCTCTCCTCCGGCTTCACCTCCACATTGAACTTCTGAATCAGCGAAAAAACATACTTCTTGTGCTGCCCGAGCAAGTCGCACAGGTGCTGCCCGCTGGAAGCACGGCACGGGTCGCGATCGTTATCCACCACACCGCAACCGGCAAAGCTCTTGTAAATCTGCGTATCGAGATCGTCGCGATCGGTAAGAATCAGAAAGGTGAAGTTGCCGCCAAGTTTACGATGCACCTTGCGCGTAAAAAAGAGCATCGAATAGCTCTTCCCCGACCCCTGGGTATGCCAGAAGACGCCAAGCTTCCCCTTGCGCTGGCGTCGCTCCACAACCGCTTCAAGGGCACGGTTCACCCCGAGAAACTGATGGTTACGGGCAACAATCTTTTTTGCCTCGCCCGAAGAGTCATCAAAGGCGATAAAGTTCTCAAAGAGATCCATAACATTGCTCTTCTGGCACAACCCCCTGAGCAGCGTCTCCATCTCCACAACCCCCGGCTCACGCTCGGCAAGCCGCTTCCACTCATGAAAATGCTCCCACCTGCTGGTAATGGAGCCAAGCTTCGCCTTGTGACCATTGCCAAAAATGAGCAAAGCGTTGTGATGAAAGATATGCGGGATGGTATCGGTATAGTCTTTGAAATTCTTCTCGTAGCCCGAGCGAATATCCTTGCCGATATTCTTGAACTCCATGAAGAGAAGCGGCAAACCGTTGACAAAGCCCACAATATCAGGACGCCGCCGGTAGAGATCGCCGCGAATCCAGAGCTCCCGCACACAGAGAAAATGGTTATTCAACGGCTCATCAAAATCAAACACCCGCAACCGATGTTTCAGCCGCTCCCCCTTTTCATTCTGGAAGGTGACCAGCACCCCGTCGCGAAAGAGCGTGTACTTCTCCCGGTTCGTCGCCAGCAATGTCTGCGTCGCCGTGGTTGTCACAATCTGGCGCAGCGCATCGTCATAAGCCGTATCAGGCAACCCCGGATTCAGCTCAACCAGCTTCGCCCTGAGCGTGCGCGTCAGCACCACCTCCCGGTCATCCCGGCGCCCCAGAAGACTGTCGGGGCCAAAGTCCTCACGGTTGTGGGCATAGATTGACTCCCAACCCAGTTGCTGCTCCAGATAGTCCGCCGTCGTTTGCTGAACGAGGGAGTCTTCGGTGTAGGGAGATGGGGTCACTGGCGCTCCTGCATTGATTGTTGAAGCTTGATGAAGGCCACCCTATCATGGGCCTCATCATGGGCCCCAACATGAGGTGTTTCATGCGGGGTTAACTCTGGCTGTTCACGAACATTCTGAAACTTCGGTATCATGGTTTTACCTCCGAATCAGCCAATAATCTTTTCCCATTCGTTGTAATGCGGTATTGCTGAAGGCGGCTCACAGGCTTTCCGTGAATAGTATACTCTATATAACCATCCAACAGAAGTCGCCGTATGACCTTATTGAGCTGACCGGAAACAGATTTCTGCCCCAGGCCTTTTGAAATATCCGATTTAGAAAGAGTGGATTTGTCAAGCAGCCTCAATACAAAAATATCCAATGACTCTGGCTGCAACTCTGGCCGTGACTCTGGCTGCGACTCTGGCTGTTGACTTTCAACTCGACTCCCTGGTCGGGGAAAAGTCACGGTAAACCAATGCTCCGACACATCAATCTGGGGTTCTGCAACCCCATAATCGAGGCACAAATTGCGGATACGCCGGATTCCCGAGCCGATATGCTCAACCGCCTCCATGCGGTGCAGCATCCCGAACAAGAGCGGATTGCGTGGAATACTCTTGAAGCCAAGATCAGCCTCAGTCATGCCTGCAGGCAGTCCGCCAGGGCTGACAATTTCCACCCGATCTTTGAAAATATAGACCTGCACATTTGCCGTGGAACGATAATCGCGATGGGCAAGCGCATTCACCACCGCCTCGCGCAACGCCTCTTCAGGCAGTTCAGGCCGCTCATCACGCTTGACATGCTTGATAATGTACTCCACATTGATCTTGGAGAGAAGATAAACCATCACATCATCAATCATGGAATAGATATCGCGGTCGAAACCGCGCCTGTCAAGAATTCGCTCCTTGTCGGTACCGAGAAACAAGGCGCAGGCAACATCGGCGCTGATAGTAAATTTGCGGATATCCTTTGCCAGCAGCCACGCGCCAGCATGGACCATAGAACCATCCTTGAAAAGGTGCAGATTGGCAAGAGCTGTCAACGGCTCCATATCCACCGGAATTTTTGCCCGACGCTGAAAAAGTTTCCAGACGTCACTTGTCAAATCATCATGAATCGAAAAGCGGTCGCAGGGTGTTTCATCAAAATGAATCAGCCCCTCCCTGAAAAAAAATTTCCGGATCTCCTCCCGAGACATCTTCTGCGATGATGCCCCTTCGCGCATAAAAAACTTGCCCCCGAACGAATAGGGTTTGCCATGCTGCTCCGGCACTGTGACGCACAACACCCTGTCAACACTTGCAATATCAACTACTATCGGAGGTTCAGCCGAACGGGCTGTTGTCTGCACCTCCGACTTGAGACGGTTAAAATCATCAACACCTGTGATCTCGCCATTATCCGCCACACCGATCAAAATTACCCCACCGGTAGCATTGGCAAAAGCACAGATCTCACGGCCAAGATTCGACGTACCCGACCGCTTGAACTCGGTTGTGAAACCCTCGCCAAGGGCAATGAGATCAAAGAGCTGCTTTTTCTTCATCCGTTTCAGGGTTTATGACAAGATATTGAAAGTCTATTGACAAGATATTGAAAGTCTATTGACAAGATATTGACAGTTTGACAGTTTTTATCTGCTCTGCAGTTGCCATATCGCCACCTCTTCAGTGATTGTTATTGCCCGCGTATTTTTTTCAAAATTAACGTATCTGAACGAATAAAGCATCATACATTTATCGGTTACACCGGGATTTGCCCCATTCATCATGCGCTGAAAAAGAATAAAATACCTTTTGTCCTTTAAGAAAAAAAAATTATCCTTTAAGAAAACAATTTTCATCAAGGATAGCGCATGAATAACAAAGAACGGGGCGAGAACATACGGTGCCAAATCGTCAGGGATGTCAGGCACCATCCTGCTGATATTTGTAAACATATTGCCCAAATATTCTCTATAACCCCTCAAGCAGTACATAACCATATAAAACTCCTGGAAAAAGAGGGACGTTTGAACTCTGACGGTACGGGAAAGGGAAAAAGATATTTTTTGGGGGATGTAAGGGAGTATAAGTCACTGTTTCAACTCGACGATGCATTTTCAGAAGATCAGGTTTGGAGGGATCACTATTCATTTATTGTTGAAGGGTTGCCTGAAAACATTGTCGACATAAGCCAATATGGATTTACCGAAATGGTCAACAACGCCATTGATCATTCTGGCGGGCAACATGTTTCTATCTCCGCCATAAGAGACAAGGAAAAAATCATCATCATGGTGGCCGATGATGGAGAGGGCATTTTCAAAAAAATTAAGAGATTATGCAATCTGAACGATGAGCGCCAGGCTCTCTTTGAATTATCTAAAGGAAAATTGACGACAGATCCGGATAACCATACAGGAGAAGGGATATTCTTTACTTCGCGGGTATTTGATGAGTTCCGAATCGATTCAAAAGGGGTGAGTTTTCGTCATGATGATCAATCAGCATTTGATTTTATTCTGGAGACGGAGTTTTCTGAAAATGAATCTGGTACTGCGGTATATATGCTTGTCAAGCGAGATTCGACGCGTGATATCCAGACGGTTTTTGATGATTATGCCGGGCCGGATGAATTTCAGTTTAACAAAACAGTTATTCCTGTTCGGTTAGCGCAATATGAAAATGAGAAACTTGTCTCTCGATCCCAGGCGAAAAGGCTGTTGTCTCGCATAGAGAGGTTCAACCACGTCATTTTTGACTTTGACGGGGTGTCGGCTATAGGCCAGTCATTTGCCGACGAAATTTTTCGTGTTTATGCCCAAAATCATCCTGACATTGAGCTGTTGCCAGTAAAAATGGAAACAAATGTAGAGAAAATGGTGAAGAGGGCTCTTTCATCGAAGGGAACGAAGGAGAACAAGTAACGAGGTATTGACTAATTGAAAATCAAACTGTGTTTATCCCGTCTCTTCTGCCTTTTTTTGTGTTCAGGCTATACAGGGCATTTTCTGCATATTGATTTTTCTCTTTCGTGTCGAGATCGGAAATCCAGTTCTCCTTTTCAAGTGATTCCGCTAATTCTTGCTCATCATTATCAATGTATGTCGTCTTTTTCATTTTTTTTCTCCAAAATATCTCTTTGTTGCTTTGCTGTTTGGTATTATTGTTTTGATAGATGGTTGTTTTTTATGGCAATAATACAAACCCCATTCCAACATGGGTAAAGTGGGCATCTCCAGTAATAATCTTGCTCATTTTCAGCTCCAGCATAACACCCATTGATGTCAAATCAGTAAAAGAGATATCTGGTTTATCGTTAAATTTCAGGCGTAGCGTTTGCGCGGCATCAAATCGTTCAGGTGTAATCCAAACCAGGTTAATATAGCCCGCATTCATTGCTTGTGAGCCTTCCGTAGCCTACCGGTTACCGCACACGGACCTTGAACAAAAAAGCGATAAATTGCTGGCGGTGAATTCACTGCAAGCAGTATTGCCGCTCTTAACTCTGGTGCCAATAGCCCGGTCGTGAGAATGGTTCTGGCC
>CAJAAV010000056.1 GCA_903937835.1 uncultured Chlorobiaceae bacterium | reverse complement strand
GGCGCGGCTACCTTGAAGCGCTTCTGGAACAAAACGGCAATCCTCCCCTGCGCAATTTGAGTTTGATCAAATCTGCATGACACCAGAAGTGCGAAACATTTTCTGATTTTGTGTCAATTTTTATTGAAACATCCTTCTTTTGTAATTACATTGTACCTATTCAGGGTAAGTTTTAACACAGGAGGGATGTATGCGAACAAGAATCGTTCGTATCGGAAATTCTCAGGGAATCAGGATTCCGAAGGTGCTGATTGAACAGTGCCACTTAGGTACAAATGTGGAGCTGGATGTCGAGGATAAAACGTTAATTATTCGTTCAGCATCATTTCCCCGTCAGGGCTGGGATGAAAAGTTCGCGAGCATGGCCGCTGCAGGAGATGACACTCTCCTTGATGGTGAACTTGATAGCCAATCCTCATGGGATGAGGACGAATGGCAATGGTAGTCAAACGATTTGAGGTGTACCTGGTCAACCTTGATCCCACGATAGGGCGTGAAATACGCAAGACTCGGCCATGTCTTGTTATTTCACCAAATGAAATGAATCATTACATTGCTACGGTTATTGTTGCTCCCATGACCACCAAAAGCAGAGATTACCCTACACGGGTCAACTGCACTTTCAATCACAAGGATGGGCAGGTGGTTCTTGACCAAATCAGAACCGTTGATAAATCGCGATTGGTTCACAAACTCGGAGAAATTGACTCCAAAACAAAAGCGAAGGTATTGTCAGTCATTACTGAAATATTTGCGCCATAATTGATGTAAATGTTTAGTAAATAGAGCGGCTCTATTGAATGACCGAATATCACAAGAAACGACCAATGCGCATTGAAGAGATAACGTCGGGCAGTTCCCTTACAGGTCTTGAACCTTCGGCTGTTGCAACGGTTATCGCGGTCATTCCAGTTGCTGACGGAGCTGTTCGGGTTATCTACCAGACTCCGGAAGGTACCCTCAAAGAGCGGCTGCTTGGTCGGGCCGATGAAGAGAACATTGCGGTTGCCACCACCGAGCGCCCATGGTCTTTTGATGTAACCGATTATGTGAAAACGGAAATGGGCAAAGCTGACCAGCTTGACGGTCAACGAAAAAGCTCTGTTGGCTTTGCTCTCACCTCTCTTCAGCGTCGGCTGGCCTCAAGCCCTGAATCACGGCATATTGAAGTCAAGTGGCGCGTGAAAGGTGCAATTTTGAAATCAGCGAATTTCTGAAACTGTGAGTATTATGTTATCCGAAGATCAGCTCAAGGTATTACTGACCGATATGGAGGCCGATACTATTGAACGAACGACATCAGTAAGTGATACCGATAAATTCAGTCAGGCGATTTGTGCATTTGCCAATGATTTGCCCAATCATCGAAACCCGGGTTATCTTTTGATAGGAGTAACAGACAAAGGAGTTCTGTCCGGGCTGACTGTTACTGACGAACTCCTCAAAAACCTTGGCGGTATTCGTTCTCAAGGCAATGTGTTACCCCAGCCTTACATGACTGTCGCCAGATTCGCACTCTCTGACGGAGATGTGGCTGTTGTTGAAGTTCATCCCTCTGATCTTCCTCCTGTTCGTTACAAAGGACGAGTGTACATCAGAGTCGGGCCACGGAAAGGCATCGCCAATGAGCAGGAAGAGCGTGTTCTTACTGAACGGCGTGTTGCCCTTGCACGCTCCTTTGATGCACGGCCATGCTCAGAAGCAACAATTGAAGATATTGCGTTAGGTCAATTCGATGCCTATCGGCGTGAAGCGGTTGATCCTGAAACCATTGCGGCAAACAATCGAACGGTTGAATTACAGTTGGCATCTTTGCGGTTGTACGACCCCAAACCAGCCTGCCCGACGTATGGCGGTATATTACTTTTTGGGAAAAACCCCAGATTCTTTTTACCAGGTGCCTATGTTCAATATCTCAAGCTATCCGGAACAGACTTGACGGAACAGCCTGACGACCAGGCAGAGATTTCCGGCGACCTTCACACCCTGTTGCGAGAGCTGGAAGGGAGAATCAAGCTTCTGATACAGACAACCATGCGCAAGGTCAGTGCCTTTGAGGAAAAAATGCAACCTGACTATCCCGAGTGGGCGTTACGGGAGCTGCTTATGAATGCCATCATGCACCGCAACTACGACAGCAATTCACCGGTTCGTTTTTACGCATTCAGTGATCACATTGAGATCCAGAGTCCAGGTGGCTTGTATGGTGAGGCAACACCTGAAAATTTCCCAACCCGTAACAGTTACCGCAATCCGGTTATTGCCGAAGCCATGAAATCGCTTGGTTTTGTGAACAGGTTCGGCTATGGTGTGCAGCGAGCACAAGCGCTTCTGGCACAGAACGGCAACCCGCCTGCTCAATTTGAGTTTGATGAGCACTCTGTGTTGGTCAAGATATTTCGGAGGCTTCCATGAAAACCATCGCGTTTTTTAACAACAGGGGAGGTGTCGGCACGACCTCACTGGTCTATCATCTTTCCTGGATGTTTGCTGACCATGGCATCAAAACACTTGCGGTCGATCTTGACCCGCAAGCAAATCTCACAGCCATGTTTCTTGATGAGGATCGTCTGGAAACTTTATGGCCCGATGATGAGCATCCAGACACGGTGTATGGGGCCATCCGCCCGATTTTACGGGGAACTGGTGATATTGCTCAACCCCATATAGAAATGATCACCAAGACCCTCGGTCTTGTTTCGGGCGACCTTGGTTTATCACGGTTTGAAGACAAACTTTCGGATGCATGGCCACGATGTCACAACCGCGATGAATCAGCGTTTCGAACCATGACAGCGTTTCATCGTCTTGTACAGCGTGGATCGGAATGGGGCGCAGAGCTGGTGTTGATTGATGTTGGCCCAAATCTAGGGGCCATCAATCGCTCGGCGTTGATTGCTTCCGATCAGGTTTGTTTGCCGCTGGCTCCTGATCTATTCTCACTGCAAGGTCTCAAGAATCTTGGACCGACACTTCGAGAGTGGCGTACCCTATGGGCGGAACTTCTCACCAAAGCTCCGCTGGATCTCCCGATGCCCAGAGGGGCGATGCAGCCTGTTGGTTATATCGTAATGCAACACGGTATGCTCGATACCCGGCCCGTCAAGGCCTATAAACGCTGGATGGAGCGAATACCTCTTGTTTACAGGGATGCTGTTCTGAATGAACCAATTACCTCCTTGCCGCCAGTTGCGCAAGATCCATACTGCCTCTCATTGCTCAAGCATTATCGTAGCTTGATGCCAATGGCAATGGAGGCTCGTAAACCGATTTTTTTCCTGAAATCTGCCGATGGGGCGATTGGAGCCCACATCGAAGCTGTAAGGAGTTGCTATACGGATTTTCAGAATTTGGCTGCTAAAATAGCGGCGGCGGCTGGAATAGCGTTTTAATAACATGATAGTTTCGGAT
>CAJAAV010000055.1 GCA_903937835.1 uncultured Chlorobiaceae bacterium | reverse complement strand
ATAGACGACATTATACATTGAAAGAAGAATCCCTGACAACGCAGCAATTACAGATGTAATTACTGAATATTCTTGCAACAAAAAAAAGTAGAATATTATAAATATTACAATAACGAATAACACACCTATCAACCTATTAAATAAAAAAGAATCGGTTAAATGCAATATCCATGAATTAAATATTACAAATAACGGAGGGAATGCTAAATTCACATCAGTATAAAGCCTGAACCCCTTGTTATATAGATATGCATAAGCTTGCCACCACCCTTCTGTCGGCGGAAAAAAGAAAAGAGTATATACGTGAGAACCTATAATTATTAGTATAGAAATAATAAGAATAAGAAACTTGCTATTAATTACTTTGTTTAACACTATTTCTGAATGAGTAGTTTTTGTGTAAAAAATAACTAAAGGCGACGGTAAAGCCAGTAATAATAACCTGAGCTACGTATGGATTAACCTTTAAATAAAACACAAAATATGGAAACGTAATGATATTGATTAAATAACCTCCTCCGTAAACAACATAAAACCTCAAATACTCTTTGAAAACACTCCCTTTCGTTTTGAAAACAAATAACTTATATCCAATGTATGAATTTGTAATACTCATGGCATAGCTTAAAGTCAAAATAACTATAGAGTGCAAAGTATGCGAAAATAGATAATACAATAACGCAAATGCACCATAACCGAAAAGTGTATTCCAGCCACCTGTGAGGAGATAGGCAATTTTCTCTTTATGCTGCCTGATAAATTGTTGCATTAAAATAAGTTATGGAATCATTATGTTATTAAATTCAATCTCACGAACGCTATAACGAATTGCAGAAATCAAATCATGACGCAACGTTAATCCAAGTTCACGCTTAACCTTTTCTATTGAGGGGATATAACGATCTACGTCAGAGTCTGTTATATCCAGGATACGGGCATCAACCCCGAACTCATTGGCGATAAGTCTGGCAAGATCACCCATAAGGACTACCTGATCAGATCCAACATTATACACTGGGCATTCCAGGCTTGCATGAAGAGCAATCGTCATCAACCACTCAACAAGATCATCGGCATACATATAACTTCGATAAACCTCCTTCCGTGCCTTAACGGTAATCGGTCGTCCCTGCAAGCCATCTTTGATAAAATTACCACTTGCAACGTGCTTATTGCAAGGAAGCCATGGGCCAACAAAAGCAAAACAACGAGCAATACCCACCGAAAGCCCCTGCTGACCAAGGTTCTTTACTGCTTCTTCAGCATCAAGCTTCGCCGCAGCATAATCTCGTTTACCATCAGAAAGTCCTGATAGGTCACTCAATAGATAATCTTCAGGAATATTAGCAATACCTGCGGGCTGTTTACCATAAACTGCTGCAGAACTTACATAGAGAATTTTGCTCTTGGCATGAAAAGTTTTTGCAAGCTTGCAATAGTTGTACGTCCCTGCCTGAATGTTTTGTTTTTCTTGCAACGGGCAAGAAATATATCGCGCAGCATCAGTCGAAGCAGCTGCATGAATAACAATATCAGCAGCAGGAAGTGATGCCGTTGTAGTAATATCTCCTGAGTATAACTCGACACCTGAAGAGATCAATAGCGGAGCCTCTTTGCGTAAGCTTTCGGCATTGCGTGACATTGCGATGACCCGCTCTATCCCCCACTTTTCAAGCTTGCCCAGCCTGAAGCAATCAAGAATAGATTTGCCAAAAAAACCGGTTCCCCCAATAACCAAAAGTGTCGACATGCGATACAGAACAAGAAGTTCAATTTATAGACAGCCTTTTTTCAAGCATCTCTATACGGTGTTCATCTTCAGACTTAATACGGTGGTAATAGCGACGTTTGCTTTTCAGCCAGAGCAGTTCAAACTCTACTGCCTTGAGAATTGCTTTTTCCGGGTTACCGAATATTGTGTCTGCTTTAAACACGACTTTTCGTGTCTCAAACTTGTCAATAAGATTATTGGCACAAAGATTTTTGATAAAATCAATAGATCCCGTTGAAATTGCCCCGCCAAGTCCTGTTTTAAGATTACACTGCCTGGCTTTTTTGAATATTTTTGAGCAGTACGAATAAATTTCATCACTGTCAACCTGACCACGATCATGCCCCATTGAACCCACAAAATCTACCCTGCCGATGGTAACCCCTTGCAGCATGGAAATATTAGGGATGGCCAAAATACTGTCAAGATTATTAAAGGCGGTAATGGTTTCAATATTAATAGCAAAATCAATGTCTTTGCGATTATCCTCAGCAACAAATGTTTCAACAGCATTAAGAAACTTGGAAACCGCAAATGCTGTTTCGGCCATCGGAGCAATGACCCCTTTTACGCCAATTGAAATTGCATTATAGATATCCGTTACAGCCTCAACACCTCCAATTTTGAGGATAATTGGCAAATTAACTTTTGACGTGACATCCTTGAGACGCATCATCTCTTCAATGCGACTGCCTTCTGCCTCAAATTCTGCCTTGATCTCGAATACGCCATAGTTATCGCGCAGCTCTTCAAGCACTTCAACCATTTGAACTTCAAGTACATTCATATAATATCTTCTATAAATTAAAAAAGAGATACGCGTAATTTTCTACTTTAACGGTATTATGGAAAGCTTTTTACAGCCATTTCTATTTCTTCCGTTTTAACATCATCGGCCTTTACCATCTCAAGGGTATCAGTCACCATAACCATGACAAGTCCATCGCCAACCCGCTTTTTGTCTTGTCTCATTGCAGCTATTAATTCGGCCAGAGAATACCCGGATAGCTCTAGCTTGAAATCCAGCAGCAAGTTCAAAAAATGCTCTGCAAAACGCTGGGCAGCAACCTCAGAAAGCAGACCACGCTTCACAGCGATACGATTTGCCACAAGCATCCCTACAACCACAGCCTGTCCATGCGGGATGGCATAACCGCTGACGGTCTCCAGCGCATGCCCAAAACAATGCCCATAGTTGAGAAGATTACGCCTTCCAGTATCAAATTCATCACCCTCCATATAGCTTAACTTTACCGTAAGCGAACGTCGGATTGCCAATAAAATTGCAGCATCATCCCGGCGAAGAAGAGCCGGTAAAACCACGATAAATGATGAGATCGTATCAACTCCACCCATGATGTGCAGTTTGGCAACCTCACCCATCCCACTCAAAAAATCATATTTTTCAAGTGTCTGCAGGAATTTGGAAAAGATATGCACCTCGGAAGGTGGATAAAAAGTACCTATCAGGTTCTTGAACCGCTTATAGTTAAGGGAGGTTTTGCTGCCGATACAGCTATCGGCCTGAGCCAGCAGCGTAGTCGGGATGAAGACCCAGTTGAGTCCACGATAGAGCGTCGAGGCAACAAAACCTGTGATGTCCTGAATAATGCCACCGCCAATAGAGATAAGCGTCATGTTCTTTTTAGCGGAGCATTCCATAAGGCGGTCATAAAGCTCCATGACACTCTCAAGATTTTTTAGTTCCTCACTGACAGGAAAAATAACCCGTTCAGAATCCGCAAGAGCAGCCAGACAACCCGTACCATGAAGTTTCCAGACGTTCTCGTCTATAACAAAAAGCTTCTGTGGAAAACGGGTAAATCCTTCTATAAAGCTCGCATCATCGTGAAAATGTACGGTATAATCCCGTAAATTTGATTGAATTGCAATTACTGACATGTAAAACCTCCATCAACGAAAATTGTTTGTCCGGTCAAATAGCTGTTACGCTCTGAACAAAGAAAAGCAACAACTTCGGCGATCTCTTTTGGCTCTGCCAGACGACCTGCCGGAATCGAAGCGAAAATTTGACCAATCGCTTCCTCGGAATTGTTCTGTCTGGTCAACTCCGTATTAACAAATCCTGGAGCTACTGCATTAACAAGTATCCCAGAGGAAGCGAGCTCAACCGCAAGTGCCCTGGTCATGCCATTCACTGCTGACTTAGTAGTCGAATAGAGAAAACGACGTGGTTTTGATACGCCACTCCAGATTGAACTGATATTGACTATGCGACCATAACCCCGTTGAGCCATCCCTGGTGAAAGAGCGCGTAACAACCGCATCGGCGCTAAAAGATTCACTTGCATCATCTCAGCCAATTCAGTATCGCTGAACTCATAAGCCGCCGCCAATACATTGATTCCTGCGTTGTTTACAACAATATCAACCGGCTGATCAACATGCGAACAATATCTCTCGATAGAATCGTTGCTAGACAAGTCTAAATCCCTGCGGGCAGGGGTAAGTAGCCGCGCTCCCTGCTCCAAAAAGAGCTGAGCAATGGCATTGCCAATACCACGCGAAGAGCCGGTTATTAATGCTGTTTTACCTTTCATTTATGCTCATCTTATTGCATCCTTATATTGCGCCTTAATTACGCTGCGCTATTAAAACAGCGCTAAGCGGTCAATAATAAGTCATCCCGTAATATCGAGTCGTTTACGTATGCCTGTTGAGTGTCATGCCTTGTTTTACTACGGAATCAATTTCTGATGAGCGCTTATATATTCTGCAACTCGTACATACGTTCAAACAATAAATAATTTTATTATTGTAAGAGCAAATCAGAATTATTTCAAAAACAATATTAATAAAATAAACTCCATCGTTTTTCAAAAATGATTAAGCTATCAAAACTCTATTTTGAATGTTCATAGAATAAATCTGATGGAGAATATCGGTACTATAAAGAGCCGAACAGACTACTATTGGGCAAAGTGTCGGAATATTAACAAGTGACTCGGGTGAAACGATTGGTTTCCCATACATATCCTGTCCTTGTTTTGATTTATCACTATCAACAAAAGCATTAATGACACATTTTCCAAGTAATGTAGTTTCTAGTAACCTGAGTGTATAGGATCCAGCTCCCCATATAATAATAGCTTCATTGCTATTCGCAAGTGCATCAATCTGATCATGGTAATCATTTTCAAGTGACATCGAAATATATGCTTTAATGTCTTTACAAGCAGAGTCATTAAGAATTTTATTAGGCCGTGTAATAATGTCTTTTGCTGATATTCTTAATAATAAACCAATAGCTGGATACTGGTTTGTGCTTGATACCTGAATAACTTTTTTTACTAACTTAGTTGCAATATACCCTTCATTTCGGAAGAGATTTAAAAGAGAGCTTTCATCGAAGTGGTTGATATGTTCAATATCGAAGTAAGAAAATGGAGCAATGTAATATTCTGAATAACGAGACGCATCAGGAACTTCGATATAAAGAAATCCATGTGGATTTAATATTTTTGTTACAGCAACTATTGCTCTATCAAGATCGTATACATGCTCCAATACATGCGAAAGAAAAATGCAGTCATATTTTTTATCAGCAGGCAAAGCCGCGTAATTAAATAATGAGCCATTAAAACACTCAATACCAATATTAGAAACATAAATGACACATGATGGCGATGGATCTATACCTGTTAAGTTATCATATGAAAGTTTACGCATTTCATTTAATAAACCTCCATTTGCACATCCAATATCTAAAATGGATGCTGATTTATTATCTATTGCATTGTCTATCCATTTAGCTGCCTCGCTAAGTCTATTTTTATCCCATTCACACAAACCTCCACCAGAGGAAATAGTTAAATCCTCATATTTTGAAAAGTCCCGGTAAAAGACATCATATTGCACTTGACCAGCAGTAGTATCCGCAAAAACAAAACCACAGACTGAACAGGCAACTACGTCATAAACTTTTGGCAAAATATGGTTATCCGAAAGAGCAAATTTTTGAGTATGCAACACATTTCCAGTTTTACAATGACATACTGGACAAATACGGTTTAAATTTTTTTCAGACTTAAGCATAATATACGGTTTTAAATTTCCCTATGCAGCAATAAGGGACTATAACTTGACAGAACCTAACAAATACTCACATAATAAGAAGATATTATACTTATTCACTTAATGGCTTTATGAGCATATTTTCATATAGCTCATCTTTATCAAGAAATGGATACATATCTTCAAGTGGTTTTGAGATCACTCGTCCATCTGACTTAACTTCTGATGAAAGTTTAGGAGAAAAAATATAATCATTTTTTAATTCCACTTCACAAAGAACGGGCTTATTTAATTCAAGCATCTCTTTAACAGTATCTGCAATATTATTATGGGTACTGATTTTCCTTGTAGTTATTCCATAAGCATTGGCAATCTTGTGAATATTCGGGAAGCCGATGCCGCTGGTATCATCGCTGCCCATAATTCGTCCATTGAAAAATGATTTCTGAGTTTGGCGCATTGATATGTACCCGTTATTATTCAAATAAAATATTAAAACCGGCAGATTGTTAAACGCAATGGTTTGTAGCTCCTGGATATTCATCTGCATACTTCCATCGCCAGCAACACAGATAACTTTTCCATTATTCGATGCAATACTGGCTCCGATTGCTGCGGGCAAATCATATCCCATTGTTGCACTTCCGGAGTTCCAAAACATAGTCTGATTTTTTTTAACAACCCCGGCCTGAAACAAACCAACACATGCGCTACCATTTCCTGCAACAATAATGTCATTTTCGTTTAAGCACTCTGTCATCTTTTTAATAAAGGGATATAAATCTACACTATTATTTTCAGAATTCACTATTTCACAGTCGTTTACTTGTGGATACTTATTTTTTCTAATTAAGCACCAGTCAAGCCATTCCGCATATTTACTATGAGAAATATTTTCTTCACTTATTTTTGCAATAAGCTGAGTTAAAAATACTTTTGCATTTAGGCATATTGCGATATCAGCTTTAATTGTAGGCTTATTTAGCTCAGCCTGATCAATATCAACAATTATTTTTCTTGCTTCCCTTGCATAATTTTCCCAATTATAACTAATCTGCCTGATATTATTTCTTGACCCAATGGATATATATAAATCACAGTTTTGAACAACAAAATTTGCTGCGCGATTACCGATACTCCCTATTCTTCCCATAAACAAGGGTTCTCCGCTCTCAATAACATCAACGCCATTAAATGTTGTTACAACAGGTATATTCAAACTCTTGGCAAAAAACAGCAACTCATTTTCAGCATCCGCAATACGAACACCTCTCCCAACAACAAGTACTGGCCTTTTAGCTTTTTTTATTTCATCTATACATTGTGATATCTGAGAATCCGTTAGCTTTAAATTGTTGACTATTGGTGGCACTATAAATTCAAAAAGACTATCTTCATCTATCTGTGAATTCTGAATATTTAGCGGGATATCTAACCATACCGGACCTGGACGACCAGTAGTCGCCATATATATTGCTTTATCCAAATAGTATTTTATTTTATTCGAATCATTAACAAATTTGGAATATTTAGTTATAGGCTTTACGATATCAACAATATTAATTTCCTGATCACCAAGTTGTCTTAAACCAATTTCTTTGCATGACTCAATTGATGTCTCGTATTTAATTTGCCCAGATATATACAGCACTGGGACCGAATCAGTCCATTGCCCAATTACCCCAGTAATGGTATTGGTGCCTCCAGGGCCTGATGTTACCATCACTACGCCAAGTTTATTCAGTGTTCTCGAATATCCTTCGGCAGCAATTGCGCACGCCTGCTCATGGTGGTTGCAGAAATATTTAACCTCTTGAGATTTTCCAAGTGAATCATTTAAATGCATTGACCCTCCACCAGTAATAGTAAATACTACTTCAACATTGTGCTCTGACAGTCTTTTTATAACGTAATCCGATAATTTCATATTTGTATTTCTATTATTTATTTATCGTATAACAATAATT
>CAJAAV010000054.1 GCA_903937835.1 uncultured Chlorobiaceae bacterium | reverse complement strand
CTGGCCACTACATTAACTCATTTATATTAAAACGCTTAAAACTCACTTCACGGTAGCACGCAGAGGAAAAAAACTGCGGCTTGAATCAATACGATTTCAGAGAAATTCTGATAACAAAAACAATCATCATCAAAAAAAAACCCTATGTATCATACTAACATAATGAAAAGATGCCATAAACACCTTGCACAGAAAAAAGAAAAACAAGAAACAACCATGATGACGACAAAAAGCGAACATGGGTAACTCGGGTGCTTGAAACCGTATTTATGGTTTTATGGCAACAAGCCAACCATTCACCTCTTCGATGTCGGTTGCAGAAAGAATGCCTGCGGTTTGCCTGAGCATGAGACGATTGAGAATGTACTGATAGCGTGCTTTTGCGAGATTTCTCCGGCTTGCATAGAGCTTCTGCTGAGAATCAAGAACGTCAACATTACTGCGCAACCCTGCCTTATACCCTTTTTGTGTACCGATCAAGGCAATTTCATGAGAGTGGACTGCCTGTTCATAAGCCCTGACCTGCTCAATACTGCTGATAGAGCCGTTATAATACTTTCTTATATCCGATTCAACCCCGCGTTCCTGCCAGTTAAGCTGCTCCCCCGCTTTCAGCCACTTTGCATGAGCCTGACGTACCGAAGCGCTGACATAACCTCCGGTATACATCGGCACACTCATCTGCACACTGATGGAATAGGTGTCGTAGGTTGAGCCGATTGAATAATTATTTTCACTCTCGGAATAGTTTCTCCCTGCAACCAGATCAATCGTTGGATATCGGGCAGCCCGCTGCTTTTCGATCTCTCTTTTTGCAATAACAATTTCCTGACGTGCGCCGACCACTTCCGGATTGGCAGAGTGAGCAAGTTCGATCCACGATTCGACATTGTTAGGCAGCGGTCGCTGAAGCAGCAGCTTCTCCGACACCACCCGGCAAAGCTGATCCGGGTAGACCCCTGTAAGATTTTCCAGCTCCTGGCGACTGAACTCGACGCTGTTCATAATGTCCACACCCTCTGCCAAGGCACTATCGTAGCCCGCCTGTGCCTCCTCCACTTCGGTGATCGTACCGAACCCCTTCTCAAATCGCTGCCTGGCCTGCTCAAGCTGCTCCAGTGTTGCCTGTATCAACGCTTTGCTGAAAGCAAGATTATCCTCGGCATACAATGCATTACAATAGGCTTCTGTTGTTCTGACAATCAGACTTGCCTCCTCTTTCCCCAAGTCAACATCGCTTTTTGCTGACACAACTTTGGCCTGTTTGTAGCTGGCAACATTAGAAAAATTGAGCAGCGGCTGACGAACCGAGACACCATAATTAATTGTGTTATAGTAATCAGGAGCAGAAAAGCTCCCCAAATAGCCATGCTGTGTCGCACTGCGTCCACGCGATGCGTTCATGCGCACATTTGGCCGAAACTGTGACCTCGCCTTGCCGATCTCCTCTTTATAGATCTGATTATCAGCTTTTGCAGAACCTAACCGGGCATCATGCTCCAATGCCTTCTGATAAGCTGTCGTTAAATCGAGCTGAGCAGCATGAACAGGCAACGCAACAGCTATCACCGCCAAAACTATCAAATGCACCAATAGCTTCATGATCGACCTACTCATAATGTTTAGTTCTCTGCATAACACTACTCCTCTTTCATTGAAACCGTAATCCTTTTGATCAGCGGATCGACAAGATAGGTCAACAACGAACGTTCACCTGTCTTGACAACAACCGTCACCGGCATTCCAGGCTGCATTTCACGCTTTCCCAGTGACTTAATCCCTTCCGGTGTTACTGAAACTCGCGCGAGGTAATATGATGCGCCAGGCTGTGCCGGATTCACCTGGGGATCGGTCACAATGTCTTTCGAAAGCGACTCTACAACCCCCTGCACTACAAGCTGGGGAGAGTGGGCAAACGAAGAAAAGCTCACATCGACCGGCAACCCCTTCTGAATGCTGTCGATAAGATGGGGCGCAACCTTGGCATCAATGAGAAGACCTTCATGGAGTGGCACAATATCCATCATCTTCTGGCCCGGCTGAACCACCGCTCCCACCGTCTGTACCTGCAAACCCACCACCTGACCTGAGGCGGGTGAACGAACCTCAGTATCGGCAAGCTCCGCAGCAAGCGCTCTGCTCTTTTCAGCATCAGCCTCCACTTCGAGCTGTACCTGTGCAAGTTGGGATGCTGTACCGCTCTTGAACTCCGCAATCTTGAGTTCAAGCTCATGCTGCTGACTCAATGGGGCGTATCCCTCCTTTACCAGCGATGAAATGGCCGCCAACTGCTCACTCAAAATTTTCAGCATCGTCCGTCGCGACAAAAAGAGTTGCCTCTGATTCTGCATATTCTGTTCAGCTATTTTACGTTCACGATCACGCAAAAGATCTTTATGAAAGGAGATCGAAGAGGCGCCGCTCATCTCTGCCCGTAAACGGTCTGCTGTAGCCCGCATACCGATATAATGCTGATGAATTTCGTCATATCGAGCCTTGGCTGTCTGACTGTCGAGAGTGATAAGTACATCGCCCACATGAACTATCTGCCCCTCCCTGACATAAACCTTTTCAATCCGACCTCCACGAAGGTTCTCCACCACCTTGCGTTTGGTCGCAATACTCACAAGACCCTGGCAGGGCACCCCTTCATCAAGCGGCGCAAAACTTGCCCAGAGAAGAAATCCCCCAAATCCAACAAGCAATATCCAGATGCCAAGCCGGACAGGGCGCCGGGTATCACGATACGCTACATCTTTCTCTTCCCCTCCATTGTTGGCGGGTACCGGCATCATCTTTGTCATGACATCACGAATACTCATTACTCTGTTTTAAACAATTATCAAAAAAAGACCAGGATCGCCATAATATTTTACGCCGGGCGGGCACCCCCGGCACGCAGAACCGCCAACACCTCATCACGCGGCCCGCAATGCATCATCCGTCCGCCCTGCATCACTACCAAAAGATCAGCCACTGCAAGAACACTGGGCCGATGCGTCACAAGAATGACCGTTTTACCAGCACCCCTTAACTCCTTGACGGCATCAAGCAACGAGCGTTCACCAGCATCATCAAGGTTGGCGTTCGGCTCATCAAGCACAAGAATCGCCGGATTGCCGTACATTGCACGGGCAAGTCCAAGCCGCTGCCGCTGCCCACCCGAAAGCATTCCACCAGCCTCACCAATCTGCGTATCGTAGCCGCGCGGAAAGCGCAAAATCATCTCATGAATACCCGTTCGTTTTGCCGCCTCGATCACCTTCAAAGAATCAACCTCGGCAAACCGGGCAATATTTTCTGCGATGGTGCCATCAAACAACTCGATATCCTGTGGAAGATAACCAAGGTGTGGCCCGAGCTCCGCCCTGTCCCAGCTTTCAACTGGCTCGCCGTCAATCAGTACCCTGCCTTCCCGTTTCGGCCACACCCCTACGATACAGCGGGCAAGCGTTGATTTGCCCGACCCGGAGGGACCAAGCACTACGGTAACCTTGCCTGCGGGAAACATCGTTGTAAGATTATCAAGAATCGGAGTCTCACGCCCTTCCGCAGTCGCAGTGAGTCCCTCAAGCTGTATCTCGCCAAACGGATCCTGATGTTTGGCTCCAGCCTCACGCTCCGGAAACTCCTCAAGCAGTTTCTCAAGACGCTTAAATGCTGTACGTGCCTGAACAAAGGGCTTCCAGGTTGCGACAACAAGATCAAGTGGCTGAAGCGCCTTCGACATCAAGACGTTTGCCGCAATCATCGACCCGGCAGACATCTTCCCCTCAATAACCATGAGGGCGCCGGCTCCCAGTGTCAACGACTGCATGCTGTAACGCACAAACTTTGCAAACGCCTGCTGACGGTGCTGTCTCTCAAGAGAAGAATCTGCTTTGGCCAGCGAAGCTTCATGCAGCCTGAACCACTGTCGACGAAGGTTTCCTGCCATACCCATTGCATGCACTGGCTCAATATTACGGAGCTTGCTCTGAACATAACGATAACTGTCATTACTGGACTCAGCGGCGCTCTCTATCTCCCTGACCGAAAGACGATGGGTCTGCCAGGTCACCAGAAGCTGAAGAACCGCAAACAAAATGGAAAGCCAGCCGAGAAAGGGGCTGAGCATAAAAATAACAGCAATATAGACCGGTGTCCATGGTGTATCAAAAAACGCAATCATACCGTTCGCCGTCAGAAACTGGCGGATATTGGTCAAATCCGAGAATGCCTCAAGCACATTTTGCCGTGTACGTTTCAGATACGCTTCAAAACTCGCCTTGAAAACCAGTGAATTCAGCGCTTCATCAAGCCGGACACCTGCCCTTACCAGTATGCGCGAGCGAAGCCACTCGGCAAACGCCATCACAGCATAGAAGAAGATCAGAAACAACGTAACCATGAGAAGGGTCAGCTCACTGCCGCTCTTCATGACGCGACCATAGAGCTGCAGCATGTAGATCGTCGGCGTCAACATCAGTACATTGGCAATCAGGCTGAAGATACCAACCCACAGAAATTCCCTTCGAAAGAGCCAGAGTTGTCGGGAAAGGACACTGCGATCAAAAAAATCAGGTTTCATGAAAAAATCTGTTTGCTGATACTTGTTAGCCCTGAGACTTCGGGTTTGGAGACTGCTGGCCTGCGGGCGGCGACTGAAGAGCCTCCATGACCTCCTTGCAGGTGCCAAAGCGCTGCACCTGCCCATCAACCAGAACAAGCATGTGCTCTATTGCACCCAGAATATTCAGCCGATGCGTGATGACTATCACGGTTGAACCCTTTGTTCTCAACAACTTGATTGTATTGAGCAGCGCCGCATCACCAGCTTCATCAAGACTGGCGTTCGGTTCATCAAGCACCACAAACTTCGGCATATCGTAGACTGCGCGGGCAAGAGCCACCCGCTGCCGTTCCCCACCCGAAAGAAAGGAACCATCATCACCAATCTGGGTCTCATACCCCTTCGGAAGCTGCTCAAGAAAACCATCAAGACCCACCATCCGGCAGGCTTCTTTCACTTTTTCGAGGTCAGGTTCACCGAAACGTGCCACATTCTCGGCAATGGTACCCTCAAAAAGCTCCACATTCTGTGGCAGATAGCCGATATATTTCCCAAGCTCCTCCTTGTCCCACTGATAGATATCATTACCGTCAAGCCGAACCTTGCCCTGCATTGCAGGCCAAATTCCCATAAGCAATCGTGCAAGAGTCGTTTTACCAGAAGCCGATGGACCAACAATCGCCAGCGAACCTCCAGGAGCCAGCCTGAAACTTATACCCTTAAGAATCTGTATCGGACTTCTTGGAGCACCGGCAACAACCCCTTCAACCGAAAGCATGCCTGCGGGCGCAGGAAGTGCCATACCCTTCAATGGAATCGGAAGCTCCCTCAACATCGCCTCCAGACGATTGTATGATTCCAGCGCCCCCTCCACCTGCCGCCAGCTTCCGATAATCTGAACAAGAGGTGAAAGCACCTTGCCTCCGAGAATAGAGGCGACAATCATCCCCGAACCATGTATCTCTCCCTTCAGCGTCAGCCAGCAACCCATGCCAAGCAAGAGAGAGCTCAAAAGGCTCTGCACCAGTTTGGAAAGAGCCGAATTGGTTCCTGCATGATCAGAGGCCTCGGCCTGCTGAACAAGAAACTCATGCTGGCGCCCCATCCAGCGCTTGTGAATATGATCAAGCATCCCCATCGACTCAATAACCTGCGCGTTGCGTATCACCCCGTCGGCATAACTCTGCGCCCCCGCAGCGCTCCGGTTTGCCGCCAGAAGAGGCTCACGGATACGACGTTCATTGAAAATCCCGATCCCGAACTGCACCAGAGCGCCAGCAACAGCAAACCAGCCAAGAGCAGGGGCCATCAGAAAAAGCAGTATCAGCACCAGCAGCGCAAGAGGAGTATCGACAACAGCAAGCAGAGCCTGGGAAGGAAGAAACTCACGAATGACCTTGAGATCACGCAACGCCTGAGCGCCTGCAGCAGGGATGTTCTGAACACGAGCAGTAAAAATCGCACTGAAAACGTGCTCACGCAGCGACCTGTCGAGCTGCATACCCGCATCATGCATCACCTGCCTGCGCACCCACTCCAGGGCCTCAAGCAGCACATAGATACCAACCACAAGAAGAGTAAGCATCAACAGCGTCGAATGACTGCGGCTGTTGACGACCCGATCGTACACCTCCATCATGTAAGCACTTGGAGCAAGCACCAGGACGTTGACGACAATACTGAAATAAAACGTATGCTTGAGAAAGGGAAAAAGCGACACAAGCGCCTCGCGCAATGGCGATTTTACTTTAACTCCTTTCACAAACTGAAAATCTAAAATTATACATCACCTGAACTAATCGATTTGCCATAAAGTAATAATTCTTCGAAGTTAACATATTGGAGGCATTATCCTAACATCACCCTTTAGAAAACGACCCAGGCAAGAACACCAAGTACACCTAATCCCAATATCGCAACTCCAGTACCACTGCCTCCATGACTGTCGCCTGCGTAGGGATCTGCGCCTGAGTCGGAAACTGCGCCGGTGGAAAAATCGTAGTCCGTTGTTCCTGCGAAGTTGTTTTCTGCAAGATCGTGAATCGATCCATCAGCCAGGGTGACGTAGTAGTGCGTGCCGTACGCCAGATCATGGACCGGGTTGATCGTTACGGTATGATCGGAAACCGTAACCACAGCGGTTGTTGCATCATCAGAGCTGGCTACCACAGGGCCACCGGCTGAACCGCTGTGGATAGCTATCGTGCCCGAGCCACGATGGATCGACTCACTGAATGTCAGCACAACATCACTGCCAACAGCAACACCGGTAGCCCCGCTGTTTGGACTGAAAGTCTCTATCGCTGGTTTGATAATATCCTGATGCGTCCCGTCAGCAAACTGGAAGTTTTCCACATTATGGACCGTATCCGTTCCATCACTGCCTTTATTGCCCTTAATCGTGTAAGTGTGCGTCGTTTCATTATAGCTGATACTGTAATCGGCATATTTGCCGCTGAACACCGCTGTATCCGTGCCGTCGCCACCATCCAGCGTATCGTTGCCACTCCCTCCTGTCAGCGTATCGTTGCTGGCACCTCCGGTCAGCGAGTCATTACCTGCACCACCATCAAGGCGGTTGGCGACATCGCTTCCGATAATTTGATCAGCATAATCACCACCGACAACATTCTCGATACTGATGAGGGTGTCGGCCCCGATTCCTGCGTCTCCTCCCGGCATTGAGGTTGCTCTGCCATGGCTCAAATCAACGGTAATTCCAGCTTCTGCTGCCAGATAGGAGACCGTATCAGTTGTGCCGACACCACCTGTCACCGTTTCGTCTTCAGCGCTTCCAAAGAATTGGTGACCATCGGCAAACTGGAAGCTTTCAATATTGCTGACGGTATCCGCTCCATCACTGCCTTTATTGTCGACAATCCTGCAGGTGTGTTCAACTGCATCATAGGTTATGGTGTAGTCAGCATACTTTCCGCTGAACACTGCCGTATCCGTGCCGGCACCTCCATCCAGCGTGTCGTCTCCCTTGCCGCCGGTAAGCTGGTTGTCAGCGCTGCTGCCGATAAGGGTATCGCCATAATTACTGCCAGCAACATTCTCTATACTGACCAGGGTATCGCTACCGATTCCCGCATCTCCTCCCGGTGTTGAGGTTGCTGTTCCCTGACTCAAATCAACCGTAACGCCCGCGTTTGCGGTCTGGTAGGTCACCGTATCAATACCAGAGCCTCCAGTCATTGTTTCGTTTCCAGAGCCTCCCTGGAACTGATGACCATCGGAAAACTGCAGGTTCTCTACATTGATAACCGTATCTGTTCCATCACTGCCTTTATTGTCAACAATGGTGTGACGGTGTGTTTCAGCATTATAGGTTATGGTGTAGTCAGCATACTTGCCGCTGAACACCGCTGTATCTGTTCCGGTACCACCATCCATCGTATCGTTGCCAACACCTCCCATCAGGGTATCGTTGCCAGCACCTCCCTCAAGCTTGTTGGCTGCATCGCTTCCAATGATGGTGTCATCAAAAGCACCACCAACAATGTTCTCAATATCGAAAAGGATATCGTGACCAGTTCTTGCGTCGCCCTCTTTTGTCGTGTAAAGTATCCCGTCATCTGCTGTTCCTGGGGGAATTCCGTTGTGATTTTTGGTGTCAAGATTAACTTTAACCCCTGCAAGAGCGTCAGCATACAACGCTGTATCCACACCATTGCCACCAGTTGTTGATTCGTCGCCATAAATCACATCGTCTCCACTGCCACCGCAGAGCGTATCGTTTTCAATACCACCGAACAGCGTATCATTGCCTGCATCACCGAAGATTACATCGTTGCCACCATGTGAACCAATAATATCATCGCCGCCACCACCATAGAGCGTGTCATCTTCCGCACCAAGCACAATCCACTGGCTTGCACTGTCACCAATGACAAAGTTTTTTCCATCACCACCCGTAAGCCGAACAGCGCCAATAATAATGGCAAACTCAATGTTGTTAAACGTAATAACAGATCCTGACGGCAAGTTGGTCACATCAACAACCAGTGCCTCATGATGGTTTGGATTTACTGTACTACCCTCGCCGGTGGCTGATGCACCATTAATGATAATGGGATCGGAAGAGGCTGTCGTATCGCTGCTGAAGGTAATGTTACGCACCATTACCTGCTGCGGGGACTGATCAAGGGTAAGCACGTAAGCATCAATGCCAGCGAACGCTTCATCACCAAGCTTCGACCCTGAGGCTTCTGCAAGCTGATTGTGCAAGGTTGCAGGGGTGCTTTCAGCAGAGTGCTTCTCTGAAAACGTGATGCCAACAGGAACGGTGAGATCAACAAGAGAAACTCCACCCTCATTACCCAGCGAAATTGCGCCACTGGTTTTGTAAACATCTACTGTGGTTGGTGTTCCGTCAGTGCTGAAAACATTGAAGAGATCACTATAGGTGTGGCCTGGAGTGATCACAATCTCAGGATCAAATGTATAACTCCAGACACCATCATCCCCAAGCACAAAGGTGCCATAAGTGCCATGAGTTCCATCCTGGGCCACAAAAGCAGGCGACGGCGTGTCAACATCACGAATAGTCAACGTCCCACCTGTCGAGCGATCTGTACTGGTTTCTGACAAGGTAGAGATAGCAGATGAAAGTACTGCGGGATCGTCGACACCTGTTATGGTGATGGTCACCAGTTGCTGCGTGCCATCCGCTGTCGATACTGTGATACTGTCGGTATAGTTGATACCTCCAGCAAATTCGTTGTGAGCACTGTTGGCCGTATAACTCCACACTCCATCTGTGCCGATGCTGAACTTGCCATAGCCATTCGAACCAGTCACATCCGTCTGAGCAATAAAAGTCGCTGCGCTGTCCACATCAGTCACCGAGAGTGTGCCTGATGCCGTCAATGGCACACTTGTTTGCGTCAGGAGCGCCGTGCTTTTGCCGCTGATAACAGCCGCGTCGTTTGTCCCCGCAATCGTCACCGTCACCACCTGCTCTGTCCCGTCTGCGGTTGAGACCATGAAGCTGTCGGTATAATCAGTGCCAGACGTAAACTCATTGTGGGCATTGTCGGTCGTGTAGCTCCAGATACCGTTGGCGCCAATAGTGAAGTGGCCATGGCCGTGATTGCCAGCAACATTCGTCTGAGCAATAAAGTTCGTCGGACTGTCGGCATTAGTTGCTGTAAATGTACCAGTCGCCGTCAATACCTCATCGCTTTCTGTCAGGCTTGCGGTACTCGTGCCGGTAATGACCGCGCCGCTGTTGCTGCCAACAATCGTCACCATAACAAGCTTGGGGGTTCCGTCAGCAGTGGTTACGGTGAAGCTGTCGGTGTAGTTGGCGCCAGCGACAAACTCTCCATGCGCACTGTTGGTGGTGTAGTTCCACACTCCGTTCGTGCCGATGCTGAAGTGGCCATAGCCATTCGAGCCAGCCACATTTGTCTGTGCAACAAAGGTCGCCACGCTGTCAACATCAGTAGCCGAGAGTGTGCCGGTTGTGGCAAGTGCTGTTTTGGTTTCAGTCAGACTGGCGGTACTGGTGCCGGTAATGACCGCAGCATCGTTGATACCGGCAATAGTCACCGTAATCGTCTGCTGCGTCCCGTCTGCTGTGGAGACAGTCAAGCTGTCGGTATAGTTGATGCTGCCGACAAACTCATTGTGAGCGCTGTTGGTGGTGTAACTCCAGACTCCATTCGTGCCGATACTGAACGTGCCGTAACCGTTCGAACCTGCAACATTCGTCTGCGCAACAAAGGTCGTTGCGCTGTCAACATCTGTCGCTGACAGTGTGCCAGTCGTCGTCAGCGCCGCATTGGTCTCCGTCAGACTCGCCGTGCTTGTGCCGCTGATAACCGCTGCATCATTTATGCCGATAACGGTGATAACGACATCTTTTGTTACCTTGCCGCCGGTATGACCGTCATCAAATGTTACACTGTAGACAGCCGTAAGCGTCTCATTTTTTGCCAGAAAATCGAATGTGGCATCAGGGGCGCTGAAAAACCATACCTGTGTGCCACTGCCTGTTCCGGTGCTGTCAACTTTCGTGCCAAGAGAAAAGGCCGCCATCAGAACATCTTTTTGGCTCTGCGTCAGTGTTCCGTTCGACCACACAAAGCTTATATCAGTTACCGTGATTCCGTGCACATCGTTCAAATCGACGTCGGCAAAGACTATCGAACTGCTTGCCGTATCCGGGTTCAACGAGCCAGTGCTCCTTGATGCCTCATAAAATGTGCCACTGGCTTTGGTCGAGCCAGATACTATCGCCACGTCGTTTGTTCCGGTCAGTGTGACGCTTACCGTACGCTCTGTCGTTCCGCCCTTATCATCGCTCAGGGTAAACGTAAAGCGCTCATCCTTCGTCTCTCCTGCCGCGAGATATTCAACTGCGCCAGCGTCAACACTGTAGTTCCAGGTGAGTAGACCGCCAGCGCCCGTTCCTGTTGTATCCGCAGTTTTTGTTATGGCCAGTGTACCCAGGGCATTGGTTGAGGCTGTCACGGCACCCGGCGTATGAGTATCAACAACATCAAAATCACTGAACTCCATCGTCCCGGAACTCGTTAGTGTGGAATGCGCTGCCGGTGTGCCAGTGGTTTCAGTGACACTGCCAGTAAATATGCCACTGATCACTGGTGCATCATTCGTACCAGCTATCGACACCGTCACAACCTGCGGTGTGCCATCGGTTGTCGCGACTGTTATACTGTCTGTATGGGTTGTTCCGGCTACAAACTCATTGTGTGCACTGTCGGTCGTGTAGTTCCATACTCCGTTACCGTCAATACTGAACTTGCCATACCTATTCGTTCCTGCAACATTTGTCTGTGCCACAAACGTATTATTGCCGCCGTCAATGTCCGTTGCCGTGAGCGTGCCGGTCGCCGTCAGCGGAGCATTCGTCTCCGTCAGGCTTGCGGTGCCTGTGCCGCTGATAACTGCCGCGTCATTCGTCCCGGTGACGGTAATCACCACATCCTTTGTGACAATACCACCGGTATGCTGGTCATTGATAGTGACGCTGTACGTTGCCGTAAGCGTTTCATCCGTGGCAAGAAAATCGAATATCGAGTCTGCAGCGCTGAAATGCCACGCCTGTGTGTCACTTCCTGTATTCGTGCTGTCTGTTGTGGCATCAAGATGAAAGGCTGCCAACAGTGCATTCTGCTGCTTCTCTGTCAGAGTCCCTCTTGATCGCACAAAGTTTGTACCTGTTACAGTGGTAACGTGCGTATCGCTCAAATCCACATCGGAAAAGGCTATCGAACCATTCACCGTGTGTACTGTCGCAGAGCCAGTCGTCAAGGCTGTTTCGGTAAATGCTCCGCTGGCCGTTGTTGATGCACTGACAATCGCCGGAAGGTCGTTGGTGCCAGTGAGCGTTACTGTCACCGTGCGCTCTACCGTACCACCCTGACTATCACCAAGAGTGAAGGTGAACGCTTCACCCTTCGTCTGATTTGCCGCAAGATACTCAACCGCACTTGCCCCGACACTGTAGTTCCAGGTAATCACGCCACCTGTGCCTGTTGTATCCGAACTCTTTGTAACCGTCAACGTACCCAATGCTCCAGTTGATGCCGTTACGGCACTCAAGGTGTGAGCATCGGTCAAATCCACATCGCTGAACGCTATGGTACCGCTGTCTGTCAGGGTGGCCAGTGCTGTGGGTGTACCCGTGGCTTCGCTGACCGCACCAGTCACATCAGTCGAGGCCACCACCGGTGCGTCGTTGGTTCCAGTGATCGTGACTGTTACCGTGCTGCCGCTCGTGGCTCCCTTGTCATCAATGACGGTATAGTTCACGCTGGTGCTCCCTGTTTCACCAACAGCCAGGTAGTCAAAATTGCTTCCGGGATTGAAGGTATATGAGCCATCAGCGGCTATGGTAAAGGTACCTCCATGGTTGCCGGTTATGGCCGCTGCAACCTTGCCTGTAACGCCGTTGACTGCGCTGACAGCGTGTGTAGCGCCAGCATCCGGGTCAGTGTCATTGGCAAGAAGGCCATTGGCTGCAGTGACCGTCAGCATCACATTTTCGGATGTGGCGTTTGTATCGGCTACTGCTACTGGCGAATCGTTGCTGCCTTTAATGGTAATAATAATGGTCTGGTCAACATAGCCGCCCTTGTCGTCGGTTACCCTTGCGGTGTAGGACTGGTTCTCAAGCTGCCCCTCCTTCAGCGATTGAGTCGCAGCAAGGGTGTTGTCCAGTATATACGTCCACTTTCCTGTGACCGTGTCAATCGACATTGTCCCGTATGTGGTGCCGGGTTGTCCGACAAGGCTCCACGCCTGGGTAGCGCCCGTATCTATATCACTCGCGATCAGGGTGGCACTTTTGCTTGCATTACCGGAAGCCACTGTACCATTATCAAAATTACCGGCCTCCGTCACCGAGCCAAACAATGCCGATAATTCGTTGGCTACAAGAGGAACGTCATTGGTGCCGGTGATGGTGACGTCTATCTGTTTCGTCAGTGTGCTGCCGTTCTGGTCGTTCAGCGTAATCGTGAAGCTCTCAACTCGTGTCTGGTCTTTAGCAAGGTACTCAACCACACTGTCGGCAACCGTATACTTCCAGGTCAACTGCCCGCCAGTGCCACTGGTTGTCGTGTCGCTGTCCTTGATCGCTGTCAGCGTTCCCAGGGCTGTACCACTACCAACATAGGTACCCGTATCTGAAACCAGATGCACGTCAGTCAAGTCGACATCCGTAAAGGTGATGATGCCGCTGTCCGTCAGGTTGCCCGTCGGTGTACCAGTCTGCTCGGTAACGCCTCCAACCAGCTCTTCCGCCGTAATCACGGGTGCATCGTTGGCACCATGAATGGTAATAGTCAACACAGCGCTATCCGTGAGAAGGGTCTGGTCGGTAACGGTGTAGTTGAATTGATCATCAATGGTGGAACTGAAATCGGCCAAACCCTGCACCGCGCTGTCTGTTTCGTTGACGGCATAGCTGTAGCTGCCATCGGTATGAACCGTCAACGTGCCATGAGTGCCGTCTATGGTGAAGAGAGAACCGGACAACACGGCAGTATTACCAAGACCAGGAGTGTCGCCCGACTCGACAGAAGCTATGGTGAGTAGGTCACCCGGGGTATCAGTGACATGACCGATAATCAATTGACCACTGGCAACTGAGCCATCGGTGTCGTTGAGTGTACCCCCTTTTTCTGTCGCACTGCCTGCAACACTCTCCGTCTGGGGAGCAACCGCACCCGCAGTAATTTGGGCCGTAACAGCAGAGGGTGTTTCGTCGCCACCTTGCAGGTCATTGTAGGTGGCTACAACCTTCATGTATTTGCCACCTTCGTTCGTGGTGGTAAGGCAGGTACTGCTCGTTGCCCCGGTTATAGGGGTCCAGGTTGCGTTGTCGGCCGATGAACTCCATACGTAGGCGATGGTGCCGGGCAGACCATCCTGATCAGTCACCGTGGCGGTAAGTACCGAGTTTTCGACAAGTATCCCGGTAATTTCGACAGAACCTGCATCGGGGAAGTTGGCAATCGCAAAGGTCATCTCTGAAATCGGAGCTTCAGGCGTGCCGCCGTCGTCGGTGAAAAAGGTCTGTACACGCACCCGCAGACCAACTTCCGACTGTGTCAGGACAAGGGCAGCGGCATGACCACGAAGGACGTCAACGTCTGTCCAGGTATAGGAAGCTTGCTGGGTTATGTCACCAGACGCATACTGGCCAACCTGCCACAGGTACGTTGGTGTTGCCTGTGTGGTACCTTCAACATCAGCAAAATCAGCGGTCAGTGTTGCCCCTTCGGCGAACGAGACTGAGGCGGAATTGACGCCAGAGAAAATTGATGAAGTGCCCGGATTGTTGGCGGCATAGGCATTCCCATAGCCATCAGTCAGGTTGAGGGTAAAGGTGGAGAAGGCCGATGCACCAAAGCTGTCGGTGCCGGTAACCCTGATGGTGATGTATGGCGTGCCACCGGTCGGGTTGCCGCTGAACATCCAGGTGCCCGGATCAAAAGTAAGCCAGCTCGGCAGGGCTGCACCATTTTCCTGGGTAGCCGAGTAGGTGATGGCATCAGGATTAACACCACCAGCACCAGGGTAGCCACTGTTAGCATCGGCATCGCTGAAGATGCCAACGACGCTGAAAGTCCAGGTGCTTGATCCGGTATAGGTCTGGTTCTCCAGAGGCATTGCCACTGTCGGCGCGTCGTTGATATTGGCAACATAAATCTTGACAACATCACTGGCGTCCAAAAAACCATCGCTGGCGATAACCTTGAGATAGAGATCACCCGCGTCTCCATTGCCCGGAGTGCCGCTGAAGGTGCGGGATGCAGAGTTGAACGAAAGCCAACCGGGCATGGCAAATTCAGTTGCGTCACCAGCATCATTCGCCACACGTACAACACTATAGCTTATCGCAGAATCCACATCGGTAAAGCTGCCAACCGGAATGGTCCAGGCAAAAGCAGCCCCCTGGTTAACTGATTGGTCAACAAGCGCTGTTCCAGGAGCTGGCGCATCGTTCGCCGCTGCCAGGGTAAAAGTCTGCGTCGTGGGGATAGTCGAAATCCCGTCAGTAATGCTGTAGAAGAGGACGATTAGTCCGTTATAGTTCAACTCCGGGTGATAGGTCCAGGTACTGTTGTCTACTGTCGTAAACGTACCATGGTCGGCAGTCACCGCATTACCTGCGATATAAGGAGTTGTGCCGTCGGCATCGGTGAAACCAGTTAGAAGGTCAAACGCTGTAACGGTATAGGTGACAGGCGTATCCTCAATACTGTTTGCCAGCGTGGCGCGGGTTGTGGTCAGAAGCGGGTCATCGTTGATCGGTGTAACGGTGTAGCTCTGCGTGGCAGGTGTAACGCCGCCATTGCCGTCAATAACGTCGTAGGTGAGTGCCATCGAGCCGTGCCAGTTGGCCTCTGGTATGATGGTGTAGTTCAACCCGCCATCCGATGGAGTTACGCTGCCGTAATCCGCAGACAGGCCGGAGACATGCATGGTGTTCCCTTCAGGATCGGTATAGCCCCACAGCAAGTCACTCTCGCTGATACTCGTGGCGGTATCTTCATCCACCGCACTCAACTTCAATTGTGCGCTGGTATTAACCGGCGCATCGTTCACCCCTACCATATCGATGGCCAGCGAATATGGAGCGCTGATGGGGTTCTCTTCCACTCTGAATTGCAGTGATGTATTGACGACGGAATGACTCCCGGTCACGATGGTGATACTGGTGTCGAGTTCAGTGGCACTCCCATTCCTCAACGATGGCGCAGTGATCTCACGCGCCAGCGCATCGCTGATGGTCAGTTGCCCTGCCGTGTATACAACCGTGACATTGCTGAGGCTGGCATTTGCCGCATGAATTGCAGAGGCTATTGCCGAAGCAAGGTCAGCACCGGTTTCTGCTGCCGATACATTCAGATTGAAAACCGTATAGCCACCAATCGTGATCGAAAAGGTAGCAGCGGTATTTGCAAGCGTATCGTCACCAACATCAAACACTGCGAAAGATGACGTTGGAACAGGCAGATAGCGCAGATGACCCGAAGTGATCTCTTTGACGGTAATCCAACTGCCCGTCAGGGGCGAATGAGCTCCTGCACCTGAAGTGGTATCATCAACGGACAGCAAAACATCATTCCATACACCATTGGTATGAGACTGCAGTGTACCGGTACCCGGCAGTTGGGTAATGATGACCCAGTGTTCATTTCCATTTTCAGGATCGTCATAATTACCAAAATTAGCCAGTGACAGGATTTTTGGCATCCCCTGGACCACCGACACCGAATCGTTGGATGAAGAGGGGGCTTGATTGACAACCGTTCCATGCAGCGTGATGGTTCCCGGCGCCGGGCCAGCGCCAGAGGCATCACGGATCATGGTGGTGATAGTGGCATCAACACCCCAGTTGGCAACCGGTGTGAAACTGACATCGGCAAGCGCCAGGTTGACATCGGCAACCGAACCGGTGACTGTCCAGATGCCGGTGCTGCCCGTATAGGTCGAGATCACACCATTATAGGTGTCTGTGGTCAAGGTACCCGCCGCTGGTGTGTTAAGTATCAGGGTGGCGGTAACGCTGGCGCTATCCACATCCGTGACGACGATATCCCCAAGCGCCACAGGGGAGGGTGTGGGACTTGAATTGTAGGTGACCGGCTGGGTCGGGGTCAGGTTGGTCGCCGTTGGGGCCTGGTTGTCATTGGGCGGCGACGGCGGCGGATCGTTCACCGCAGCCACATTCAGCGTGATAACGCCCGGGGCCGGTCCGGTACCTGCAGCATCACGAATGATGGTGGTGATGGTAAAACCGCTGGTATTCCAGTTGGTATTTGGGTGGAAACTGACGGCGGCCAGGGCAGCCGTGACTTCGGCAACCGTGCCGCTCTTTGTCCAAATTCCGGTGACCGGGTCAGATGTTATGTCGCTCAGGTCGCTCGGCAGGTAACCACCAGCCAGGAGATCAAGCAGCATTTCGTGCGTCAGACTATCTATGCCGCTGGCGTACAGGTAACCAGCAGCCGGGATGTCGAGTATCAGGATTGCCATAATGGTGTCATTCGCATCCACATCCGCCACAACAATATCGCCAAGAGCCACCGAAGCAGCACCTTGAATGTATGTTGGAATTGTCTGGGTGAGGTTGTTACTGGTCACCGTCGGCGCGTCATTGACCGGATTAACCGTAAATGAACTGCTTCCGAACACTGTTCCCGGTGTACCGGAAAAGCTGTCGGTAACGGTATAGCTCAGGTTGACAACCCCGTTGAAATCGGTTTCCGGAGTAAAGGTATAACTGCCGTCACCGTTATGCACCAGTACACCTGCAGTTGCACCATCAATATTTTTGGTCGCAGTAAGGTTGGTAACTGACAGAGTGTTACTGTCGACATCACTGAAACCGGGCAGCAGATCGTCAGGGTTGATGAGATAGCTCCGATCTTCGGTGGCATTGAGCAGTGAAACCGTGGCCGTACCTGTTGGCGCATCGTTGGCGGCAGCCAGCATGAAGGTCTGTGTGGTGTTACTGGTAACCGTGCCATCGAAAATACCGTAGCTGAGGGTGACTACGCCATTGTAGTTTGTTTCCGGTGTATAGGTGTAAACGCCATTGACTGCGACACCAAATGAACCATGGTTGGCGGTGAGGCCAGTAATCGACATGGTGTCACCAGTATCGGCATCGGTGAAACCGGCTTTAAGGTTAGCCGCCGTGACAGTGTAAGGGGTTGGAGTATCTTCTGTGCCAGCAGCCAGCATGGCACGAGTGCCAGTCAGAGCCGGGGCATGGTTAACTGATTCCAGGGTAAAGTTTTGCGTAGCGGTAGTGGCGCCTCCCTGGTTATCATCAACCGTACAGAAAAGGGTGACCAGACCATTGTAATTAGCTTCAGGGGTGATGTCATAGCTGATGTTATTGGCATTCAGCATAACCGTGCCATGTTTTGCTGAGAGATTGGCAACCGTCAGCGCACTATTTTCGGCATCGGTGAAGCCCTGCTTCAAATCTGCGATGAGGACGTTGTAAACCGTATCTTCTTTGCCAGCAGCCAGCGTAGCCGCAGTACCCGTCAATGCCGGCACATCATTGACCGCCGCCAGATTGAAGCTGCGCGTAGCTCCGGTAAAGAAGCCGCCATGACCATCGGTGACGTTATAGGTAAGCTGGACAAGGCCGTTGTAGTTGGTGACAGGAGTCACCGTAAACGTGCCATCGCCATGGTCGGCGACTTCGCCATGGTCGGAAGTGAGTGTGCTCACCGTCATGGTATCGCCATCAGCATCGCTGAATCCAAGCAGCAGTTGGCTGGCGCTGACCGTATAGGCGATGTCCTCGGTACCCTCTATCAGGGTAGCCGTTGCTGTGCCGGATGGAGCGCGGTTGCTGTGGCTGAACTGAAAAATGTCAGATACTGCCAAAGTGCCAGTGCCGCCGTCGGTGGCGGTCACCCGGAGGTAGATGCTTACGCCATCCGGAGGCGTACCGGTAAAGGTACGATTTGTGGTGTTGAACGAAAGCCAGACGGGCAGCGTACCCGCCGAATTATTTTGCCCATCTCCGTCCAGATCAACAAGAGTACCTGCAGCATCAACCAGTTGAGCGGTGTAGACCAGTAAACTTCCTTCTGCATCGGTAAATGCCTCGGCAGGCACCTGGAAACTCCACAAACCGCTGCCGCCATAGATCTGGTCAGCAAGGGGATGCGCCAACTGCGGTGTATCGTTGGTATGGGTAATATTGACCGTAAGGGGCTGAAGCGCATAAGCGCCTTGCGTGTCAGTGATACGGAACTCGAACGTTTCAGCCACGTCTGTTCCGCTCTGCAGGGCATTGATGGAAATGTCGTTAGGATGGAAGGTCCATGAACCGCTGCTGGTTGTGAGGGTAAGAGTGCCGTAGAGGCCGATATGAGTACTGGTGCCAGCATGGATATTGGTCACACCGCCGCGAATATCGAAGCTGGTACCAGCGCTGTCACTATCGATGCCGCTGATGGTACCGGTGCGGTCAGAGAAGGTATTGTAGATGGCCGTGTCAGAGAGGCTGATGCTTACAGCGCCTGTGCTGAAAACCGGCGCATCGTTCTTGCCATTAACCGTGATGGTCAGCACGGCAGTATCAGTAGCGCCTTGTTCATCCCTGACAGTGTAGTTGAACCGGTCGGTAACGGAGGTTCCTGCAGCCAGCGCCTGGACATTGGCATCGGATTCTCTGAGAGCGTAGACCCAGGAACCGTCAGCATTGAGAATAAGGTTGCAGTAGGTGCCAGCAGTGGTTCCAGCAACGTTTCCGGTTGCGCCAGTGCCTCCGGCCCGCACTGCGGATACGGTAAGGGAGGAACCGCTGTCAACATCTCTGTCGTTCTGGAGCACATTGCCTGTAGCGTTGCTTCCTGCGATGCTGTTAGCGATACCGCCAGCCTCTATAGCCGTACCCGTGTCGTTGACTCCGACGGGGTTGTCGTTGGCCCCATGTATAGTGACCGTCACATCCTGCGTCCGGCTCGCATTGGCTGCACAGGAATCATCGGTCAGCGTTATGCGATAGGTCGCCGTAATGGTCTTGTCTTTGGCCAGGAAGTCGAAGGTCGAATCTGCCGCACTGAACTGCCATGCCTGCGTGCCACTGCCGGTTCCGGTGCTGTCTGCCTTTGTGCCAAGGCTGAAGGCATTGGTCAGCGCGGTCTGTTGTGCGGTGGTCAGCGTGCCGCCCGTCCAGACCAGGCTCTTCACGGCCTGACTGATACTGTGGCTGTCGTTAAGATCAACGTCCGCAAAGGCTATCGAGCCACTCACCGTATCAGCTGTTGCTGAACCCGTGGTCAGGTCTGCTTCCGTGAAAGAGCCACTGGACGTCGTTGAGCCACCAACGATGGTTGGCGTGTCGTTCGTGCCCGTGATGGAGATCACCACGTCGTGCGTGGCTGTGGCTCCTGCCGTATCGGTCACCGTCACCGTGTAGGTCTGCGTCAGCGTCTGACCTGCTGCCAGATAATCAACCACGCTGTCAGCTACCGTGAAGCTCCAGCCTATCGTGCCGGTTCCGTCCGTCGTCGTCTGATCAGAAACGCTTGACGTGAAGATGCCAAGGTAGCCTGCTCCGGCAGCCACGGCCGCAACTGATTGTGTGTTGGTCAGGTCGACATCGGTCACCGCAAAGCTGTTCGACACCACAAGGTTTGTCGTGTTTTCTCCAACGGCAAGATCCGCAACTTCAGTGACTCCGCTTGCAAACGTTCCTGCTCCTATCACCGGCACATCGTTCGTGCCCGTGATGGTGACGCTCACCGTGCGCTCAACCGTGCCACCATTGCCGTCGCTCAGCGTGATGGTGAAGGTCTCGACCTTGGTCTGGCCCGCCGCCAGGTATTCAACCGCAGAGGCCGCAACGCTGTAGTTCCAGGTGATGACGCCACCCAAGCCATCGGCGGTTTCGGTGCTGACCGTCGGCGTCAGCGTGCCCAGCGGGCTCGCCGAGTTCGCCGTCACGCTGATGCTGTGCGTGTCGGTCAGATCCACGTCGGTGAAGGTGATCGTGCCGCTGTCAGTGAGGTTGCCCGTGGCCGTGACCAGTTCGGTCACCCCGCCGGTCACATCGGTGGCGGCCACCAGCGGTGCATCGTCGGTGCCGGTGATGGTGATCACCAGATTCGCCGTGCTGGTGGCATCGGCCTCGTCGGTAATCGTCACCGGATAGGTAATGGTCAGTGTCTGACCCGCCGCCAGGAAGTCCAGATTGGTCGCCGCCGGATCGTAGGCCCAACTGATATTGACCGTGCCACCCGTCGAGGTGCCGGTCGCCCCCAGCGTCAGCACGCCGTCCGCCGTCAACTTCAACAGGTCATCATGGTAGCCCGCCGGGACCGTTCCTGCGCTCCACACCACCGTGGGCGTGCCCTGGCTCGGCGTGAGCGTGTTGCCCACGTCAAGGTCGGCAATTTGGAGATTGCCGCTGAGAGAGAGGTCTTGTGCGCTGGCATCAGCGGATTCGCTCACCGCCGCCGGCGCGGCAATCGTCAGCGTCGGCAGGTCGTTCGTGCCCGTCAGCGTGATCCGCACCACCTGATCGTCCGTGGTGCCCGCCGTGTCCGTCACCAGAACCGTGTAGTCCAGGACCAGCGTCTCGTCCTTCTCCAGGTAGTTGAAGTACTGCGCACCAGCGTTGAACGTCCAGGTCAGCGCCCCTGTCGTCGCCGTGCTGCCGATCACCTTCGACGGACTCGCCGGACTCACCGTCAGCATTGACAGCAAGGTCGCCGTGGCGATGCTGTTGTCTCGACCTGAGAACACCGCTACCGACGGCACCGTCGCCGCCACCGTGTTGCTGTAATCCAGGTCCGTGATCGTCAGTGTGTCGGTCGCCGTCAATGTCGCATTCGTCTCCGTGATCCCGGCCGCTGCGCTGTCACCTGAACCGAGCGTGATCGTCGGCACGTCGTTGGTGCCGGTCACGGTGATCACCACCGTCTTGTCCCCCGTGCCGCCGCTCGGACTGTCCGTCGCCCGCACCGTGTAGGTCAGCACCAGACTCTCACCGGCAGCCAGGTAGTTGAAGTACTCGCTGCCCGAAGCAAAGCTCCAGCTGATCGTGCCCGTCGTCGCGTTGTTCGCAATCACGGCGCTGCTATCGACCGTCAGCATGGCTTTGAGTGCTGTATTGTCTGACGCCAGCGACGTCGTCGTGCCGCTTGCCACCACGCTCAACACACTCGGCGCTACCGTGTTCGACGTATCGACGTCGCCGACACTCAGCGTCCCGCTCGTCGTCAGACCCGCGTTCGTCTCTGGCAAGGTAGCGGCAGCGCTGTCCCCCGAACCAACCGTGATCACCGGCACATCGTTGCTGCCAGTGATCGTGACGGTCACCGTCTCGGTGTCGTTCGCCGGCGTGCCGTTGCTGTCAACCGCCTTCACCGTGTAGGTCAGGATCAGCGTCTCGCCCGCCGCCAGATAGTTGAAGTACTCGCTGCCCGAGCTAAAGTTCCACGTCAGCGTCGCACTCGTGTGCGTCGCATCCAATATCGCCGTCGGCGTCACGCTCAGCATCGCCTTCAGCGTCGCATCACTCGGCGCCGCCGGTTCAGCAACAAGATCACGGTTCGACGTCCCGGTCACTACCAACGTGTCCACCGACGCGCTGACCGTATTGCTGTAGTCCAGATCCGTCACCGTCAGCGTGCCCGTGCCCGTCAGCGCCGCATTGGTCTCCGCCAACGAAGCAGTATCCGGTCCAGCCGTGATCACCGGCGCATCGTTCGTGCCGGTGACGGTGACCACCACCGTCTGCGTGTCCGTGCCGGCGCTGCTGTCAGTTGCCGTCACCGTGTAGGTCAGCACCAGGCTCTCACCCACGGCCAGGTAGTCAAAGTACTGGCTGCCCGAATTGAACGTCCAGGTCAGCGTACCTGTCGTGTGCGTGGCGTCGATGATGTTGCCGGCATTGACCGTCAGCATCGCCTTGAGCGCGGCATTGTCCGAACCCAGCATCCCCGCCGTCGTACCACTGGCCACCACACTGGTCACGCTGGGCGCTACCGTGTTGCTGTAGTCCAGATCGAGCACGCTCAAGGTGCCCGTCTTGCTCAGCCCGGCATTGGTCTCCTCCAGCGTCTCGGCCGCGCTGTTGCCCCCATCCACCGTGATCACCGGCATATCGTTGGTGCCCGTGATCGTGACGGTCACGTCCTGCGTGCGCGCGTTGATCTCGTTACTGCCGCTTGCCGAGCTGAAACCGCTGTCATCGGTCACCGTGATGCGGTAGATCGTCGTTACCGTCTCGCCCGCCGCCAGGTACTGCACCAGACTGTTGTCCAGCGCAAACGCCCAGCCCACCGTGCCACTGTGCGCCG
>CAJAAV010000053.1 GCA_903937835.1 uncultured Chlorobiaceae bacterium | reverse complement strand
TTTTGTATCTTCTGACATAAAGCCTCCTGATTTCTTGGTTTGTGTTACGTTACAAATGGTAATTGCTCATTACCCATTACAATATAACGTTTTAACTAAGAATATTGAGGCTTTTTTTATGTTAAATCGCGCAGTTTAGGTTATTATTTTTATGGCCGCAAGCATAGCGTGCTGAACACTGTTGACCCATCATGAAGAGCAACATGAA
The DNA here is from genome assembly GCA_903937835.1 of uncultured Chlorobiaceae bacterium. Classification (GTDB taxonomy): domain Bacteria; phylum Bacteroidota; class Chlorobiia; order Chlorobiales; family Chlorobiaceae; genus Chlorobium. Next base: position 13,454 of record CAJAAV010000053.1, on the reverse strand, counting down.
TAACAAAGTATTTCTGATTACCGGAGCATCAACCGGAATTGGTGAAGCAACCGCAAGACGGGCGGTTGAGGCTGGATTCAAGGTAGTGCTTGCTGCACGGTCTACTGATAAACTTGAGCGTTTGGTGACTGAATTAGGCGCTGAAAACGCGCTTGCGGTTACTTGTGATGTGGCAGAGTGGCAATCGCAGCAGGAGATGTTGGAAAAGAGCTTGAAGCGCTTTGGCCGAATTGATGTTGTTTTTGCCAATGCCGGATTTTCGAAAGGATCAACGTTTTACGGTGGTGAAGATAAACCTGATGAGTGGCGTGAAATGGTTATGGTCAATGTCTATGGGGCGGCAGTAACTGCTCGCCTGACCTTACCTGAACTGGTAAACAATGGTGGCCACTTTCTGATCACCGGCTCTGTAGTCGGACGGGTTACCTCCATAAGAAACTTCTACTCGGCAACCAAATGGGCAGTAACCGGCATGGCCCAGGCTATCCGTAATGAGATGCTGGGTACAGGAATCCGTGTGACGCTGATTGAACCTGGTATTGTCGATACTCCATTCTGGGATCATCTGCAGAAACCTGCTTCCACTGAGCTGCAGGCGGACGATATTGCCCGAGCGGTCATGTTTGCAGTCAGTCAGCCTCCCCATGTTGATATCAACGATATTTTGATCCGACCAACGGGCCAGCCACATTAACCGACGACGCTGAAACGGTAAACCGAACGTAATACCAGGCAGTATTCATGCTGATAACATTTGAAGGAATAGATGGTGCAGGCAAATCAACCCAGATAAATAAACTTGTCAACTATATGACTGGTCTGGGAGTTGATGTTGTTACGCTGAGGGAACCTGGCGGCACGGCCGTGGCTGAAAAAATTCGTCTTATCCTTCTTGAAAACCAGTATAAAATCAGCCCCATTGGTGAACTGCTCCTTTTTTCAGCAAGCAGAGCCGAACTTGTTCAGGATGTTATCGTACCAGCGCTTGCAAGTGGCAAAACAGTCATTCTTGACCGCTTTTTCGACTCTACGACCGCCTACCAGGGTTATGGGCGCGGTATTGATCTTGAGTTGCTCCAGTCAATTATCGCTCTTTCAACATGCAACATAACACCGGATATTACCTTCTATCTTGATATTGAGCCAGAAGAGGCTTTGAAAAGAAAATTTTCAAAAAAATCAATCCCTCTGAAATTTGAAAGTGATGAGCTTGACCGTATGGAACAATCTGGAATTGAATTTTACCGGCACGTCCAGAAGGGATACCGGGAAATCATTCGACTGAATAATGAACGCTTTGTCAGCATAAATGCTCTCGAACCGGCAAATGTGATCCACCACCACATCACCCGGCTTTTGCAGGATCGATTTCCAGTTTGACACACATCCCTCATATCGAAACCGACTCAGCTCCCCCCACAAACAAGCAAAAATGCCGTAAAATTATCTGTTGCTTTGTTTATGTTTTTTGTTAAAGTTTTCTACCGATTTTTGAAAGATTTTGATTAAATTGTTTCCATTACCACTCCATCGTCACTCCATTACCAGTAAAGCATGCACGAGAGTATTCTTAAGGAGCGCAAGCTGAGTACAAGCTACACTTCGATCACGTTGCAGGATATTCGTACCCTGAAAGAACTCTACCAACTGAAGGCAGAAACACGTGAACTGAGGCAGCCAGTAGTCAAAAACATCATCAAGCAGAGAGTTGTAGGGCAATCATGTGTTGAATCGCTTAAAAACGCTCTTTACTCACTGGAAACAATCTATATTGATGATGATACGGGGCAGCGTCTGTTGCGCCTTGATGGCAAAAAACAGATTGAGGTAGATCTCACTTATGAAATCAGGGAGCTCCAGAAAGACATCTACTACCTTGAATACGGTGAAGATAAGTTTATCGAATACCTTGCAAAGTTCATTCCCGATTTTCGCTCTTATGTCAACAATGGTGTAGGGATTTTCCAGGGAATGCACTTTAACGCCTTTATCACTGATCGTGACGGAACAACAAACAACTACTGCGGCCGCTATCGCTCTTCTGTACAACCGATCTACAATTCGGTATTTCTAACCCGCTTTGCAAGAAACTGCTGTAACCACTCCATTATCATCACTTCGGCGCCATTGAAAGATTTCGGCATCCTGAATGTTTCAATCAACCCAAGCCACACCTTCATTTACGCAGGCTCCAAAGGAAGGGAGTTCATTGATATCAATGGCGAGTTCAACAGTTTCCCTATTAACGAAAAAAAGCAGAAGCTGATTCAGCTTTTAAACGAAAGAATGCTGGTACTTCTCCAGGAACAGGATTTTGAGAAATTCAACTTTATCGGCTCTGCACTCCAGATAAAATTTGGCCAGACAACTGTTGCCCGTCAGGATATCACGAACTCCATCAGAGATGACGAATCTGTCGCTTTCCTTGAAAAGGTAAAGAGCGTTGTCCATGAAATAGACCCGAGCGGCAGAAATTTCAGAATTGAAGATACCGGTCTTGACATTGAGATCATTTTAACGATTGATGGAGCATCAAAAGACTCCCCGATCAAGGATTTTGACAAAGGCAACGGACTATCCTTTATATACAACAAACTGGGCATAGATGGCTCGGAAGGCTCTACTCTTGTATGCGGCGATACCCCATCGGACATCCCCATGCTGAAAAAGGCAATGGAGATATGTAAGGATGTCTGGGCCGTTTTTGTAACGAGAGACGAGAAACTTAAACAGGAAGTTAAGGAAATCTGCCCGAACAGCTATACGGTTCCTTACCCTGACGTTCTTTTGACCATTCTTGGTCTACTCTCTCTGTAATAACATTTTAGCATTATGATAATCTTGTAAATACACAGTATGAGCAACATCTTTAAAGGGGCTATATTCGATCTCGACGGCGTCATCACCGGCACTGCAAAAGTACATCGCCTGGCGTGGGAGTCAATGTTTAATTCCTTCCTCAAAAATTATGCAGAAAACAACAACGAACCTTACGTTCCGTTTGACCCTGCTCATGACTACCACAAGTATGTAGACGGGAAACCGCGCATGGAAGGCGTCAAAAGCTTTCTTTTGTCGAGAGATATTGAATTACCCTTTGGCGAACTGGACGATATTCCTGAAAAAGAGACTGTGTGCGGCCTGGGAAACCGTAAAAACAGCCTCTTTACCGAAATCCTGATCAAGGAGGGCCCTGAGGTTTATACCTCATCGATCGATCTCATCAATGTGCTCATATCGAAGGGTATCAAAATTGGTATTGCTTCTTCAAGTTGCAACTGCCAGCTTATTCTGAGGTTGGCCAAGCTGGAGCATCTTTTTGAAACTCGTGTTGATGGAGAGGTTTCCATTGAACTTGGCCTTAAAGGAAAACCGAATCCTGATATTTTCATCATGGCGGCCAAAAATCTCGGACTGGAACCTTACGAATGCGTTGTTGTTGAAGATGCTATTTCCGGTGTTCAGGCAGGTTTCCGGGGTAATTTCGGTATGGTGCTCGGTATTGCGCGCGACATCGAAGGCTCAAAATTGAGGGAACAGGGTGCTGATATTGTTGTCGGTGACCTCGGTGAGATTACGATTAAAGATATTGAGCTGTGGTTCAGTAAAGGCATCGATTATGAGGGATGGAATTTGACCTATACTGATTTTTCTGCGAAAGAGGAAAAAGTCCGCGAAACACTGACCTCCTCCGGCAACGGATACCTTGGCGTAAGAGGCGCTTATGAGGGGGCTTCCCGTTCTCAACACCACTACCCAGGCACCTATATTGCCGGGGTTTTCAACAGAGTACCCTCGGAGGTTCACGGCCAGACCGTTTTCAACAATGACTTTGTCAATACTCCGAACTGGCTTCCTGTAGAGTTCAGGATCAGCGGGGGCAAGTTTATTGATCTGTTTGAGCAGAAAATACTCAGCTACCGTCAGAACCTGAGCCTGCGCAACGGCCTTATGGAGCGGGAGATCGTCATTCAGGACAATCTGGGGCGAATAACGAGCATCAGCAGCAGCAGGTTTGTCAGCATGGACGATCCACATCGCTGCGCATTGAAGTTTACCCTGAAGCCAGTCAATTACAGTGGAGAAGTCGAGTTCCGGTCTGGAATTGACGGTCGGATACAAAACAAGAATGTTGCTCGATACACCGAGCTTACAAGCGATCATCTGGAACATGTGGAGGGCTTCAGCGAAGATCAGATCATTCTCCTGCATGTTCGAACCAATGTGTCGCATTACGACATTGTAACAGGAACAAAGACCAGGATTTTGTCTCATGGAAAGCCGGCAGTTATTGAACGTTCAATCTTAAGCGAAAATCGCTACATCGGAGAAGTGTTTACAATTCAACTGAGTCCGAACAAAAGCTGTACCATTGAAAAACTTGCATCGATTCACACATCACTTGATCCAAAGTGCAGTAATCCGGTAAAGGCAGCTAAACTATCACTTGAAAGCGAGGACTCTTTCGATTCGCTGTTCAAAGCACATTCCAAAGCATGGGAAAAAATATGGCAAAAGGCTGATATGATTATCGAAGGCGATCGATACAGCCAGAAGCTGCTTCGGTTGCACACATATCACATGATGTGCACAGCTTCGTTGCACAATCCATCCATCGATGCAGGAATGCCAGCTCGTGGTTTAAATGGCGAGGCTTACCGTGGTCATATCTTCTGGGATGAAATATTTATTTTGCCCTTTTTCAACCGCCACTTTCCCGACATTTCAAAGGCGCTTCTTATGTACCGCTATCGCAGGCTTGATGCGGCAAGAGAGTATGCACGTGAAAACGGCTACAAGGGCGCCATGTTCCCCTGGCAGACGGCCGATGATGGCCGTGAAGATACCCAGGTCGTTCATTTTAATCCAAAAAGCGATACTTGGGGCCCTGACCTCAGCCGTCTGCAGCGGCATGTTTCTATCGCAGTCTTTTATAATGTGTGGCGCTATATTTATGACACAGACGACACCAGGTTCCTTAACGAATACGGTGCTGAGCTGATGTTTGAAATTGCAAGGTTCTGGGCTTCGATCGCGGCCTATTCTCCCGTTACCAAAAAGTATCACATTGAGGGTGTCATGGGGCCGGACGAGTTTCATGAAACACTCCCCGGAAGTGAAATGGAGGGTGTGAAAGATAATTCCTACACGAATATCATGGCGATCTGGCTGTTTGATAAAGCTGCTAACATCGTTGAAAAGATTGATCCTGTTGTTCTCAAACGACTGATGTCAAAGCTCAATCTCAATCTTGATGAGTTCAAGCAATGGGAGGATATCGGCAACCATATGAATATCCTGATCGATAACGAGGGTATTTTGGAGCAATTCGAAGGATACAAGAGCCTGAAAGAACTGGACTGGAAACACTACCGCTCCAGATATGGAAATATACACCGCATGGACAGGATACTGAAGGCTGAGGATGATTCTCCCGATATGTACAAGGTCGCCAAACAGCCGGATGTTCTGATGACTTTTTATACACTCTCCCCTGGAGAAGTAGCGGAGTTGCTGATAAAGATCGGATATCAGGTGCCTGATGCTGTTACCCTGGTCAGAAACAATTACGCCTATTACGAACCAAGAACAAGTCATGGTTCAACCTTGAGCAAGGTGGTTCACAGTATCATCTCCAGCTATTTGCATGACGGCCATGACATGGCATGGAAGTGGTTTTCCGAAGCACTTAAAAGCGATATTCAGGATACGCAGGGAGGAACCACACAGGAAGGCATTCACTGCGGTGTCATGGCGGGAACGCTCGACACCGTTATCCGTTATTTTGCAGGTATTTCATTTTACAATGAAAAGCTCAATGTGCATCCAAACCTTCCTGCTCAATGGAAAAAACTATCGTTGAGCGTCTGCTTCAGGAACAACCGTTATGCAATTACTATCGACAAGAACGACATTGTTGTCACCTTGATCGAAGCAGAAAAAGATGAAGCCCTCGCATGCATTGCTGGACAGCATCTCACCCTGAAAAAAAATGAGCCCTGTCATTCCACTTCAGTCTGAACACCCAGGGAGGCAAGCATGACGTTTGTCTCCCTGTTTTTTGCCTTGTTTACTACTTTGCACACCTCATGTTGACCTATTAAACTTCTTATGCGCCTGTCTAACTTTCGGTATACTTTACCTAAAACAAAAATAGCTGATGAGTTGGCCTCACCCAGGGATAAGTGCAAGATGATGGTGCTGAACCGGCGGAGAAAAGATTTTGAACACAAAGTCTTTGATGATATCGTCTCTTATTTTAAAAAAGGCGACCTGCTTGTCTTAAATAACAGCAGGGTTTTTCCTGCCAAGATATTCGGACAGAAAGAAAAAACCGACGCCAAAATCGAAGTATTTCTGCTCAGGGTACTCAATAAAGAGGCCGGATTATGGGATGTATTGGTTGATCCTGCCCGGAAAGTAAGGGTAGGCAACAAGATTTACTTTGAGGAGGATGTTGTTGCTGAAGTCGTTGATAACACAACTTCGCGCGGCAGAACGATCAGGTTTTTGAATCCGGATATTGATGTCTTCAGCCTTGTTGAAAGAATCGGCAGCATTCCTCTTCCGCCTTACTTTGCTCGCCCACCAAGGGAGTCTGACAAAGAAAACTACCAAACCGTCTACGCCAAAGAGACCGGCGCTGTCGTTGCACCAATGGCTGGGTTGCATTTCACTATGCCGATTCTGCAGAAAATCCAGAAGATTGGAGTAAAAATTCTGCCGATAACCCTTCATCCGAGCCTGAGTACCTTCAGTGCCATTGAAGTCGAGGATGTCTCAAAGCATAAAATGGATTCTGAATATTTCAATATTCCCTACCAGACGGCCATGGAGATCAATGAAACCAAGGTCAACAAAACAGGACGTGTCTTTGCTGTCGGAACAACAACCCTTCGTGTGATGGAAGCCAACGCCACGGTTGATGGAAAAATCAAATTTGGAAGAGGCTGGACAGACAAGTTTATCTACCCCCCCTATCAGTTCAAGGTGGTTGATGCTCTCCTCACCAATTTTCAGCAGCCTGAAACCACTCTTCTTATGGCCGTCAGCGCGTTTGCTGAGCACAGGCTTCTGATGGAGGCTTATAAAGCGGCGCTTAAAGAGGATTACCTGTTTCTGGCGTATGGAGATGCCATGTTCATTCATTAAACCCTGAACGATTGACCTCTTCACTATGAATTCCACAGCGATTATTGCTGCAAGCGGTATCGGAAAACGAATGCGGCTCGATGAGGGACAAAGCAAGCAGATGCTTGAAATCGGAGGTTTTCCGGTTATCTACCATACGTTAAAAGCATTTCAACAGGCCACCTCTATAACGACCTTCTATATCGCTACGAAGGAAGAGAACAGGGCCTTACTTGACGAGATGGCTACCGCTTCGGGCTTCAGCAAGCTGAAGGCTATTATTGAAGGAGGAAAGGAGCGGCAGGATTCCGTCAACAACTGCATCAAGGCGATTGCGCAGGAAAGACACTTGACGGGTATTGTGCCAGACACCATTCTTGTTCATGATGGGGCCCGCCCGCTCATAACACCAGCAGAGATTGACGAAATTTCGCGTCTCTCAATGCTCTACGGCGCCTGTGTGCCAGCAAACAGACCAAAGGATACCATTAAATATATCGGCGATACCCCGGGTTTTTTCGGAGAAACACTTGACCGCAGCAGGCTTCTTCAGGTTCAGACTCCTCAGGGTTTTCGAAGTGAAATGCTGATTCAGGCACATGAACAGGCTGAGCTTGAAGGCTGGTATGCCACTGATGATGCCGCGCTGGTTGAGCGTTTTTTTCCGGAACAGCTCATCAGGATTTTTGAGACCGGATACCACAATATAAAGATCACGACTCCTGAAGATATTCCGGTTGCCGACGCGATATTCAGGCAGAGATCTGTTCCGCAAACGTAACACATCAAAAAAGAACAAATAAAACGCTTCATGACTTGTTTATTCATGAAGCCTGTAGTATATTTTCAGCCGATAAAATGGTGAGGTAGCTCAGTTGGTTAGAGCACAGGATTCATAACCCTGAGGTCGAGGGTTCAACTCCCTCTCTCACCACCATTGAAAAGCGGGTGTAACTCAGTTGGTAGAGTGTTTGCTTCCCAAGCAAAATGTCGCGAGTTCGAATCTCGTCACCCGCTCCACTTCAGTGGATAAAGCCTTTCTAAACTCCTTTGACTCTTTGCTGACAATGACTCCATCATCTATTTTTTTTAGTTCCGTCAGTGTTGAAGAGATTAACACCACACAGATTATAGACGGCCAAATGGCTCGTCACCTCGGCATTGAAATGACCGAGATCGGTCTCGATTACATGACGGCAAGAATGCCTGTTGACCATCGCACCATCCAGCGTATCGGTATTCTGCATGGCGGCGCATCGCTTGCTCTGGCTGAAACCGTGGGAAGTATTGCTGCCTCCTACTGTGTCGATCGGGAATTATTCTACATTGTCGGACAGGAGATCAATGCCAACCATATTCGTCCGACAATAAGCGGTTTCGTCTACGCAACGGCAACTCCCCTCCATTTGGGAAAAAGCTCACAGGTTTGGGACATCAAGCTTAAAAATGAAGCTGGCAAACTTACCTGTGTCAGCCGTTTTACGGTTGCTGTGCTGAAAAAGTCTCCGGCTCTGCAGTAAAAAGGCTGACACTGCCAGCCTTTTTTGCAATTGCCTCATTTTTTTGCTTCTGCCTTTTTCGGCAACTCTATTTTCAGGTGCAGCTCCCGAAGCTGTACAGGAGTTACTTCAGAGGGGGAAGACATCATCAAATCCTGCGCCTGCTGATTCATGGGGAAAGCAATAACCTCGCGGATGTTGATCTCGTCACAAAGAATCATCACAAGCCGGTCAAGTCCTGGAGCAATGCCTCCGTGCGGTGGTGCGCCAAGCTTGAAGGCTTCGATCATGTGGCCAAAGCGCTGGTCAACCTCTTCGCGTGAGTATCCGGCAATACCGAAAGCCTTGTACATGATATCCGGCTTGTGGTTGCGGATGGCGCCGCTGGAGAGTTCAATGCCATTGCAGACAATATCATACTGATAGGCGAGAATATCGAGCGGAGGCATGGTTTCGAGCGCCTCCATCTCTCCCTGGGGCATGGAGAAGGGATTGTGGGAGAAGTCGATCTTTTTGGCCTCCTCGTTGTACTCAAACATTGGAAAATCCACAATCCAGCAGAACGAAAGCTCATCCTTGTCGAGGGTAAAGAAGTCGCCAAACCAGCTCCTCATTCCACCCATGATCTTGCAGGTGGTTTCCCACTTCCCTGCCCCGAAAAAGACCACATCGCCGGTTTCAAGAGCAAGATGGCTCTTGAGGATTGCGAGATTCTCTTCAGAGAGAAATTTGACAACCGGACCTTTCGGGCCCTCTTCCTTGAACTGTATATAGGCAAGACCTCCCGAACCAAGCTCTTTCGCCCGTTTTTCTGCCTTGTCATAGAAGAGCCGGGATTCATTGCCACGTCCCTTCAGAACAAGCGCCTTGACACAGGAGCCTGCGACGGTATTATTAGCAAAGACCTTGAACCCTGAATCAACAAAGAGCGGAGTAACGTCCTGGATCTCAAGCGGGATTCTCAAATCCGGCTTGTCAGTGCCAAAGCGGTTCATCACCTCTTTATAGCTGATCCTCGGAAAAGGAAACTGCACAATGCGCTTCTTCGACATGGTACGGGTAAGATGCTCAATCATCCCCTCAAGGATGGTAAAGAGGTCATCCTGCTCAATAAAAGCCATCTCCATATCAAGCTGGTAAAACTCACCGGGGCTGCGGTCAGCACGGGCATCTTCATCGCGGAAACAAGGGGCAATCTGGAAGTAGCGGGGAAAACCCGATACCATCAGAAGCTGTTTAAACTGCTGTGGAGCTTGAGGAAGTGCATAGAATTTGCCCGGATGCAGGCGGCTTGGAACGAGAAAGTCCCTTGCCCCCTCAGGCGAACTGGAGGTAAGAATAGGAGTCTGTATTTCGATAAACTCTTTCTCTTCGAGGTAGTGACGGATTGCGGCTGTCAGGCGGCTGCGGAAAATGATGTTTTCGTGGATTTTTTCACGACGCAGATCAATAAAGCGATATTTCAGACGGAGCTCCTCTGAAGTCGGCACATCATCGGCCACCGGAAACGGCAAAGGATTCGCGTTACTCTCGACAGTAATCTGACTGACAACAACCTCAATTTCCCCTGATGCTAATCGGGGATTGACCGCACCAGAACTGCGGCGGACAACCATACCTTCGATACAGATAACCGATTCCAGATGCAGTTGCTCGGCTTTTGCGAAGAGTGCCTGCTGCTCGGGCTGGATAACAAGCTGACTGATTCCGGTATGGTCCCTCAGATCAATAAAAATCAGCCCGCCATGATCCCGTTTTCTGTGAACCCAGCCAGCAAGCCTGACGGGACTGTGCTCAAGCTTCGGGCTCAATAACCCGCAATAGTGGGAGCGGAACCTGTTGTGCAAAATCTGCTTGCTATCGGCATTACTCATAGAGCGCTTTTGTCCTTTGGCATTAAAAAGTCGAAATAAAGTTAAAACCCTGAATATGGAGAATTTTTAATAATTTATAAAACTTTGGCCTGAACCGGTCAGTAGACAAGTTCTCCTCCAAACTCCGTGATGAGAAACCTGACGACCTCATTATTCTGTGAAAGTTCCTGAAAAAGGGTAAACACGGTCTTCTCCTTGGTACAGGCATCTTTTTCAGCATCATAGAGAATACGAAGCTGGAGGGGCAGCGCGTAAAACTCGGAAATTTCCTGCTGAAGGGTTGCTCTATCCTGCAAAAGCTCCTCATAAGAAAACTTTCTGCAACAAGCAATCTCCAAAACTCCGGCAGGGCTGCATGACACAAGTTCGCAGGATTGAAGATGTGTTGCCATGAAGTTACGGGTTTTTCTTGCCAAATGATCAAGAAACTGGTGCCATTCAACCTTCAGTGAGGCAAGATTTGCAACTTTTTCAATACCCGCCGCGCCAAGGTCAAGGAGGGTTTCAGGCGCTGCATGCACCCGAAGCTGCTTCGGCGAGGGACTCGACGCAAAACTCGACAGTTTTTTTTGCCAAGGACCAAGATCAATATCTTCCGATGTTGCAGGTTTGCGTCCGGAGGAAGGAGCAGAAACAGAAATCGAGGACAGGTGTGGAGTTTTTCCCTTCAGTGGCTGCTCAGGTGCTTTTTTTTTTGAGGGGGAGTCACTCCTCCCGCTTCAGCGGAAACTGAGTGGACAATGTCAATCAACTTCAGCAGCGCAAGCTCAAACCGAAACTGATACTCAAACTGAAACTTCAGCTCTTTCTGAGTTTGCAGAATAAAATCGACCATTTGCATGACAGCAAATGGGGAAAAATTTCCGGCATCCCGCTGATAGCGCTCACGAACAGCATCTGGACGCTCAACAAGACGGGTGGAGGAGAGATTCTGCACCACCAGAAAATTTCGCAGATGTTCGACAAGCTTCTCAAGAAAATCCTGCTCGTCATAACCGTTTTTGATCACAAATTGCGCAACGTCAAGCATTTTAGCAGGATTTTGCGCTGCAGCGGCATCGGTAACATCGAACATGGTATCGTCATCAATGTAGTTCAGCAGATCGGCAACACCCTGGTAACTGATGGCTCCCTCGTGATCATTCTCGGCTGAAAATGCTATAACCTGGTCAAGAATACTCTGCGCGTCACGCATTGAGCCCTGAGCCTTTCGCCCGATAAGCTGCAGGGCATCACCCTCAACGGTTATATGCTCGGCATCACAAACATACTGAAGCTGTTTCTGAATATCTTCCAGAGGAATCCGCTTGAAGTTGAAACGCTGACAACGGGATGCAATCGTGGCCGGAATCTTGTGAAGTTCCGTGGTCGCAAAAATAAAAATGGCGTGAGGCGGCGGCTCTTCAAGAGTTTTCAGAAACGCGTTGAAAGCTGCAATGGAGAGCATGTGCACCTCATCGATGATATAGACCCTGTACTTCCCTTTCTGCGGTCCATACCGGACATTCTCCCGAAGCGCGCGGATATCGTCAACACTGTTATTGGATGCAGCATCGAACTCCGAAATGTTGAGACTGGTACCCGAATCGAAGTCCCGGCAACTTTCACACTCGCCACAAGGTTCGGTAACCTGTTGCAGGTATTCAGGATCGTCCATCAGTTTCTGGCAGTTCAGCGCTTTGGCAAAAATTCTTGCCGCTGTGGTCTTGCCTACTCCGCGCAACCCCGAAAAAATGTAGCCGTGACCGACTCGCCCCATGCGAAGCGAATTCTGAATCGTACGAGTGACATGCTCTTGCGCGGTAATATCGGAAAATTTTGCCGGTCTGTATTTCCGGGCTATAACCTGATAACTCATAACTACTGTTGATTACTATCCTCTAACAAGGTCGCAAGGGGCATATCCATACTGCTTTTCAGGCACTCGGTAACTCCCGTGCTGATCGTACTTAAATGTACGCTATTACTGGCTGAAATCAGCGAACCGTTTTCATCACTGGCCAATACCGGCGGAATAATTGCGTAAAGATCGAACAGTGTCATGGCATACAGATCGCGGCTGACAGCAAGATCACCATTTGCCGTAACATGAATCAGATCGTTCTGCAACAAGATATCAACAATTTTTCTTAACCCCGAAGGATTTACTGAAAGATCGGACTTCAGTATTTTCCTCATATTCATGGAAGAACCGTTTTTCTGGCCATTCCAGATAAAACCGAGAACCGAAAGAATCACGGGAACACCCCGCAAAGGATTGAAGGGTTCTACAACACTGTTTGCAGGTTTCAGTGCTCCGAGACAAAAAACAAACTCAGCGCCGGTCAACAGAACAACCCATCCAAGATAAATCCAGAAAAAAAGCATCGGAATAACCGACAATGCCCCATAAATATGCTCAAACGTTGCAACATGGGAAACATAAAAGGTGAACCATTTCTTTGACAGCTCAAGAAGAAACGCTGCGAGCAGAGCACCGGAAAAAGCATGAACAAATCTGACCCTGCGGTTTGGAACAAGCATGTAGAGCAGAAAAAAGGCAAGAATAGAGTTGATGAAGGGAAAATACGACAGAAGAAGCGTTTTTAGTTCAAGCAGAGGGCCTTCTGTAAACATCGTGTACCATACATAAGAGCTTGCAGCAAGACTGCTTCCAATCAACACTGGTCCAAGTGTCAGTACCGTCCAGTAGAGAGTAAAGCCTTGTAGTGCCTTACGGGGAGAGTGTACCTCCCAAATTTCATTCAGGGTGTGATCGATTGTTGAGATGAGAGAGAGCGCGATAATAAACAGAAAAACTCCCCCCATCAGAGGAACACTGGTTGTCTTCCCAATGAAACCCGACAGATAGTGATTGAGCACAGTGCCAACGCCTGGCATGAAATTCTGAACAAGAAAATCCTCGAGAGAGCGTTTCAATGGTGCAAAAGATCGGAAGAGCGTCGTGTAG
>CAJAAV010000052.1 GCA_903937835.1 uncultured Chlorobiaceae bacterium | reverse complement strand
GGTCAATCGAGTCGAACATATCGTCACCGGCTGACCGGTCACTCTGGCCTTCACCATCCCCTTCACCCTCCCCTGGCTCTTCGACAAGTTCCAGAAGAGGATTTTCCTGCACCTCTTCATAAATCCGCTGCTCAAGATTCTGCATCGGGAGCTGAAGAAGCTGACTGCTGAGTATCTGCTGGGCAGAGAACTGTAATGTTTGCTTCTGTTGAAGCCTGATATCAACCATTATAGAGCCGGAGATGCATCGACATACGCTTTCATATCCAGTACCCAGTCACGACCATACAATGACTCAAGCGCAGAAGAGAGATAATCAATAAGTTGTACCTTGCACTCCCCGCCTGCCTTTCTGGCAGCACGGCACATTAAGTGCTGTTCATAGACAAGATAATCCAAACCAAACTTTTTTCTTACCCTTATCGGAAACAATCGGCAGGATATCGGCTTGTCGAACCCCAGAATACCTTCGCGACGGGCAATTTCAATGGCGCAGAAGGTGATGCCGTCACGAACAACCGTGAAAACACACTCCTTGTTCTCAACGGTTCTCGTGTACTGAACCCCTTGATAGACCTCAACAGGGCCATGACGCCGGAGATAACGCAACCCTTTTTCAGGAAGCATCCTGAGCAGCTCTTCCGGCAACTCCTGGAGCAGCAATGCCTCTGCCGGCAATAACGGGGCCCCAAGCTCCCCCTCAACACAGCACGCTCCACGGCACTCTTGAAGATTGCAGGAAAAAAAGGAGTTCAAGAGATCTTTCTCAACAAGAACATTACCAACAGAAACCAGCGACATCAGAACTGTCCTTTAATCACAACATTCATGAAAAACTTTTTTTTTACGCTCTAAAGTACTCATTTTCTTTACTTCAGCACTATCCATCTTCCCCCCCTTATTTCGATAGCTGAAAATAATGATAGAGACTTTTCTCAAGCCAATATTTTCTGCAAGGCAGTGCGAAATCCAGTTCCGTTGGTCTTATCAAGAATATCTTTATATTTCGGTAAAATGCCGTACAATATAAACGAGTTACTCATGAGCACAAGTCTCAAGCGAAAAAGTGTTAAAGAGCCAGCAGGGACAAACAAAAAACTCAATTTTGCGACAAGTGCTTCTTCAAAAAGGGTGACAGAGGAAAAGGCCCGCCTGGAGGCACGGATAACCCGGAATGTTCACGCACAAATAAAACGAGCCGCTGAAATTCAAGGCCGAACGGTGACAGATTTTGTTGTCTATGCAGCTCTTGATGCTGCAAAAAAAGCGATTGAGGAAAATTCTGTTATCCAGTTGTCAATCGAAGGTCAGCATGCTTTTGCCGAAGCTTTGTTGAATCCGCCGGAGCCTAATGCCACTTTGCGACGGGCTTTCGAAAGTCATGCAGAATTGTTCGGGAAGGGTCAATAACCTTTGCTTTATGAAGCAGTCCCTGTTTTCAGTTGTTCCACTAATCAAAAGCCATGTACGAGATGGCTTTTACTCAGGATCTGAAGCCCTGGATCGCTATTTTTCATCTCAAGTCGGTCAGGATATCAAGAGGAATATCACCAAATGCTTTGTTGCAATTGATAATGACAAGCAAAAAATAGCTGGCTACTACACACTTTCGGCTGCCCAAATTCCGTTACCGGGACTACCCGGAGAGATCGCCCGAAAATTGCCCCGCTATGATGCAGTTCCAGCTTCAAGAATAGGACGTCTCGCCGTAGACCGGCACTATCAGGGAAAACGGATCGGTAGCGCCCTTCTCGCTGATGCCCTTCTCAGGTCATCAAATTCATCAATGGCAGTCTACGCGCTGCTCGTCGAGGCAAAAGATGAAAAAGCGGAAGCGTTTTATCTGCGCTACGGCTTTATTCCCTGCATCGGCCTCCTTCACACCCTGTTTTTACCGCTGAAAACTATAGGTAAAATATGAGCGCCCGCAGCATTTTTCCGATATGAACACATTTTTCATAGCTATATTGCAAGTATATCATCCATACCCAACCCGGAACCATTACACACGACAAAGCCACACCACCATGCTTATCATCGACGGAAAAAAGGTCTCGCTTGACCTGAAAAACGAACTCAAGGCGAGTGTTGACAACTACCGGGCCCAAACCGGCAAAGTACCAGGACTGACGGTTATCATTGTTGGCCAAGATCCCGCATCGCAGGTTTATGTACGCAATAAAGCCAAAACATGCAAAGAGATCGGCATGATTTCCACCGTTATCGAAATGCCTGCCGACACCTCGCAGGAGCATCTGCTCAAGACCATCCAGGAGCTGAACAATGACCCGGCGGTACACGGCATTCTGGTGCAGCAGCCACTGCCAAAACAGATCGACGAATTTGCCGTCACCATCACCATCGATCCATCGAAAGATGTTGACGGGTTTCATCCCGAAAATCTGGGACGCCTTGTGATGGGGCATCTCGACAAATGTTTTGTCAGTTGCACCCCGTATGGCATCCTTGAACTGCTTGGCCGCTACAACATTGAGACCAAAGGCAAGCACTGCGTTGTGGTCGGAAGAAGCAACATTGTCGGCAAGCCAATGGCCAACCTTATGCTCCAGAAGCTCGAAGCAACCAACTGCACCGTCACCATCTGCCACTCCGCCACCAAAAACATTCCATTCTACACCAAGCAAGCTGATATCCTCATTGCCGCTATCGGAAAAGCGGGCTTTATCACTGCTGATATGGTAAAACCGGGCGCAGTGGTCATTGACGTCGGCATCAACCGCATTGAGGACGCATCAACAAAGAGCGGCTACCGTCTGGTCGGCGACGTGGATTACGAAGGCGTTTCAGCGGTTGCCTCAGCCATGACTCCGGTTCCCGGCGGCGTCGGCCCCATGACCATTGCCATGCTCCTGAAAAATACGCTCCAGTCGTTCCAGCGCACGAACGGTCTGTAAGGCATAATGGCAAAAAGTGTCACAAAATATATCTGCTCAAACTGCGGAGCGGTCTCCCTGAAACATCAGGGAAAGTGTTTTGAATGTCAGAGCTGGGGAACCCTTGTGGAGACCCACATCGACCCCGAGCCCAAAAAACAGCGCCCGGGTTCGGCTGGAGCCGTTGCCGTTGTGCAGAACCTGCATGACGCTGTGCCCTCAGAGTTCAAGCGAATCATGACCGGCATGGGCGAGCTCGATCGGGTCCTTGGAGGCGGGCTCATGCAGGCATCGGCCGTTCTTGTTGGCGGCGAGCCCGGTATCGGCAAATCAACCCTCATGCTGCAACTTGCTCCCCGCCTCGCTCCGGCTAAAGTGCTCTACATCTCAGGTGAAGAGTCACCAAACCAGATCCGCGAACGGGCCCAGCGACTCTCCATCAAGGCAGAAAACCTCTGGCTCGTACCGGAAGTCAACCTTGAACGCATTCTGGCACTCATGGAACGGGAAAAACCGGCACTGGTCATCATTGATTCTATCCAGACCGTCCACTCTGAGGAGTACCAAAGCTCCGCAGGCACCATCACCCAGATACGGGAGTGCGCCGCCTCGCTTATCCGGGCGGCCAAGCTGCAGAACTTTATTTTGATGATTATCGGCCATATCACCAAGGAGGGGGCGCTGGCAGGCCCGAAGGCGCTGGAGCACATGGTCGATACCGTTTTGCAGTTTGAGGGAGAGGGCTACCAGCGCTACCGGATTATCCGCTCAGTCAAAAACCGTTTTGGCTCCACCAACGAAATCGGCGTCTTCCGGATGGATGAAACCGGTCTTGAAGAGGTGAGCAACCCCTCGGAATTCTTTATCTCCGGACGAAGAACCGATGTGCCGGGCAACTCGATTCTTGCCGCCATTGAGGGAACAAGGGCACTGCTGGTGGAGGTGCAGGCGCTGGTCTCCAAAACAAACTACTCCATGCCGCAGCGAATCAGCACCGGCTTCGACCTGAAACGCATGTCGATTATTCTCGCGGTGCTCGAAAACAGGCTGAAAATCGAGACCTGGGGACAGGATGTTTTTGTAAAAATAGCCGGTGGGCTCAAACTGGCAGAGCCTGCGGCTGACCTTGCCATAGCGGCTGCCATCGCCTCAGGACTGATGAACCGGCCCGTCGATCCGGCAACCGTCTGCTGCGGAGAAATTGGCCTTGCCGGTGAACTCAGGGCCATCAGCGACAGCGAACGGCGTATCCGCGAGGCCGCGCACCTCGGCTTCAAACGCATCGTACTGCCCGAAGCCAATACCCGGGAGCTGAAGCCATCGCTGAAAAAGCTGCCGATAACCATTGCCGGATGTTCAACACTGCGTGACGCCCTTGAGGAACTGAATATCTGATGAGCGTGTTAACTTGTGCATTCACGCAACTTTCTTACCTTTCATAGGGTGAGATTCAATGCAAAGCTAACAGAGAAAAGACGATGACGCACATCCTGATTCAATGGCTGATTAACGCCCTGGCGGTTTATGCGACCGCACATATCCTTGATGGCATTCATATCAAAAGCTTCGGCGCCGCAATTGCCGTGGCGCTTGTGCTTGGGCTTATCAATACTATTGTACGCCCGGTCATGCTCTTTTTCTCCATCCCCTTTATCATTCTCACCCTGGGGCTTTTCCTCCTCGTCATCAACGCCCTTCTGCTGCAGTTTGCCGCAGTGCTTGTCAGTGGATTCACCATTGACGGTTTCTGGTGGGCCGTCGCCGGTTCTGTAGTTATCAGCGCTATTTCATGGCTGTTGGGATCGCTTTTCAATCTTTGAAGCCGCCGTACCACCGGGATGTTCACAGGCTTTGCAACCAGTTCTTCAGTCATGCTGCTCCAATGGCAGATGCTGATGAACATGCTCCTTGCCATCATGGTGATGTCGATGAATATGTATCAGGTTGTTGGACTCCAGGAGTGCCCGGTCATTCAAGACTGATTCAGCAGAGCCGCCCCTGACTATCCTCTTGTTCCGGCCAAACACATACACCGTATCGGCTATCTCCCCGATAATATGCAAGTCATGCGTCGCGGTAATAATGGTCTTTCCCTGCCGGTTGGCATTGACCATAAAATCAATAATGTGCCGGACGGTTAAAGGATCGAGACCCGCTGTCGGTTCATCGAATAAATAGACATCAGGATCAATGGCAAGAACAGAGGCGATGGCAACCCGCTTTTTCTCTCCAATACTTAATTGATGGGGAACCCTGTCCAATAAATGGTGAATATCCAAAACCTGGGCGACCTCCCTGATACGCCGGTTAACCTCTTCCTCAGTAACACCGAACTGCAACGGCCCAAAGGCAATATCCTCTCTCACTGAGGGGCAAAACAACTGGATATCGGCATTCTGAAAAACAAGACCAACCCTTCGTCTGAAGCGGTGTGCCGCCTGTTCATCAAACAGCGAGTGTTCAAGTAACCTCTCCCCGAAGGCTGTCACGTGACCATGATGAGGGAAAATCAGCCCATCCAGGAGATGCAATAAGGTCGACTTTCCCGTTCCGTTAGCGCCAATAACCGCAATCTTTTCACCCGACCGAATGGTCATATCGACGCCGCACAGGGCAGGAAATTTACCCGGCCAGGAAAAATGTACATCCTTAACTTCATAAATCAGGTCACTCACAGGGTATCTCCTTTATACAACAGGCCTGCGCAGATGATCACGGCGCACAACAGCCAGAACCACTCTTTCGGCGTCGCATGAAATGCAGACAAATGTCGAGGCTCACCGGTATATCCCCTCGAAAGCATCGCCAAATAGACCTCTTCACTTATATGTGTCGTCCTGTTCCATGTATTGGCAATATTCCAGGCCACAACCTTCTGACCATGCCGGTGATGCGACACCACCCCGACACGACTTTTCACTGCGGTAAAAATATTTTCGACCATCGTGGCAAAAAGATAGAGATAGCGGTAACACATCGATAAGGTCAAAACAAAGAGCTGTGGCACACCAAATATCCTTAAAACCTTCAGTAACTCCGAGTGCCGGGTTGTCAAAGACAATAAAACTACCAGCGATACCGAGGTGGCAATCCTGACCACAAACAAGATAGCTCCATCCACACCCGGACGAGTAATGATACCATTGATCCCCAAAACATGGAACGTCCAAACCGGCTCACCTGGCGTCACGATGCTGAACAAGGCTGGAAGCACAATACAGAGAGAGAACAACGGGATGAAGAGCAATGTTCTGGTCAAAAAGTGCTTGAGCGGAATTCTGGAAAAAACGGCAAGGAGTAAACATAAGCCGTAGAGAGTGCCGATCGATACCGCGCTTTTCAGGGAGACCGCCGTTACAAGAAAAGCCAGGAACGATATCGTTTTGAAACGGGGATCCTGCGACTGCAAAAAACCTTTCCGATTGGCACACTCTTCAGAAAGGGTTGCATCTTTTAAAAACGCAAGAGCGCTCAACAGTGAACGCTCTATAAAATCACGCCTTTTGTGTAACAGCTTATTCATGCTCTTTCACCAGCACTTTACCTATCAATAATGCTACTCCCGCGATGATCGCAATGCCAGCAACCGCAGAGACGACATAAGCAAAACTCGAATGAAAGAGATCCTTTCCCTCCCATCCCTGAAAAGCATAGTCAGGCAGCGGAGCTTTCCACAAGTCGGAAAGTTTCAGAATACCCTGTGGAACAGAGCCTCTCATTTTTTGAAGCTCATCAACCCCCCACTCACCCCAGGCCGTTCCAGCCCTGAAACGATCCGGCAAAATCAGCCCCAGAGGCGACAGGAGTATTAAAGCACCAATTCCTGCCCAGAGTTTTTTGGCAAGCGTCATGATCTGCCCCCATCAAAAAAAACAGCATCCTGTTTCTGTAAATATTTTACTGCCAATGCGGTCACCAGAACCTCAACCCATCCAATGACAAGAAGATGCCCCAAAACCATTGCGGGGACAGCAACATTAAGGCCATAAGGAGAGTACAACGGCTGACCATTTGCCGTATGATACAGTAACGGTTGAAGTCCAAATTCGATGCCAGTACAGAGCGCTGCCAGACAAATGCCCACGTACGCACCAGCGCCAGCAGCAATAACACGTCTCCTGGAACCCGCCGGGCTGTTCGAACTGATCAATCGGTAAACATAATACCCTGTAAAAGGAAGCACAACTGCTATGTTAAAACAATTCGCACCAATGGCCGTTATACCGCCATCCCCAAACAAGAGCGCCTGAATGACCAGGGCAACAGTAAGGGCAATACAAGCCGCCCAGGGCCCTAAAAGAAGAGCAACAAGAACACCCCCAACCGCATGACCCGTCGATCCACCGGGAATGGGCACATTGAACATCATGATGACAAAGCTGAACGCTGCGCCAATCGCCAGAAAGGGAGCCTGCCTCACCTTCAATGTTTTTTTAACCCTTTTCGAAGCAGCCATCCATATCGGGATCATCACTGCACCAAATACCCCGCAAGTCGCAGGGCTTAAATATCCATCCGGTATGTGCATGGCTTTGGCTTCTTCATTGGTGTCAAGGCTTTTTTATGGTTATCCAGAGACGACAAAAGCAGGTTTGGAAGAACAAATTACTATATTCAGCGCATATCCAAGGCACAAAATGCCTTTTTTTCATCATAACCATAAACAAAACAAACAATTATGGCACATAAAGTTATTGATACCTGTATCATGTGCGGAGCCTGCGAGCCTGAATGTCCGGTCAATGCTATTTCAGTTGGAGACGACACCTATATCATCAATGAAGCGGTCTGTGTTGACTGTGTCGGCCATAATGATGCTCCGGCATGCGTCGCAATATGCCCGTCAGAGAGCATTATCAAAGCTTGATATAAAGCCTGTTCAATTCTCTCCCCGAGGGGTGGAGAATTGAACAAGCTCTCTTCAGCACTTCGTTCAAAAGTCAACGGAACAAGTTATTCTTGCAACACCGGATAGTCCGTATATCCCTTCGACCCCGGGGTATACAACGTTTCCATGTCGGGAACATTCAGGGCCGCTCCGGTTTTCAATCGTTGAACAAGGTCGGGATTGGCAAGAAAACCCATACCAAAAGCAATAAGATCACCTTTCCCCGCAGCCAGATCACTTTCAGCGCGCTTGGCATCGTAACCTCCCGAAAGAATCAAGGTACCCTTGAAAGTACTGCGGAACGTCGCCTTTATGCTGTCGTGCACTATCGGCGCCCCCATTGAAGAGTGATCCACGATGTGAATATACGCCGGAGCTGCAAGATTGAGCTGCTGGACCAGCCAGGTGTAATCATCCGCCATATCGTCATACAGCGGCACGTCATTGAAGACGCCGAATGGAGAAAGCCGGATGCCGACCTTCTCTCTGCCAATCGCCGCAATGACCGCGTTGACCACTTCAAGCACAAAACGCGCGCGGTTTTCAATTGAACCGCCATAACTGTCCGTGCGGAGGTTCGAATTCGGACGAATGAACTGTTCAAGCAGATAGCCGTTTGCGCCGTGCAGCTCAATGCCGTCAAACCCTGCAGCAATGGCATTTTTAGCTCCCTGAGCATATTCGGCAACAGTGGATTTGATATCCTCAAGGGTCATCGCCTCAGGAACAGGAAAAGGTTTCATCCCCCCGGCGTCTGTGTACATTTCACCGGTAGCCGCGACGGCTGACGGCGCAATGACGCGAGCTCCGGCAGGCATATTCAGGGGATAAGAAATTCGCCCGCTGTGCATGATCTGCAAAAATATCTTTGCACCCTTCTTGTGCACCGCTTCGGTAGTGGCTTTCCATCCCTCAACCTGGGCCTGGGAGAAGATGCCCGGTATGCGCGCGTAGCCCAAGCCATTCGGCGAGGGAGACGCCCCCTCGGTAATGATGAGCCCGGCCGTTCCGCGTTGTGCGTAATAGTCGGCCATGAGCGCATTGGGAATATTGTCGATGGCACGGCTGCGCGTCATCGGCGCCATGACCATACGGTTCTGTAACACGAGTGAGCCCAGAGTGGTCGGGGTATAAAGTAAAGACATGGTAAAATCCTTTAAAAATGTTTCAACAAAAAGTCACTGTTTGTTACGTTTCTTGCCCGTCTGAGGGGAGGGCAAAGCACCAGATACTCATTTTACTGCTGAGCTGGAACTCGGCGCTCCCGGCGTCTGCATGGAAAGATAACAATATCTTGAGTATTTATTACTTCAGCATCCACCCCACATAACGATCTCCGTCCTCCTCCTGAAACAAAATATTGCGCCGCTGCATCTCCGGTTTTGCCATGCTCCACTGGAGGCTCATTGCTGCCGATGAGCTGTTCGAGACGATGAAGGATTCGAGGCTCACTTGCGGGTCGTTGAGGCGGTGCTCAATCTCTTTGATGGTTTCGTGAAACTGTATTTTAGGGTCGTTGGCTGCAAGGTTGCGGATGCCTTTGGGGTCGACAAAAATGATGCGCTGTTTGCCATCCTCGATGAGCCAGAGAATGAAGTCGGGGTGAAAATTGCCTGCCTCAAAAAAGCCGACACCACGGCCACGGCTCAGGTTGCGGAGCAGGTAGAGCTTCCTTGAGTTGAAAAAGTCGGGGTTGCCATCATGAAAACGTTTGAGATCTTCAACGAACTGCCGCTCGCCCTTGTTGAGCGGGGCCGGGCTGATATCAACAATCTTCTGATCGAGCGCAAGCAGCGGCTGGTAGAGATGATGATCGAACCAGATCGCCTTCATGCCCCGGAACTCCCAGTGCTTGAGATCTCCCTTCTCGATGGATTGTTTAAGCTCCTCAAGTTTGGCGACAATCTCCTCCTCCGACTTGTTGATCATAATCCGGTAATACCCCTCATCCGGCGACTCCTTCAAAGTGAGGAAGTTTGGATCGTCACCCTCAAGGTCGCGATACTCCAGATGCGGCAGCTCCCACTCGCGCTTGCGGTAGGCGTAGTAGCGCTCGGTGTACTTTTTCAGCAGGGAGAGGGCAATCTCCTCCCAGAGCCGCACATTCTCAAAGCTCCTGAAGGCCAGCTCTCCGGCAGGAATCAGCAGCTTGTACCAGCTCTGATCGGCCAGCAGCGCCTCGATGGCAGCACGGGTGAGGTTCAGGTTATACCAGCCGCGCTCCGCCTTGAAACGCTCCAGCTCAAAGGTGAGCCGGTCGAGGTCAAGAAAGGCAACATGCTTCGGCGCAAGATGAGCCTCATTCGGCGCACTCTCTGCATCCCCTCCCTGCAAACCTCTTGAGCGCATTGCCTGAATCTTGGGGTACCAGTTGAGCACCACCTGATTTTTTTGCAGATACTCTTTGCTTGAATCGTCCGGTTTGGCAACGGTCGGAACCGGCCCAAGCGTCCGGAAGGCATCGACAACATCGGTGTTCATCCCGTTAATGCTCCTCTTGAGACGAACCATCCTGAGCCTCTGCATCCCGAGGTTTTTGATCACCGGCAGCAAAAACTCGATGCGATCATCATTGGTGGGCAGCCCCTCCTCAAGAAAATCGCGGAACTGCGCCATATAGTCCGCATGAATACCAAAGATACCGAGCGTCTCCAAAAGCGCGATATGCTTTGGCCGTTCCACCCCCGCCGGCAACGGCGCCTTGTTGCTGCGCTTCAGGCTCCGCCCGTACCCCTTAAGACGCACCCCGCGCCCGAAGAGCTGGATAATCTGCGACCCCTCCCCCTTGCCGACATTCATCAGCCCCATCGTCGAAACCCGCCAACTGCTCCACCCTTCAGAAAATTTCTTTGAGCCAATGAGCAGATTCACCGGCGAATGCGGCTTGTTAATCTCATGAAAGAGAGAGCCACTGAATGCACGCTCGCCGGTGGCAATACCGTGCTCCTCACAAAGCTTTAGCAGTTTGGCATCTTCGCCGACATTGATGACACCAAAGGGCTCATGTTCAGCGCCCAGCCGCAATGCCAGCTCACCGGTCGCCCCCTTCAGGTTTTCCAGAGAGAGATGGCCTCCGCCCGGCGCATTGAAAAGTGTCGAAAGTGTCTCATCGAACACCTGCGCAGGGGTGAGCCCGCAGGTATTGAGATAGACAAAGCGGCCAGCAAAGAGGTTTTTCCCCGTTGCCGTCTCAATACCCTGATGCAGCACACGCTCAATCCGCTGCATGGAGCCCGCACGATCGGCCACATATCGGGCAAGAAAGCAGAGAATCTCCACAATATCGGTAGCATCCCGCGTGGGCAGCGATGCCGTTACACTGCCGCCAACAAATATCCACAACGGCTTTTCGATGTTGAAGGGGCGAAAGGCCGCCTCATGCTCACGAAAAAGCCGCTGCTGCTGAAAAAAAGAGAGCAGGCAAGCCACCATGTAGAGTTCAAGATGGCTCCGCTGCGTCTCCTCATCAAGATTGAGGATCTGATAATCCTTGCCAAACCCGTCGCCATAAAAGTAACGGTACGAGTAGTCAAACAGCGTACTTCTGGCATAGAGCGCAATGAGATCAGGCTTCCCTTTCACCGCCTGCCCAAAGGTTGCCGAGTACTCAAAAGAGAACCCCTTTTCGCAGAGCGCATTGCGAGCCCTCATCCACGCCCCCTCCTCCCCGCTGCTGGTGCCACGATGCCCCTCATCCACCAGCACAAGATTGTTGCCCTCAAACGAATCAACGGCAATCGTCTTCTCCCCCGTCTCCTCACGAAGCCTGGTCACCTCAAGAATTTCAACCGCATGGCTTGA
Source organism: uncultured Chlorobiaceae bacterium (assembly GCA_903937835.1). Taxonomy (GTDB): domain Bacteria; phylum Bacteroidota; class Chlorobiia; order Chlorobiales; family Chlorobiaceae; genus Chlorobium. The sequence goes on along the minus strand of CAJAAV010000052.1, from coordinate 15,683 downwards.
AAAGAGGCCGCGCCCATCCTTGCTGAAAAGCTCCGCATCCATGCCCGCCGTCTCAAACTCCCGCAAATGCTGCTGCGATAACCCCTCATTCGGCGTCAGCAGAAGAATACGGTTCAGCTCCAGACGGTGACCACCCAGTGCTTTGAGATAATGGTGGTATTGCAGAATATTAACGTGCATCAAGAGCGTCTTGCCACTGCCGGTAGCGCTCCAGTAGGCCAGTTTGTTGAGCTGCGGCCATGCCTCAAGAGTTGCGTCAAACGGGGTAATCCGGTCAGCTTCCGGCTTGTCGCTGTTGTAGAGGAGCACCTGCGCATTCAGCGCCATGAGCAGCGCTTCTGGATCATGAAAATAACGGTCAAGATAGAGTTCAGTGAAGAGCAGGGTGAGATACTGAAAATACTTCCAGACAATCGGCTCCTCGCCACGCGTGATACGTCGCTCGTTCAACCGCTGCGTGTGGCGAACAATATTCTGGTCGTACTCCAGCAATAATTCAGCCGTAAGCAGCCTCACATCAAGATGCTGAGCGGTCAGTGCGTGGTGAAAATGGTGAACATTATGCTCATCAAGCCCCTCCTGCGTTTCGTTGCGCAACTGGTCGGCCAACTCCTCAAACCGCTTCACGCCAAAGAGCGAAAGCAGCCACTGATTGACCACAAGCTTCCGGGCAAAAGGCACCTGCGGCTTACTGGCCAAGCGCTTTTTTGGAGTAGCGCCCTTTGCAGCTCCAGCTCGCGCCATCAGTTGCCTCCCTTGTTGGCTGGCGGTTCAATGCCAGATTTCTTGCACAGCTCGCGGACTGACCAGTTGCCCTGAATAGACTCCACCTCATAGAATAATCGTTTGGTCTCATCTTCACATTGTAACAGTTCAACAATATGGCTGAACGACAGCTTGCCCAGAAGTTCAGCAGGAGTGCTACTCAAAACGGGAGACGCTGACTCCCGAAAGTTGAAGGTATCAGCAGGCAAAAGTTTGTTTTTCAATTCGGGAGACAGCGTCTCCCGAATTGAAGGGTAAGTCAAGTAAAATTGACGATAGCGCCTCAGTTCCCGCATTTCTGACCGGCTGACACCCGCCTGCATCAGACGTTTCGATAACAGCTCAAAGATTTTGTCTCCATATTGGGCGCGATCTGCCCCCCGCAATTCGTACTCGGTGATATAGCAACCAATGAACCAGTTGCGAAGGGTAAGGCTTGTGTTGACCGCCCGGGAAGCTTGTGCCGCCAGTTCCGCATGGACTTGCCCGATAGCGGTGACCAGTCGTTCAAACGACAGCGCTGGTGTCAAGGGAGTTGCCATCGTTACACGCCCTCCTTTGCTTCAAACATGAGACGGTGAAAATCCTCTTCGATGAGACGCACTTTCCAGAGGTCGCCGGGCTGCTTGAGGTTTTCGAGATTGTTGCCGCCGTTGACGTAGATGAGGGCAAACTCGCTCTCCCTGGCTGCATAGCCCTGCAGGGTGAACCACTCGTCGAGCACAAGGTTATCCTGCTCCGGTTCACCAGTGAGTTTGCGCCATATAATGAGCGTTTTGCGACCATCGGGCACGGTGCCTGTGACGGTGCGGAACCAGTACGGAGCATCGGCCTCCGGCTTGAGGGGGCCATGCAGGCGCAGACGCTTTTCGCTGTCACGTTCGAACAAGGCGCTGAAGCTTTGCGGGGCGGCAATCTTGCGAACAGTGAGACCGACAAGCCAGTTGAAGCTCTCAAGGAGATCAATATTCACCTCGCTGCTCTCATCCGAACCGGGGCGCTTCACTTTAAGCTTGTAGGCCGTTGGGTCAGTGAAGGCCTGCACATTGAGCAGCGACTGACTGCCGCGTGTCTCCACGTCAAGCATGTAGCGGAGGATATACTGCTCCTTGAGGCTCTCCGCCCCCTGAGCTTCTGGAGAGTCAAGGGTGAGTTGCTGATGGCTGGTACGGCGCGGCTCAAGGTTGTTGAGAGCATCTTCGTAGGATTCGAGACGGACGACTTTGATGAAATGCGGGCAGCACTCTGCATCCTCACGCGAAGCCAATCGTTTAGGCTTCCCGTCCTTCCATTCCGGCGCAAAGCTGACTTTCTTCAAGCGAGGAAGAAGCACTGTATCGAAATGATCACCCATCTCCACAAGAATAAATTTCCGTTTTCCTTCACCACCGGGTGGCATTGAAAACGCAGCATGCCCTGTCGAACCAGAACCTGCAAAATAATCCAAGACATAATCTTTTGGTTGTGTAGACCATGAAATCACCCTCCGCAAAAGAGCAAGAGACTTCTCATGCGCAAATACAGTATGGCTTCCAGAGGCGGGAATGTCAAGCCAATTGTCACTAACCAATCGAAAGTTTTGAGGGGGCACATAGTACTGTACCACACCGTCATTACTCAAGCGAACGAAGTCGAGATCAACACCACATTGAAAATTCTCCACATACCAATCATCAAGGCTTTTCGTTGCCATTTCATATTCTAAAAATTTCTCATAGGCTTTTATTGCACGTTTAGCCCGTCCTTCTTCCCATCGCCATTGCCCAGTTCCAGGAGTATTTCCAAACAACTCATACCGCATCGTTGGACGATCTGTGCCCCTCCAAAAAGTGTCCCACTTACCCGGCTTCTCTTCCTCAAATGCCTGCCGCAAATGGGCCAATCGTACCCCCGTACGCTTTGCAAAGGAATGTACAACATCGTATCCCAACGATAACCGATCAATATCCTTGAATTGTGCTTGAACATTCTTGATGCCGCGACGAACTACTGCTGAGCTCTTACGTTCCGCAAAAGCCTCATCAAATAGTAATCGAACATTGGCCATCTCTTCATCCCCAATCTGCACAGAAAAAAGACCATCAGAAGCAAGAAGAATTCCGGCCATTTTAGCCCTGTCTAACATCATGCACATCCAACTGGAATGCTGATAGCTATCCTTATAGGGAAAATCATCTTCACCGGTATTGTATGGCGGATCGATGTAGATGCATTTCACTTTCTCCCGAAAGCGAGCTTGCATCAGTGATAGTGCCTGAAAATTCTCACTATGAAACAGTACTCCATCGGTCTGTTCATCTAAATCACCAAGAGTTTCGAGCAACCGCGCAGTAAAATCGGCATCAAAGTGCTTAGTATCTAACACAAGCGTTGGATGTGCCTTCAAAAAAACTGGATTCAGCGGTTTACAGTAACTCGGAGCAATCAAGTCGCCCTGAATCTCGTTAATGGAAAAAAGCTTCACCCACTCATCATGCTGAGCTTCATTCGCCGCAATCTCCCCATAAAACTCCGCCGGTATGCGGTCGAGCGTGATACAGTAGTGCGTCTCGACCACAAACTTTTTCTTCAGCCAGAGCCTCTTCTGGAAATTCTCCAGTTGAGCCAGAAAATCGATGATTTTGCCTGCGATTTTGCGGATCACCCTGATCTTCGAGAGGTACTGCTCAACACGGGGAGCGCTCTCATTTTCGATGTCGTCGAGGTGCATCACCTCGTTCTTGATAAAAAAGTCGAGCTCGCGGCGCAAGAATCCGCCAAGATCTTTGTGGATGAAGTAGTCGAAGGTGTTGCGCGCGGTGTAACGATCGAGATGGAGGCGCAGGCGCGTGCCGGAAGAGCTGCCGTCACTCCTGACGTTCGGCTTGCCAAGCTCGGTGATCCACGCTTTCAGTGAAGCATCGCCCATTGCGGCAATGGTCTCTTCTGCCGCTGCATTCAGCTCTTTCTGCTTTGCCGTATCGGGCTGGTAGGTGAAGCGGAGCATGAGTTCGCCATCCTCAAGGGTGACGGGGTTCTCGTCGGCAAGTTTGAAGCGCCTCTCCTTGCCTTCGGAGGCTTTTACGTTGCCATGCTCGCCCTCGGCCACATCCGCCAGCCGGAAGTGTACGCGCATGGGCATCTCCTCCAGGTCAGGGCGCAGACGGAAGGCGTAGTCGCGCAGGTACTCGCTGGTTTTGATGTAGTACTGATCCTTGTTGGCCCAGTGGAGCATCACCTCTTCGCCTTCGTAAGGAATGGCGTACACACCCGGCTTGTAGACCCGTTTGGCAAGGAAGTCGCCCTCGGAGTAATAGCGACGGAAAAAGCTGAACAGGTGGTCGTACACCTCGCTCTCAAGCCGTCCCACATCAACGCCGTCGTTTTTGAGCTGCTCGCGCAACGCCTGCACCTTTGGCGATTGCTCAGGCTCCATGCCCGCCGCCTCCACGCCCGCAATAACTTTGTTCAGTTCCCGCTCCATCTCGGCCTTGTCAGCACTCCTGAACTGACCAAACGCCGCCGTCACCTGCGGCAGCAACTCCTTGTCGAGAAACTGCGTCACCTCCGCACTTTTGGCGTGCATGATGCGATAGAGACCAAAATCGAGGTCAGGCTGGTCGAGCTGAAAAAGCTCAATCAACAGGGTCTTCAGCTTGTCGTAGTTCCGGGTCATAACATATTTTCTTCTTTGTTCTCCCCTGTCGGGAGATTATTCGAGAGCGCATCGGGTCAAAAAAAATTTTCTGGCCTCCTCATGTTGGTTCTGCCTTATCGAGTGAGTTCCTTTTTTCAGAGTTCCAGATATCAGAGGATCAGATTTTCAGGAAGAGAAGAATGACTGGAACGAATCACTCGAAAACCCACATAGCTGCCGTCGATCCTCGGATAGGCGTAGTACCGGGAGGAGCAGCGCAGAGCATCAGCATTACTGTTATAATACGCCTCTCGCAGCGCACGCACGGCGTAAAAACCATAGAGACGTTTGTCGGCTAAACTCACAAGAATTGTAAGAATCACCGAAACGATCATCGGAAGCAAACCAAAACCATAGCTGTTCTCCATCCACTCCCACACATTACCGGCCATGTCGTACAACCCTTCCGGTGTTACTCCTTCAGGATAACGACCAACCGGTGTTGTAACCCCTTCGTTTTTCCCGTAATTGGCTCGGGTTGATGATGGCTCCTCTTTACCCCACGGATAAGTTCTGCCGGTTTTGCCCCCCGCCGCATATTCCCACTCCACCTCCGTTGGCAAGCGATAGAGGCCAGCGTTTCCCCCATTGCTTTCAAGCAGCGAGAGCCAGAGGCAGTAGGCACGCGCCGCATACCAGCTTACTCCTACCACCGGCTGTTCATCCCCGTTAACTTTTCTGTCGTCATCAAAGCGGGAACGAAAGAGCGTTGCCAGATTATCCCTGCCTTTCAGATAACGTCGAAATCCCCCGACACCCTGCGCCATAGTGCTCAAATGCTCTTTATAGCGTTCAAGTGGCAGAATAGTGGCAAAGTGAGCCTCATTCCCGTCAAGGTAAGCAATAAAGCGGCGGTAAAGCTGGTTGGTCACGGTATATCGGGCAACATGGAGGTTTGGCACCGTCTGCTGCTTTTTCTTGACTGAGTAGACAAACGAACCGCCTTCGATCAAAACGTAAGGTGCGCCTTGCCTATCGATCACACCCGTCACCGTAAAGTCAGCGGCACGGCGACGAATATCGTCATCCTGGGCAAGATTCTGCTCAATGAACTGCCTAACAACATCTCCTGATGCCTGATGCCTGCTTATTTGCAAACATTTCAACAGATAACGCTGCCGGTTTGCGGTTGTCGCAGGGTCAAGCAGTTTGGAATGCAGCACCCCAAACTCTGCTTTAGGTCCTTCCTGCATTACACGTTCAAGCAAATCCTGCTGCCCCTGCAAAAAATCCAGACTGACCGGCGAGTCAAACAGTTGCTCCAGAAACGCATTGAAGGTAACAGCGTTCGCCTTTGCAGCAAAAAAGCAGATCGGCTCTTTCCACCAGGCTTCACCAAAATGAGCAGCCAGCTCGCCGAGATACTCACTCGCTCCATTCATCGTCTTGTCGAGAGAATCCACCTGGAGATGCTCAATATTTTTCAGAAGCTGAGTGGCCGCCATATACTCGCGGAATGATTTATGGCGGAAAAGGTACTCCTTTTCGCCATACTCCACCAGTAACCCGGCGCGATTGACAAGGTTGTTGCAAAATATCGCTGACTTTGGGGGATCAGGAAGCTTGATCAATTCAACCTGCATCTGCTTCTGCATGGCCTCTTTACCCACCTCATCCATTTTCAGCTCTTCCTGCATCCAAAGCGAAACCGGCCTCAGTACATCAAGCGCCTGTTCCGCAGAAAGCAACGGTATGTTACCTATTTGCCTCTCACGATCATCAAGAATGTAGATCAATGCCTTTCCGTACAACTCCACACGACTGGGTGGCAGATAGTCCCTGTTTTTCCAGAGCATGGCCATCATCTGCAACAAGAGGGGAATACCTGCCAGCGACTGCAAACTTTTATTCTCCTCAGCTCTTAAAAAGGCAATAATTGTCTTTGCTTTAGTTTCCGCTTTTTCTTTCTGACTCTTTTGCCATTCCGCTGTTTGATCGGCAAAAGGAGCTTCAGACTCCAGAAATGCTGCTTCAAACCAGCGATGCAAAAAGATTTTCTGCTGATCAGATGTAAAATCCATTATATCAACCCGCACTGGTTTAGGCTCCAGCTTAATCTTGTCAACCTTTCTGTACCCACTGGGTCTTGAGGTAACAATAAAATATGCCTTTGGAAAGCTGATCACGGCGTTGTCAATCCAGCCACACACCTTTATTCGCTCCGCAATGTCACTGATTTCGTCAAGTCCATCAAGCAAGACAAGAGTTGTGGTTGAATGAAGCCAATCGAAAAAAACATCCTCCCCGATAGCATGAGAATGCCTTTCAGAAAAGGCCCAGAGATTTGCTGGAAGCAATGCGAACTTTTCTCCAGTCTTCGTCAGCTCTCGTAGTGGCAGATAAAAGAGCAACTTTGGTACGCGAAAGCCACGCCGTTCAAGAGGCTTTGTGTCGAGGCATAACAGAGCATAATAGTAGAGCAGTGTTGTCTTTCCTGAACCGGGTTCACCAACAACAAGCAGCTTTCTGTACTTTTTTTTGAAGGCAATTCGCAGAACCTCTTCCGGAGAGCGGATGCCATCGTTTCTCTGGTTGTTATAGCTACTGCCCGGCATGAAACGTGTTTCATTTCGCAAGGTGTCGGAGAGACGCAACGGAACAAAGGTATCGGTCAGGGTCACGGAAACACTGTCAAAGGCAGTCGTTGAGAGTGATTGCTTTTTTATCTGCTCTCTGAGAGTCGCCTTGTGACGTTCTGCAAAGCCTTCAAGCAGCTTCTTTCTTGCAGATTTTGCGCTCAGAATCGGGTAAATCAATTTAAAAAAAGCCCCTATCGCGGTAAGTAAGGCAATAATCAGCGTGATAATATTTCCAGTATCCAAGCTTACACCAAAGATTTGATTAATCGCATCACTGTCCCCTTTGCCAGGCACTCCCTTATCCTTCAACACCAGCCGACCATCCCCTTTTGCGGGATTTGCTGTTGTTGTGGCAACGGCAGACGTTACATTTGACGGCTTTGCGCTCTCACCTGTTGCCCCAACGACACCGCCAGCGCCTGCCAAAATAAAAAGAACAAGCAAAAGCATTCTGCTTATGCGGCTCATGCACTTCATTGATTCCGAAACATGCAGGCAAGAAAAAAACATTGCAATGGTGTTGTGGATGACGAGGTGAAAAAATGCGTAAGTGAATATAGTATAATCGGTCGCGAATAGAAACAGAAGAGAGGATCTCCTGCTGGTAGGTCAGCCAGATCATCCCAATAATTCTTCTGCCAACTGCAATTTCTCTGGGGAAGTCAAGCCAATACGGTAACAGCATCCGTATCCATGGGGAGATTATCCATTGATAACTTCATTCAAAAAAACAGAAGGAGAAACAATTTCAATCCGATAGAATGGATTCAGCACAAATCTTATTTTTCATTGAGTAATGATGCCAAAAGTTCTGGTGTCATACCCTGTATCGCCGAATAGTGGCCAATGTCATCCATAATGTCCATGAGAGATCGTTCAGGAGTTGACATTAATTCCTGTAAACGCAACGTCAACAAGAGCTGAAGCTTGTATTTTCTATCGGCAGATACTTCAGCAAAAGTCTGTGCAACCTTCTCATCGACATCAATAACAATGGCTGTCATGGTATAAAATTTTGATCTATCGTTCTGGATACTCACTCAATCAATAAAGAGGCATTTGCAGACAGTCGCGTAATGGTTGCCGTCCTGAAAAATTCGGTTCTTTTCTGAGTTTCTCGACCAGGTGCTGCGGGCCAGAGGGTGAGGTTACTTGTCGCCGTAATGACCTTTCATGGAAATGACGTAGACCAGCACTATGGAGTCGTCGATGCGATATATAATCCGATCTATTTTGTTCAGCCTCCTGTACCAATACCCTGAATGATCGCCTCTTAATGTTTCTGATTTACCTGTGCCTCTCTTTGGGTGTTCTATAAGCTCAGAAAAGATGGTATCAATTTTACGGAGTGTCGCTTTGTCAGTTAACTTTTTGCCAGTGTTCCAGATGAATATCGCACTCCCTGGATAACCTCAGCGTATACCTTCCCATAGTTCCTTGATCGATGTGATTTCACGATATCTTCCCGCAGCAAAATCTTCTTCAGAACGCTTTATGGATTCGCGAATCTCCGGCTGATCAAGATATGCTTCCAGTTCGGTTTTCTTGATGCTTTAGGCTTCCAGTCAACTCCGCCAAAATCTTGTTCAGCGTCACGGCGCTCATGCCCGGCTCCTTAGCAATCACCATTGCCGTGATCGGGTCGTCCGACTGAATCACATCGTTGTAATGGGTGAGCTTCAGTTGCACCGCTTGCAGCCCCTCCTGCTGTTCTGTGATTGTCGCCTCCTTGATGGCGAGCTGCTGCTTGAGCGTCCGGTTGTCATCTGCCAGAAACTTCATGGCGCGGTCGATGATCCACGCCTTATCCGAAGAGCTGGTGAAGAAGATTCTGGAGAGGTGAGAACGCAAAAGCCCCGGTGCGGTGCCGGGGCAAAGGTTGGTTCCATTTCGGAACATGCCACAAAAAAGCCCCCATTGCTGGAGGCTGAAGCCGATTAACCTTCCCCGCATCCGATGCGGTTAACACGCTCTTACTTTGCCCATGCACTGGCGGCGTGATGGCGTTTGAGGATCAGCCGGTTGATAATACCGCAGTATACGAAATGTACGGCAGGTTCTGGCGGGGCGGAAAATCGGCACCACACAAAATATCCTTGAAATATCGCCGCTATTCTGCCACATTGTAGCCACACTAACGAAGTGTGATAGTTGTGATAGTTAAAACAAGGAAAAGAGATGATTGCAAACACTGTTGTGAGGGCGCGAATCGACGAAAAAACCAAAGCTGAAGCTACCGCTGTGCTGGCTGCTATAGGGCTCACGCTGTCCGACGCTGTGCGGCTTATGCTGATGCGGGTTGCCGCTGAAAAAGCATTGCCATTTGAGCCGCTTATCCCGAATGCCGAGACGATAGAAGCTATTATGGAGTCGCAACGAGGAGATCTCATTGCCGTCGGTTCCAGAGAAGAATTATTCAGGGTGCTTAATGAGGAGGATTGAACTTATCCCGAAAATTCAAGCGTGACTATCGAAGAGAAAAATCAGGAATACTCAGAAAATCCCTTGATACTCTATTAAACGGGATTCTTGATCTCCTTGAGGTCGATGAGATTTTACCGCCCAACGCCGTCGATCATGCGCTTGTTGGGAAGTTTGCAGGATACCGTGATTGCCATATCAAACCTGATCTTATTTTGATCTACCGCAAAACAGGCGACGACGTTCTTGAGTTACTTCGGCTTGGATCACACAGCGAACTCGGTTTATAACGCTGAATCTCCGGTGGCGGGACATAAAAACCTGAACCCCGGATGCACTAAGGTCAAGGATGCTTTTTGCCACTTTTTTGATGATAAGCGGATTCAGATTGGCTTCAGGTTCATCCCAAAAAAGAGAGCCTTTATCGAGAAGAGCGCCTGTTGCAATCAATCGGGAAAGCATCCCAAGTTTACGATATCCCTCAGCTACCAATGGCATTTCAACGCGTCCGCTCCCATTTTTCAAGTAAAAACGGCCATTGTTGTCAAGCTCTATCGCTCCGCCCATGGCCATCTCAAGAGGTTCAAGAAGCTCCTTTATCCGCTTTTCCTTCGTGCCCCGTTGAAGAAGAGCACCAAGCAGCAGGCAGGTGTCGCGCCATGTCTCTTCAAATTCAAGATAGTGACCCTCATACACCGCAATAAAATTGGGATAAATTGTCAGCAGTTCACGTGTTGGTGAGTATTCCGGGGAAATATCCATCCATACCAAAGGCAACTTTTCAATACTGACCTCCGATTTGCTTTGTGCAGCAAAGCTGAACGCCGTATCAAGGGATGGGTTTTCGAACATCATGCTGATATCACATCGCTCACGCCCCTGTTTTCTTCGAGCAAGCCGCCCAAGGGATTCTGGCCGAAAAACATTCAGCAATTAGACGGCAAGTTGTACCTGAAACAGTGATTTCGTCGGTGTTGCCGCATTGGTTGGCTTTCGTCTTGCTTCATAACTTGCAGCCAATACGGCATAAAGGAGTTTGAGTAAATGTGTTTTACCAGTGCCGTTTTCACCAACAATCACATTAAGTATTGCTCCCAAACCTGAGTTCAGCTTCTGAAAAGACAGTGAAGTTTTTTATGGCAATTTGCTTTATCACTTTTTTCCCTTTTTGCACAGAGACCGTGGAGCCCTCTTTGCTCTGTTATACTGCTTGTTCAGGAGAAATGTAACAAAAAAAGTTTTACACCCCTTTATGGCAAATTCCCGGTTAGTGGAATTAACGGGTATAACGGCTTCTCGCCATGCCGTGTACCGATAACACGCACAAACCCGAAAGTATTCTGCCTCGTTGACGGAGCCATGGTCAAGCCAATACGGTAACAATATCCGTATTCATGGGGAGATTATTCATTGATAACTTCATTCAAAAAAACAGAAGGCAAGAACAATTTCAATCCGACGGAATGGATTCAGAACAAATCTTATTTTTCATTGAGTAATGATGCCAAAAGTTCTGGAGTCATACCCTGTACCGCCGAATCGTGGCCAATGTCATCCATAATGTCCATGAGAGATCGTTCGGGAGTTGACATTAATTCCTGTAACCGCAACGTCAACAAGAGCTGAAGCTTGTATTTTCTATCGGCAGATACTTCCGAAAAAGTCTGTGCAACCTTTTCATCGACATCAATAACAATGGCTGTCATGGTATAAAACTCTGATTGAGTCCTCGTTCAACTTCTGCAAGCAAGTCTGAACCAAGCCCAATCTGACGTATCTCGTAGTACTGTGCCGCCTCAGTAACCTCGGCGTCTGCATTGGGGTGAAATCCGATCACTTTCATGAAATAGCTGCCCGTGCCCGGCGAAGCACCTCTTTGCCCGATATTTCAGTAACAATCCCTTGCTCCAACTCAGCCAGGCGACGCTCAGCCTCCTCAGCCCACAAAGCATCAATTTCAGCTCCAGACAGCTCGTCGAGACTCTCGATTATCCACTTTGCGAGCGTAGCACGCTCCGTCAATGCCAGCTTCCGGATCTCGACTTCGATCTCGTTGATACCCATATTTTCCCCATTAACGCCCAATGATCAAAAGAATAAAACTTTCGAAAACGGTAAAGATAATTCCGCCAAATACGAAAGAAGATGGAAGAATCAACCGGTAAAAAACAAACCCACCTTTTGAAAACAGGCTTCGTTTTTCAACGGTGAAAAGAAATCAAAAGTCATATATGGATTGACAATCATTTCTTTCCAGTTTGTTCTGAAGAAAATCCGGTGCTTCAATTGCATTGCTTTCCCACAAAAAAAATTTTCCAGCCTCTCCATGTTGGTTCTGCCTTGTCGAGTGAGCTTTCTTTTTCAGGGTTCCAGATGTTCAGAAAGAAAAAAGACTGGAACGAATCACTCGAAAACCCACAAAGTTGCTGCTGTACCCCGGATAGACGTAGACCCGGGAGGAGCAGCGCAGAGCATCAGCTTCACTGCTATAATACGCTCCACCTCGCTGTGCACGCCAATCTTTACCTTCTCTGTACAAATCCTCCGTCCACTCCCACACATTGCCCGCCATATCATGCAATCCTTCCGGTGTAGCGCCTTCTGGATAACGACCTACTGATGTCGTTACGCCCTCGTTGTTATTGTAATTAGCCAAGGTTTTATCCGGCTCACCTTTCCCTGTTGACCACGGATATAGTCTGCCCTCTTCTCCTGCTGCGGCATATTCCCACTCTGCCTCAGTCGGCAACCGATAGAGAGCATTGTCGCTCTCAAGCAATGATAACCAGAGGCAATAGGCACGGGCGGCATACCAGGTCACACCTGCCACCGGTTGGTCATCCTTGTTAAATTGTTTATTGGTTTCCAGATACGAAACAAAACGCTTCGCCAGTGATGGTTATATGAAGTTTTCTCTCTCGACTGCTTTTTCTGGCTTTGTCAAGCTCTTCCAAGGTAACCTTCCCCACTTGCTCCTTAAAAACAAAAATGCCTATCTGTGCATGCTCAAGAGCTGGTTTTACCACTGCTTCCTGCCCACCAGTTATTGCTTTTGCATCTTCGCGCCACTCCCAGAACTTCCACCGACGAAACGAAGATCGATGATTATTGGATGTCAGCAAAAGGCGAAACTCATGCTCAATCTCCGCTTTCAGTTCAAGAATGGCACTCGCTTCAGCCGAAGCATCGTCACTGTGCCCGATAAAAATCAGCAACTCATCCGGCGAAAATTCAGGGAATACGTGTTGTGCATTGGATTTCATAAAAAATTATAAATCAATGTATTAATCAATATTTGAACACACAGGGAGTTGACACCGTTACCATCACTCCCCATCCGTCTCCGGCATAGCCCGACGCATGAACTCATCGAAAAGAGGCACCGTGAAGGCCATCACGCCATGCGAAGGGCTGTAGATCATTCCTTTTTTGATGAGCCCTGAGCGCACGGAGCTTAACGCTGTAATTTCGACACCGAGAGCTGTGGAAATGTCGGCGCTGCGACAGGGGCCGGGGCCAAGCTCGGCCATTGCCCGCAGATATTTTTTTTCACGATCGGTAAGGCGGTTAAAGCGCACCCGAAAGAAATTTTCATCCAGACGGTTGACGACAAGTCTGGTTGTTTTCTCGACAACCGACAAGGTAATGGGTGAGCTTTCGGCCTGGTTCCACACCTGATACCCCCACTCCTGAAGAAAATAGGGATACCCTTTGGTCAGGCGAAAAATTTCGTGAAGGGCATCACCGTCAAATGAGACTCCTGCCTCAACAACAGGTTCCTGAAGCGCTTTGGCAGCATCCTGCTCATTGAGCGCTCCGATGTCGGGGAAATTAAAGAGGCGTTCTGCATAGGATTTTGCCTCACCAGCCAAGCCCGGCAAAATTGGCAGGCCTGCGGCAACCAGCACAACGGGCAGTTGGCGTTGCTGCATTTTGTGCATGGCCATAATAATGGCATTCAGTTCTGATGAAGAGAGATACTGAATTTCGTCAATCAGAATGGCCACGGCACTCTTGCGCTCCTCGGCTGCTTCACCCACAGCAACAAAAAGGCTCGAAAGATCGACCTCAAGGTCTCCACTGTCAGCGCTCCCCTTTTCAGGATCAATATCCAGGCCAATCTCAACATCCCCCAGCGATACCTTCACACCGCCAATGAAGCTTTTCAGCACGGCAAGAGCCCGGCGAACCTTTTCGCCACCGCCGGCAACCCTGTCAAGATCGAAAAGAAGCTTGCGCAACTGCGGCACAAGGAGCAACACCAGCGACTTGTTCTCCTGCGCTTCAAGAAAAAGAGTGCGATATCCGTCATGAAGAGCCATCCGTTCCATCTCATTCAGCAGAACCGTTTTACCCACACCGCGCAACCCTGTCATCATAATGCTCTTTTCGGAACGTTTAAGGCGCACCCGTCCTAAAAGCACATTGGCAAGCTCCAGAATGGCATCGCGTCCTGCCAGTTCGGGAGGAGGAGAGCCTGCGCCGGGAGAAAAGGGATTTCTGATAGCATCCATCAATAATCCTGTTTTATTGAGATTTATATTCGATTATACATGATTATACAATAATACCAGTATAATCAGCATTCTACCAGAGTGCTGATGCATTTCTTTTTTTTGTTGGTCAATTTACGGAGAATCTTCCGGTATGCCTTTCACATCAAGAGCGATTTTTTGGTGAGTTTTGTACCTGTTCATGGTCAACCATGCCTGAGAAGAGTAGCCGCAAGTTCCATCTGAGCGTGCTCGAAAGCTGGCGCAACATCGTTGAGGTCGTGAGGCTCCATGCCGACTGCCGGGGTAAGAGCAACAACACGCCAGTTCTCCACGGCTCTACAGACCTGCCGAAGGATTTCGATCGCTTGATCTCTTTCAAGCCAGAACTGCCCGGCAACACGCACCACCTCGTTGATAGAGGATACCGGGCCAGTCTCCTCCGTCAGCCAGGTTTTAAGTTCCTGATCTTTGTCGGGGAACGGGTTGAGATCAAAAGCTGGTGCAAGCCGCCACTGGCCGTGACCGACATGCAGAAAGCCATGATTGTGCAGATGATCATCCACATTGGTGATGAGCAGGTTGAAAACAATACGACGCCACAGCTCTGCCAGATCGTGCTTTGGATCTGCACAGGTGGCAATGATACGCTCGGCTATCTCGCTGTATGCACGCTCATCATCCCTGCGGGCCTGAAGGAGCGATGCTGCCGACAGATAAGGAATACGAGCGCCCTGAAGTGTGCGGTCAAAACGACGCACGACAGCCACTGGAGAGTTGTCAGCATAAACAATACGAGCCTGGACGGCCTCAATACCGGCAACGACAGCAAGACGCAAGGCCAATACTTCACCTTTGGTCACACTGCGCTGATCCTTGACGCTTGGAAACTTCCCGATGGCCAACTGCCCATTGTCATCAATAACAGAACATTTCGGACGAAGCCCCCCAAGTGAGGTTCCCCTGCCACGAAGATAACGAAGATCGGCTTCCGTCTCCCTGCCCAGCTCAACAGCATGGCTTGCGTCGAGCAGAGAACCCAGCTCCAGCAAGGGTGGCGTTGCGCGGTCACCACTCTCGATGGTTCGCAGATAGTTCCCCGTTTCATCGCGCATACGCAAGGCGCCAACCCGACTGAAATCATCCACACCGACCAGATAGTCCCATTGCGTTAAGGGAGCAAAAGGCTGCTCCCCCCGTGCCTTATGCATGACACGACGCTTTGCATGGTCACGTGCAATGACACGGCAACCCCAGCCATCCGGCGCAGTATCGGCAATGGCGAAATGAAAAACGGAGTCATTTTCGGAAGCTGCCTTATGATACTGGTGCGTTTCTGTCAACAGCAAGTCAGGTGATATTGAAAAGCGCTCCATCGACTGAAGCCACTGCTGGCTATAGACAAACGAAGAGTTCTCACGTACACCACTGCGAGAATAGGCAAGTTGGCCAACAACCATACCGCTTTCTCCAAGGCAAACAGTAGCGCCTCGCTGCACCGCGCGGCTCATAGCGCACCAGACTCCGGTGAAGGTTTTTGGGTGCGAATGCGCCGGGGCAACTGCTCATCCATCAGAACAAGCCCGATATCATCGTTTGCCGTGTCAAGCAGTTGATTGAGCTTCTCAATCTCGCCAAGCACATACATGGCGCGGGCAATGGTGCCCCAGCTCAACGTTGGATCACCTTTTTCCAGCCGTCTCAGGCTTGAAACAGAAATACCAATCCGCTCAGCCATCGACTGCTGCG
>CAJAAV010000051.1 GCA_903937835.1 uncultured Chlorobiaceae bacterium | reverse complement strand
TTTTTGTATAAATCAGGTTTATTTCGGCTTTTTGGCTATAAATTTTACTTCTTGTTTTTTTTGCTGTATTTCGGACCTGGCGCTGGTACCTGGCTTTGAGTATCGCTCAGTTTAGGTTAAACTCAAGCTCGGTAATTGAAAGCTTGCCGGGATTCCGCTTCGTGCACACCGGCGTCAGCCCATATTTTTGGTGGATCAGAAAAATATATGCCGTGCTATCCCGAACCATCTGAAGGGAAGAATCGATCACATCCAAGTCAGATTTAGCAGAATCATGCTCCATCACCACCGCCTTAAACCCTGAACGATCAATGATGTTGATCAGCGCAGCACGATGCTCCTTCAGGTCAGTAAAGGTGCTCGAAACCATAACTCCCTTGTAATCAAGCGGCATAGTGGATGTATCGTTTGGCATCACATTGAGTGGACGTTATAATCTGCTTACACTTGTCCATAAAATAAAATTAATCCCGGTCACTTCTCACGCAGCAAGCACCGTTTTCAAATCATTCCCAGATCTTGCCGAGATCAATAATAGTCATCCTCCCGCTGGTGGCGTATTGCAAGAATGGTTACAGTAGCTTGATCCTCAATTTCGAAGAGGGCGACATAACCCGAGTTTCCAAATGAAACGAGCAGTTCCCGAAGCAGCGGATTTTCAGGAAGGGCTTTGCGGCAACTGAAAGGAAATTCCCTTAAAAAGTCGAACCCCTTTGACAGTGCATCAAGCGCCTCTTCCGCAGCCTTCAGATCTTGTTCGAGAAGAAATGCATAAAGCCTGACAAGGTCATCTTTCGCGTCGGGGGTAAAGCGGACGGTGAATTTCACTGCCTCTTCTTTTTTTCTTCGAGGAGCATCTTCTGAAGCTGGTCCACGACTACCTGAGCATCCTCATACTCTCCGGTTCTGCGGGCACGCTCCCGTGACGCAAGCCCTCGGGCAATGAACTCCTTCTGACTGAGTCGACGTTCGATGTTTGCCCGAAGCGAAGCCTCGATGAATGAAGAGAGAGTTTCCCCCTGCTGCAGAGCCTGTTCGGCCGCCTGGCGAAGTTCAGGTTCGACGCGGAGTGACGGTAATGATGCGCTTTTCATACGTCCTGCTATAATCATGTTGGCGTTGCAAATGCAATACAATATAGTGTTTCTGACCGAAAATCTGCAAACGCTTCTCATGTCACAGATAAAAGCTATTTTACACGTGCGGAGCCAGTTCATGTAATGCGCATGCTTTGCTCATTATTCATAACTAATTTTATAGTTTATAGTTAGAATATGCCTGAAATCTCCCGATTTTTCGGAATCATCTTAAGGATGTTTCATCAGGAGCACAATCCTCCTCATTTTCATGCTGAATTTCAGGGCAAGAAAGCGGTTTTTGATTTTCAGGGGAACATTTTGCGAGGTGATCTCGGTTCAAAAACAGCAGTAAAACTAGTAAGAGAGTGGGTTGACCTCAGAGTTACCGAACTTGAAACAGACTGGATGCTGGCAATGAAAGGTCAGGAAATCAAGAAGATTGAACCTTTAGACTGATTTTTTCCCTATGTGGAACATGAATGACATCGTGCGCATCACCTGCAAAGAGGGGTATATTTACCATATCATCTTTGATAACGGCATCAGTGGCGATGTTGATTTTTCCGAATATCTCTCAACAGGCCCTGTTTTTGAGCCTTTGAAGGAGATAACCTTTTTCCGGAAAGCATCAATTGAAGGAGGTACCATATCATGGCCAAATGGTGCCGACATTGCGCCTGAAACGCTCTACGATAAAATCCTGCAAACTCAAAGCGATATCAAAGCTGAGCACCTTCTTTCACTGCCGTCAGTGAGTGCTCTGCAATCTGCTCCTGTGTGACAACGTTCAGGGTATCAATCGTCGCATCGAAAGCACGTGCGGCCTTGCCCAAAGCTGAGTCCGCTTCAAAAAGCTTGTCGCCACCCTGCCCGGCTTGCCGGGCACTGCTGTCGTCGCGGGAAAAGTGGCTTCTTGAAGTGATGAGCACCCGATTGCCACGCGGGTTACGACCAGGATTGGCAGTTGGACGCGCCAGTTGGCGGAACTGCTCTTCAACGCTACGTCCGGCCTGTGCTACCCCCATTTCATCGAAACCGTCGAGCAGGAGCACTACTCGACCGGCATCGAGCAGGTGCAGCACTATCGCGGGATTGAGCACGGTGCGCAGTTCGGTTTCGAGATGCTCGCGAATCAGGCTTTCGAGTGAGAGGGCATTGAGAAACTGGTCGAGGTTGATTTTGAGCGGAATCGGACTGTCCGGATTGTTCTCGCAGATGCGGGCAAGTTCGTAGACAAGCCGATCGACCAGTGTGCTTTTGCCGGTACCGTCCTCTCCAAGCACCAGCCACAACCGGCTTCCCGCTCCCGAAACCCATTCGAGAGCGTGAGGTAACATCAATACCGGTTTTTCGTCAGGCTGCTTTTCCAGCCGCAGATACTGGTCAACATAGTTGCCGGCAAGGGCACTTGCTTCGTAGCGCTGACGAATGAGGGCAAGGTAAGATGAAGTATCAAACAGGCTGCGTTCCAGTTCATCGTAGGTGAGCGCCTGAATGCCCTGCTCTTGCGCAAAGCTGCGAGCTTCCGGGCTGAAGTCGTGCGCTGCAACCACCATGCCACGCGACTGCATTTCGCTGGCAATTTGGCCATCAAGCCAGGTTTTGAAGATCTGTACCGTCTCTTTCGGGATGACGCTTTGATGATCCACGCATTCAACCAGATAAAGCTCTTCGCGCCCGAAATCGGCACGTTTACGGGCAACAAGATCGATGCGGTTGCTGTCGATCAACTGTTCCCGTTCGACCCGGTAACCAAGCAGAAGCAGAAGATGGGCGACGCGCTCCTCGAAGCTCTTGCCTTGCTCATGGCTATCCTTGTTGCTGCCCACGACCAGGTCGGGACAGGCCTCGTCGCTGGGTTGTACCGATTCGCTTCCGGCAATAACCTGTTGTCGCACCTTCTCAATTCGACGTTCCAGATCGTTATAGACTTTGGCAACCGGAGTATCAGGGCGTGTTGCGGCATAAAGCTCTTCAGTGAAGAGCAGACGCTGATCAAAAGGGATGGTGACCAATTCGGCAGGAGCTAGACCAAAGGCCTCTTTCCATATCTCCTCCCCCTTGGCTCGCAATTCGGGTTCATCAGCAATCGGTGATGCAACCAGTAACCGAGTCAGGGGTGGCAATGAACCTCGCGCTGGAATGCGCCCCTCGCTGGCCGGTTGAAGGGCTTGCCAGACGTGGGCAAGTCCACTGGTATTCTGCCTGCCGTAATTTCCGACAAGAACGGTGGCGTGTGGCAGCAGGACGGCAAGAAGCCCCCCAATGTCGGTAATGCCAGCACCGGAATCGAGCACAACCGTTTCAAATCCAGCCTTGCCAAAAGCATCAAGGATACCGAGAAAGAGTGCGAGACCACTGTCGAGGTCACGAACCAAAAAATCGTCCCAGCGGATGCTCTGGAAAAGCCCTGCGAAATCTTTGTTGTCACCATAAGCAGGCAAGATGAAGAGGCGATCCCGCTCAGGTGTCTGGCAAGCCAGTTTGACAAGTTTGCCAAAATCAGCTTTGTTCGATGCTTTTCCTGACTCCTGCCATGCAATCATCCATTCAAAAAAACCCTCTTTGACAGGTCTTGATGGTGTCAGTCCCGGAATGTTGTGCAATCCTGGCGCTTCAATATCAAGATCCCACAGCAGCGTTTTGCCTCGCCTTGCACAAAGAACACCGATATTGGCGGCAAGCAGACTGCGCCCGACGCCGCCCTTGTAGCTGTAGAAGGTTACGATGAAGGGAGTCATGCTGCAATCACATTCTGAATTCGAAAGTTCAACTGAGACTGAACACTATTGTCAATTGAGAATAATCCACCAAAACCCCTCTCAGGCATAGCCGATTTTGGCGCGGCGCTTGTTGCATACCCCCGCCCGCTCTTGGTGAGTTGCAGCATGTTATCACGACCTTGTTTCCGTTTGGTTACCAGACCGTTGGATTCGAGCGGACCAATGAGTTGGGTAACTCGTCCTGCACTGACCTCAAGATGCTTTACAAGCTCCGACTGTGGCAACTCCCTATTCCCGTTACTGAGCAGCCACTGAAGGATTTCACGAACATGAGTGCGGTTGAGTTGCGCCTCTGGATCGGCATGGGCCAGACTGAGACGCCTTGCTTCGAGCATGTCGCTTGCCTCCTGCCAACGACCCCTGAACTCTTCTGGAAGCGATGATAAAGAACTTGCCCGATGAAGAGTAAAATGAATAATACGTTGCAGTTCCGATATACCCTCTCGGTCATTGGCTCTTGCAATTGCATCCGCTGACCAGACAGTGATCAACAGATTGGCCATGTCCAGAGCCTGTTCATCCCATCTTTCAAGCTTTTTGATGGCCTCAAGAAGTTCAGAAGGTATCGCACGATCGACGAATAGCAGCGGATCGTTTGCGTGAAGAGTGAATGTGCCCATGATGACCTCCTAAATAATTCTAAACCTTTCTATATGGAATA
>CAJAAV010000050.1 GCA_903937835.1 uncultured Chlorobiaceae bacterium | reverse complement strand
ATTTAATAGTAAGATACTATGGAAAATAACTCATGTTTTTAGCACTCAAACAAGGAGAGTGCTAAAAGAACATTTCAATAATAATAAAAATACTCACCCATCCAAAAAAAATAATGACACAGGCACTCTATAACGCCGTCGGTAAAGTCACCATGGAAAAACTGACAAGTATCCGGTCGAAAATGCAGGACGACACAGCAACTGCCGAAGACCGACTGCTCGCGGCTCTCTTGCAGGAAATCGAGGCCCTTGCCAAAAACCGGCTCTCGGTAACCGAAAATGAAGCCGAGTTCAGCAAAGGAAGAGCCGTATGGGTTGAACGCACGGCACAGACACACTTCCCGCATATCAGGCTTCACGGCGGTGCGCTGGAGGACGACCCCATAAAATGATGACGAGCCGGTTTAGCAGTCGAACGAAGGCTTGAGATATCTGCCGGTCAGAGAATCCTCCCTGGCCGCAATCTCTTCGGGTGTCCCTTCCGCAACAATACAACCACCTTTATCCCCGGCACCCGGCCCAAGATCGATAATCCAGTCAGCCTGCTTGATAATATCAGGGTTGTGTTCAATAACGACAAGGGTGTTCTTCTGTTCAAGAAGTTTTTCAAAACAGCGGATCAGCTTGTTGATATCCTCAAAATGCAAACCGGTTGTCGGCTCATCGAAAATAAAAAGGGTATGCGCCGCATCAGCATGAGCAATGAAACTTGCCAGCTTGAGGCGCTGGGCCTCACCTCCTGAAAGGGTGCTTGACGACTGACCCAGCCTTATGTAGCCCAGTCCTACCTCGTCGAGCACCATAAGTTTTCTTGCAATCCCCTTTTCATTGCCAAAAAAAGTTATAGCCTCCTCTACCGTTATGTCGAGCACCTCGGCAATGGACATGCGCTGGTACTTCACTTCAAGAGTGTCGTGTTTGTATCTCAAGCCGCCGCAATCTTCACAAACAGCCTCTATATCAGCAAGAAACTGCATCTCAATGTGGACACTTCCCTCCCCGGCACAGGTTTCGCAACGACCTCCTGGTATGTTGAAAGAAAAATATCCGGCTTTCCAGCCCTTTTGCCGGGCATCTTTTGTCTGGGCAAACAGGTTGCGAATGTCGTCAAATATTTTCAGATAAGTGACCGGATTGCTGCGACTTGATTTTCCAATAGGAGACTGGTCAACATGCTCGACACGATCAACAAGCCATGTGCCTGAAATCGAGCGGTGAGTTCCCACATTCTCCTTCAATCCTCCCTTTTCCTTCATAATCCCCTTGTTGAGAATGTCATTGACCAGGGTAGACTTGCCGGATCCGCTCACACCGGTAACGCAGGTCATGACACCAAGAGGAAAACGCACATCAATATTCTTCAGGTTGTTCTGCATGGCGCCAGTGATTTCAATGCAGGAGCTGAAATTTGGTGTTCTGCGAAGCTGCGGCACAGGAATGCGTTTCGTACCATTCATATACTGAGCAGTAAGCGAGGTGCCAGATGCCTTCATTTCTGCTACCGAACCATGAAAAACCACGTCGCCACCAAATCGCCCTGCATAGGGGCCAAGATCAATAACTTCATCGGCCGCCTCAATGATTTCTCGGTCATGCTCGACAACCACCACGGTGTTACCCAGATCGCGCAGCTTCCTGAGCAGCGTGATCAATCGTGCCGAATCACTCTGATGGAGCCCGATGCTTGGCTCATCAAGAATATAGATTGCCCCGACCAGCGGAGAACCCAGTGAGGTTGAAAGATTGATGCGCTGAAACTCGCCTCCGCTCAGTGTGTGGGTCAAGCGATCAAGGGAAAGGTAATTCAATCCCACATCAAGCAGATAGCCGAGACGCTTGATGATTTCCTGCAAAATAACCTCAGCCACCTTGCGATCGAAAGGTGAAATATCGAGATTTTTGAAAAAATCGGAAGCCTCCGAAATATTCATTCGAGAAACCTCTCCAATATGACGACCTGAAACCCTGACAAGCCGCGCATCAGGATTAAGACGACTCCCTTCACAATCAGGACAGATCGCATAACCGCGATAGCGACTTAAAAAGACCCGGTAGTGCATCTTGTAACCGGCATCTTTTTCTATTTCATCAAAAAAATGCCGAATCCCCTTATAACGTCCATCCGAACTACCCTTCCAGACAAGCTCTTTTTGCGTGTAGGAGAGCTTTTCATAAGGGATATCAATCGGAACGCCCATATCTTCTGCCCGATCAAGAAGTTCAAGGAGATTCCTGCGATATTTTTCTGAATTCCAGCACGCAATGGTGCCCTCTTCAAGCGAAAGCGACTTGTTCGGGACAACAATGTTCTCATCAATACCGGCAATGCGCCCGAAACCCTGACAAGTTGTGCAGGCACCTATAGGGGAATTAAAGGCAAAAAGCTGGGGAGAAGGCTCCTGATATTCAATGCCATTCAGTTCGAGTCGGTCGCTGAAGAGACAGGTTTTACCTCCGACAACCTTCAGAACAGCATACCCTCCCGATTCATTGAAGCAGCTCTCCGCCGCCTGCGAAACCCGGCTGAAAGTCTTGTCATCGTGCCGTGCTACAAAACGGTCAACCAGTACAAGAAGGATTGAACGCTCGGATATCGGCATTTCAAGCACCCGCTTGCATGCCACATCCTGGTTGAGATCAAGAATCTCATCACCGGCGACTACCCTGAAAAAACCTTTTTTCAGGAGATTTGCTATTTCATCCTGCACCGAACAGTTGTGATGGCCTGCATCCTTATGGGCGGGGAAAAAGAATCCGGCATAAAATTTTGTACCCTCCTCAAAAAAACCTGCATGCAAGCTCACATCATCGGGAGTATGCTTAAGAACCAGCTCATTGGTGTCGCGAGAATAGATTTTGCCAATCCGGGCATAGAGCAGACGGAGATAGTCATAAATTTCCGATACCGTTCCAACTGTGGAACGCGGATTTTTCGGTATCGGTTTCTGCTCAATAGCAATGGCAGGCGCAATTCCCTCAACACTTTCGATATCAGGACGGGGCATGCGTTCAAGAAACTGCCGTACATAAGCTGACAGTGATTCCACATAGCGGCGATGACCTTCAGCATAAAGTGTATCGAAGGCGAGACTTGATTTACCCGATCCGCTAACCCCCGTCAACACTACAAATTTGTTGCGAGGAATACAAACCGAGATATTTCGGAGATTATGGGTATTGATGCCTTTGAGGATAATATCCGGCAGACTCGTTTCAGCCAAGGCTGAATTCCTGAGCCTATGAATGGTCATAATTCAGTGTCATCTTGTTTTTAAGTAAGGATCGAACGGGAAGTGCTTCAAAAAGAATACCACCAAACCCGGTGATAATAAACACAGAATGAAGCTCATCAAAAAACTTTTTTGCTGAGGAGTGCTCATGGGGCTATTTGCTGCAAGAGCGAGTAAATGGTGGTAGCCCCCAAAAGATCCTGGATTTTATACTGCAGAGCACTCATATAACCCCGGTGATGGCAAGAAGAAAAAACCTCACAACTGTCCGCCTTCACCCCACAGCGCACCAGATGCGGCTTTCCTTCAATGGCAAGAGCAATATCAGCAACCGTAATTTCAGCCGTCGCCCTGCCAAGGGTATAGCCGCCGTTCACACCCTGAACTGAGGTCGCGATACCGGCCCGCTTGAGGCTCTGCATAGCCTTTGAGAGAAACTCCTGTGAAAAGCCAATATCATCAGCCATCTCCTTGACGGTAACGACCCTGCCCATACCCTTCGTTGCCAGGTAGGTAACCGCATGAAGACCATATTCAAATTTTCGGGAAACCTGAAGCATATTTATTGGAATATTTATTAAGCAGGACAAATCCAGTCCACTTCTACATATTAAGCAATATCTTTCAATTATTGTTTTTTTAACGGGTATATTGGCCTATAAGTTTTTCCCCCTCTAAATATTTCACTGATCTATTATTATGAGCAACACGGCGAAAGATCAATATTTTCTATGGCAATTATCTCCTGAAAACGAAGCCAAAATCCGGTACCAGGAATTCGGAGAGGAAAACCCTGAAAAAACTCCACTTCTTTTTCTCCACGGTTATGGCGGAATGATAGAGCACTGGGATCTGAATATTCCGGAGTTTACCCGTAAAAATAAAATCTATGCCATGGATTTGATCGGGTTTGGCAAATCACAAAAACCCAACGTCCGCTATTGTCTCGAACTGTTTGCCTCACAAATCGAAACGTTTCTCTTGCTGAAAAAACTTGATTCAGTCATTATTGTCGGCCATTCGATGGGGGCAGCAAGCGCAGTCTACTTTGCCCACCATCAGCCCGAAAAAGTTAAGGCACTTGTGCTCGTGAACCCTTCCGGCCTTTTTGGAGACACGATGGATGGCATGAGCAATCTGTTTTTCGGTCTCGTCGCCTCACCTCTCATTGGCGAGATACTTCTGGCCGTTTTTGCAAATCCTGTTGCCGTGGGTCAGAGCCTCATGCCAACATATTTTAATCAGAGTAAGGTTGATGACAAGCTGATCAACCAGTTCACCATGCCACTTCAGGACAGAGGAGCGCAGTTCTCTTACCTCTCGCCTTCCAAACGACCGCTCGATTTCAGGCTTGATCACCTTCCAAAACCATGCGATTACAAGGGGCCTGCCTATCTTGTCTGGGGAGCAGAAGATGTAGCTCTCCCGCCTCACAAGATTATCCCCGAATTTCAGCAGCTTCTTCCACAAGCAGGAGCATATATCATCCCCAAAGCATCACACTGTATCCACCATGATGCCCATGAAGAGTTTAACAACCGACTATCGCTGATCCTTGACCTGATTCAGGGCACTCCTTGAGAAACAATTCAAGATGTGCATTCTTTTCTGTGAGACAGAAACTCTGGAGGGAGGCTGGAAATATTCCTTTATTGATTCTCCGTGCTTGAAAGACAGAAAAGAGGAGGGCGGGTTATGCCGGGTTCTACCAACATTCCATGCCTGCGGCATTGATGAAAATGCTCTTTTGTTTTCAGCCCAGGCGGGGCGGCATATTGGTAGCAAAAAAAAGACCTCTCCCCCAATTTTTTTCTTGTAGTAACCGGGGTGGAAGTGGCATGTCAAAAGGAGTTTCTCAGGAGAACTAATATGCTCCTTTCCCTGCTTTGACATTGATATTGCTCAATGGGGCTTTAAGGCCGATTTGGAGAGCATAGCTCCGAAACTGCCCGAACGGAATCCACTGGAAGCTTGTCTGCCAGCAATGAAGATTGCGATTAAGATAAAGCACAGGAAAAACCAGCTTGCCGTTTTGAAGATCATACCCGGTATTCAACAATATCTGCCAGTCTTTTGACAACGACGCTGTAGCCGATGTATTGATCAGCGAAGTTGTGACTGGCACAAGCGGATTGCTCCTGTCGGATTGCAGAAAAAGGGAAAACTGAAACTGCCAGGGCTGTCGGTAATCAATACGGCTGAAGTAGTTCGGATTAAAACGGTCAAGAAATATTGACTGTGAGGCATTCGGCATGACAAGTAACGGGGTTGTTGGCATCAATGGCAACGAAGAAGACGCAGATTCAGGGCTCCCCTGAATACTCAGACTCATGTTCAAAAATCCCTTGATAAAACGAAAAAATCCGTTACCATCATCACTGTTGAAGCGATTGATTCTGTCGCCGGTCAACGGATCATAACTGTAGATATCATACATGGCGCCCGAACTGAAAAGGAGGTTCGGCGACAAAACATTGCTTGATGCTGTAAAAATCAGCGGTGCCAGATGAAGAGCATCAGCATTAAAATTGTACGCTGTCGTCGCATTGAAGGTGAGGAGCTGGATTGTCTGTTCTCCAGCAATAGAACTATTCTCAGGTACAGAAGACTCAGAGCCCCTTCTTTTACCCTGAATAATATTTTTCAGAGAAATGCCGACGGTACTTTGCCCTTCAGGCATCCCTGCATAAGTCGTGTTGTCAAGTCTGTTGAAAAGTTGAGAATCGGTCCAGTCATAGATGTTCTGATAATAATTATACCCGCTCCCGGAAAACGACGGGTTCCAGCGATAGGTGATGGCTGGAATAAAGGTATGGCGCAGCACATTGAGCCCAATAAGGTGGTCAAGAACCCCCGATTCAAGAGTACCATACATCCTGGTGGTAGCATCAACAGCAAACACTGTTGTTGAAACATCCTTGTTCGCGCCATCCGGGGACAAGGAGTGTATAAAGGTTACGCCAGGATTAACATTGAAATAACGGAACAGAGTTGATTGCATGCGAAGAGGAACAAACACTGTTGTACCACTATTCATCCCGTTGTTATAGAATCCAGAGACCGGTTCCGATGCTTGCAAGCTGACTCCCTGGGTAAAAAGTGCCCTGGAACCCTGAGCAAATTCACGGTAGTACCCCAACTCAACATTGGCATTTGCTGAATATCCGGAAGTAGTCTCTGAGGTAGACATCCCGCTAAAAAATGCTCCGGTAGAGAGTGAAACATTCGATTTCCAGTCGTCCACAGAAAAGCCAGACCGAAAGGGATACATCCGATTCTGATAGAACGAAGCCTCAATGGCTTGGGTGGCTTTGAGAGTACTCAAATCTTCGGAACGATTATAGGTAATCGCGGCAATACTGTTCTCTTCGTTGAACGTTTTTGCCAGCGCCGCTCGAGCATTGGATTGCTGAGTTACCATGGCTATCGAATTCATCGAATTCAGATCGTAACCCTGAGGTGCGCCCAGGAGCAGGATATTGACATCAAATCTGGTCGAAGAATCAAAAACCTGGTTGTAGATAATTTTTGCATTCCAGTCACTGTATGTGGGATACTCTTTGTACTCTCCTGAAATCTCTCCCGAAAAACTATTACTTTTTTTATAGCGGAACCTTTCACCAAGGCGCCAGCCTCCGTTAAACGATATGTCCCCGTCAAGCCTGAAATCCATCTGATCATCAATAGCCCAGAAATAACCAAAATTCGACAAATAGTAACCCATGTGGCTGTTATTGCCGAGACTTGGCATAAGAAAACCTGACGATCGGCCCTCATTTAATGGAAAAATCATATAGGGCAGCGCCAGAATCGGAACCGCAGGAAGGCGTGCAGAAAAAATCTCCGGCCTGATATACATAATCAGAGGCCTTGCAATAATTCTCTTTTCAGGAATAACCGTCATCTGAGAGGAGGAAAACCAGTAATGAGGTGACTGATTATCACAAGTAGTGAACGTACCATCACTGATGTTCAGCTCACCGTTTTCAAGCCGTGTAACATGCTCTCCGCTAAAAATAATCTGTTTGGAAGATGACAAAACATTCGTCGTCTCTCCACGTTTGGTTTTTAAATTGTAGGTCATTGTTTCCGCATTGAAACTCCCTTGCCGGTCACTAAAAACAGCGGGCTCTGCAAGCGTTTTTGAAGAGTCAGCGATGCCGAAAGCATGAAACAAAGAGGTATTGAGGTCGATAATAATTTTCGGCGCTTTGACACTGGTCTCTTCATTGTCGATACGGGCCTTCCCCCACAATTCCATAGTTCGCCTGTCGATGTTGTAAATCACCGAATCTTTTGCAGCAAACAGCACCGTACTTGCAAGACCTCCCGTTCTGGAAAGCGAATCAACAGGCTGGACAGGATTCTGCTTTTCTGACTTTTCAGCAGCAGACAACCCACCCCACCACAAAAGAGGAACTGCCAACATAAACAGGCAGAATATGATGAGAAACGAGGTTTTTTGTCTGATAAACGTCAATGCGGTAATGCTCCAATACAGGATTGTGTATGCTCGCTGATAAAAGCTAAATATATTAATCTGCTGCCTGTAATATGCAGAGGTTTTCAACAAATATCTCTGTTTTTATAACTCATAATATTAAAACATCTTACAGTATCTTTAGCGAGCTTGTAAAATCATCAAATATCTTTTTTTTTGAATCTTTTTGCCGAAACAAGGTGACCGCCGACAATGTTGCGCGGTTGGGAGAAATCGGCCATCGGCGCGCCGTAGACAAGAACAGCGGATGCGCCGAAGGAACCGATCAGGAAGATGCTGTCGATTGCTGAGGGTTAATAGCTCCCTCCTTTGTCGGGATGACAAGGGAGGGGGGAAGAAAGGATGTTCAGGCACCGACCATCATGGCTTCGATATCGGCATCAACAGTACCAATTGGCATGATGCCGAATTTCTCGACCAAAACGGCTGCAACATTCGGTGTCAGGAACTCGGGAAGTGTTGGTCCGAGGCGAATACCTTTTACTCCTAAATAAAGCAGGGCAAGCAGCACGGTAACTGCTTTCTGCTCATACCAGGCAATATCGAAGGAAATCGGCAGATCGTTGATATTGTCGAGGGCAAATACCTCCTGAAGTTTCAAGGCAATAACCGCAAGAGAGTATGAGTCGTTGCACTGACCGGCATCGAGCACTCGGGGAATTCCACCGATATCACCAAGCTCAAGCTTGTTGTAGCGGTACTTGGCACACCCTGCGGTCAGGATCACCGTATCACTGGGCAGTGCCGCCGCTACATCTGTATAGTACTGGCGTGACGAATGGCGACCGTCACAACCGGCCATGACCACAAAGCGCTTGATAGCACCGCTCTTTACCGCATCGACAACCTTGTCGGCAAGTGCAAGCACCTGATTATGGGCAAATCCACCGACGATAGTGCCATTTTCGAGCTCTTTTGGCGCCTGACAGGTTTTAGCAAGATTGACAAGTACTGAAAAGTCCTTCTCTCCACCATCAGCTCTTGCTGGAATATGCTTCAGCCCGGGGTAACCGGCCATGCCTGTTGTAAACATGCGATTGCGATAGGCCTCGCGAACCGGAACGATGCAGTTTGTGGTCATAAGAATCGGGCCATTGAAGGTGTCGAACTCTTTATCCTGCGACCACCATGCACCACCGTAGTTTCCGACAAAGTGCGCATACTTCTTGAAAGCAGGATAGTAATGGGCTGGCAGCATTTCGCAGTGAGTATAAACATCCACTCCTGTTCCGACAGTCTGCTTCAACAGCTCTTCCATATCGCGGAGATCGTGGCCGGAAATCAGAATACCCGGGTTTTTGCCTGCTCCAGTCTTCACCGTGGTGATTTCGGGTTGGCCATAGGTGGTGGTGTTGGCTTTGTCAAGCAGTGCCATTGCCTTGACTGCGACTCCACCGGTCTCAAGCACAAGTCCGGTCAGATCGTCTGCAGAGAGCTCTTTGGTAAGCGCGGCAAGCCCTTTTACATAAAAAGCATAGATATCGTCATCATGGTAACCGAGAACAGCGGCATGATCGGTATAGGCGGCAAGCCCCTTAATACCATACAGCACAAGGCTTTTCAATGAGCGAAGGTCTTCGTTTTCGCTGAGACTTTTGATGCTGACACTTGCTGCTTTCGAAAGAAAATCCTCTTGTGCGCTTCCTGTCCAGTGAGCGGCATCATGAGGTGGAAGATTAAGGAGCGAAGCATTCAGCTCATCACGCATCGCAAGGGTCTTGCGTATCTGGGCTACTATTGCATCCTCATCAAAGTTGGTATTGGTTACTGTAACAAAAAGTGATTCGCTGATAAGCTGGCCGACCCTCCTTGAGAGACTTCCCTCATGTTTTTCGGCAGCCAGTGCAAGCCCTTCTATAGCATAGACCAGCACGTCCTGAAGCTGGGCCACAAGTTCATCTTTTCCGCATACCCCACGCACCGTACAACCTGTACCATGAATGCTCTCCTGACATTGATTACAAGACATTCCCATCTTACTTTCCTCCATTATTGGTTATTGGTTGTTTCCATCCGGTGATAACAAAAGAGCTGTTTTTTTGTCTCGTACCGCTCCTTCGCTATCTCCCATTTTTTCTTTTACTAAAGCCCTGCCCTTATACGCTGAACACAAAAGCCTTTTGTTGTTTGGCTTTCGCCCTATGATTTCCGTGAAATCCTGAACTGCTCCTTCAAAATCACCACTCTTCGCCCTTGCGATACCGCGATTACCATAAGCCGTAATGGCTTCACGGAAGCGAAGGCCTCTTTTCAATGCCATGGTGAAAGCATCTATTGCGCCATCATAATCTTCGCAACTGCTCCGGGCATTTCCCAGATCATAGTACGCCTCAGCATTGTCAGGATGTTCAGCAATGATCCTGCTGATCTCCGTTGCCGTCCCCCTGTATCCACCCATTGCATCTTTCAGCATTGCCTCTTCCGTTTTATTATTTTACAACAAAATTGCAGTCGAAATAGTGCACACTGTTTTCACACCCATTCTTCCGATAAGGTCTCGCCTTGCAGAGTGATGAGTACCTTTTTCACCGGGACCTTCCGCTTGGCCTTTCGCAGCGCCCCAGCAACAATTGACATCAGGCCGCCACAACATGGCACCTCCATAATGGCCACGGTGATGGTGTTGATGTGCGACAGATCGATCATGGCTGCCAGTTTGTCGACATAGATATCCAACTCCGAATCAAGCTTCGGGCAGGCTATTGCAAGACTTTTACCCTTCATGAAGGATCCGTGGAAGTTGCCGACAGCAAATGCGCAACAGTCGGCTGCAAGCAACAGATCGGAACCCTCGAAATACGGCGCCTGCGGTGACACAAGGTGAAGCTGGATAGGCCACTGGCGAAGTGCGCTTTGAACTGGTGCGTCAGGCATAGAAACAACTCTTGCATCAGATTTGCCATGAGCACTGAAATCTATAGTCCTGCTGCCTGGGCATCCTCCAGTGTGAGGTGCATGACTATGGACACTATGAGAATGTTGCTGATCCGGTTTTCTGGCAGATTCACCTTCAAGCGGGTTCTCAATCCCCTGCTCCTTGAGGTATTCGAGCGCCTGCTGCACAAAGTCACGCTGGCCGTGATCCATCAGATGATGAAGATGGGCCGCTATGACATTAGGGCCACCTTTTGCAATACTTTCATGCATGACGCGCTTTTCGTCGTAGGGCTCAGCTTCCCGTGTTACAATTTTCATTGCCCCTGCTGGGCAGTGGCCTATACACGCTCCAAGTCCATCGCAAAAAAGGTCGCTGATAAGGCGAGCTTTGCCGTCAATAACCTGCAGCGCTCCCTCTGGACAACCCGGAATACAATCACCGCATCCGGTACATATTTTTTCATCTATAGTGATAATCTGCCGTTTCATTGTTGATTACTCCTTTTACAGGTTCAATGTCAGTTGATTGTTGTTGCTTTGGAACTTACTTGATTTACCACCTCAAGGTCCCTAAGCAGCTTACCGATGGTCACCTTTTCAAACTCGCTCTGAACGACATGCTCAATCCGCATGATTTCGTGACGCAGCACACAGCGTGCACGATTGCTGCAAATCTGCTTGCGGAACATGCATTCCGATACCTGCACCTTGCCCTGAAAAATTTCAATCAGTTCCGTTACGGTGATCTCATCCGGATTCTTTTGCATCATAAACCCGCCCTGAACTCCCTCCTTTGAAACAATCAGGTTGTGGCGAATCATCTCCTGGAGCAATCGGCGCAGAAATTGGTACGGGATATCATGCTCGGTTGCAATACTTTTTGCCGACAGATAACTCCCCTTCTTTGCAGCAAGCGCCAACAGGGCTCGTATAGCGTAATCCGTATTCTTGGTGAGTACTTTCATGGCTGTATATTTAATTGATACTAATATAGTATCAGTTTTATTTAAAGCAAAACTAATTTTTCTCTATGGGTCCGCTATAAAAAAAATACAAGCCTAATAGTTAATCTGACAGTGGGTTGCGTGTATAGTTATTGTGAGCGTGGTGGGCTTGGAGGTGGTAAAGAAAAAGGGAGCGCTTTAGGCATTATCCTAATCTCTCGGATCGATGAAACTCTATTGATGGAAAACCTTATATTTGCAGAAAGGGTGGATTTATTTTTACTTGCCCAGCAAAGGGTTTTTGATAGAGTTAAAAAGGCCATCTAACACGACATACTAATATTATGTCATTAATCGTGTGATCACTGTTTTCTGCAAAGAACCTTTGGTCGCGGGCACTGCAACCACCCTGTTGACAATTCTTTAACTTTTTCTCTTCCATGGCGCCGACACTTTATTCCGCACCCGAT
>CAJAAV010000049.1 GCA_903937835.1 uncultured Chlorobiaceae bacterium | reverse complement strand
GTTAAAAACACAAAAAGTTTTCCTGTCGCTTGATCAGAATACTTGATTCTTCTCATTGTCTCAGGGTATTCTTTTGCGGATTTGTCTCCTGCAAGCTTTATGGTCTGATCACATCGAACGCTGGTAGATTTATCAACTGGATGAGAATATTGCCGATTAAAACTCAAATTTGACTTTCCTCTGATAACAAAGAATCCTTGTGATTGATGAATATGATATAACCGCTCAAAATCGATATATCCACGATCCATAATGTAGAAAGAGCCTGGTTCAATCATAAGCATATCAAGGATATTTACATCATGAACCTTGCCATCAGTAATGGCTATGAATGACGGAATATTACCTCTTAAGTCTAATAATGTATGCATCTTAACAGCTCCTTTGTGTGTACGGAACTTTGCCCATGGAAACAATGCGAGACATAAATCAATTGTTGTCGAATCTAAAGCATAAACGGTATTTTCCAGTGTTACACCAAAAGGATCTTTACTGTACAGTTCTCGTGCATGATGAATCAGAATATGTGCAAAATCCTGGTAAATTCGCCAGTCTCGATTTTCGTTGGCATCGGCCAATGTACTTCGCGCAATCGTTCCTCGTATGCCCATGTGATAGAGTTTATTCTGCATACCAAGCAAACAAGTTGTGATATCACGAAGACTTTCTCTATACGTCAATTGTGCGAAGATCAAACAAAGATATTGATCAAGACAAGTAAACGATTGCACTTTATAATTGCCATCATAACGCTTCACACAACGACGAAATTGATGAAGAGGTAAATGTTCCAGAAGCTGAGCAAAAACGGTTTTTCCTGTGTTCATCAATCATTCCTTTTTGAAGAGTTATGAAATGATGAAAGATAACAGGCTTTTTCAAATCGATCACGGTTATAAAAGCTCCTTAAATCGTTATATTAATTAATATTAAATGGTGTTAACTTTTTCAACAACCGGACACCAGTGATTTTTTCTATTTTTTTTTGAACTGTTGTGAACTTTTTTTTGAAATTTATTTTATAGAGCCCAATGGGTAATTTAGGCATGAGCCGTCACTTGAAATATTGTCAGCAAAGAACGCCCCGACTGAATCAAAGGAAATTCCTCCAGATACAATTCAGTTGCTTCCCGCAGATTCGCGAGGGACTCTTCAATGGTTTCACCTTGAGTTGTCGTCCCTGTTTCAGGATTGAACGCAACATAACCACCTTCAGCGGCGGGTGTTAGAAGAGCAGATAGTTCCATAATCTTTCCCCTTTATTTGATATCAAGCACACACCCCAAGCCTTGCTTGATCAGTTGCATGGTTATTTCATCAACTACGCCAAGTTGTGTTATAAAGCGCTCCCTGGAGATAGAACGAACTTGAAACGTATCGGCAGCAGAGACTTTTTGAAGCGCATTCTGCTTATCTGGAGACAGCTTGATCATCCATTGTGCATGGCTATATTGCTCTTTCCAATCGGTAATTGGAACAATGATTTTCAGAGGTAAAATACCTATTTCATTGTTGCTGACAATAATGGCAGGACGTGTTTTTTTGATTTCAGCCCCAATTGTTGGTTCAAGGTTGATCAACCAGATTTCTCTATTCTTCATACAATTGGCTCTCCATCAAGTGCCGTAAAACAAGTGAGTTCGGTGTTTGTTTGATAGTCGTGAAGCATTTTCTGTGCGGCTTCAGCCAAGTGTTGAGGTTGGACGCGAGGCTCAGATTGTTGTAAGGCATCAATCGTAATGGAGCTCACGAAGAGATCAAAATCTTTTATCCTTTGTATCCTGGGTTCGAAAACTTCGGGAATATTAAGCGTTACGGTATGTTGCATAGCTGTTCTCACTTATTTGGTTACTATTGATAGAATTTAATTCTCGGCTCTAACCAAAACTCCGATATGGTGAAATGATTCACAGCGGTTTTGCGCGACCCGCCACAAATTCACTGTCAGCATATTCCCCAAGCGTATCCAGGCGACCAGATACAATATCAGTTTCAATTTTTTTATCCCACTGCTCAGCTATAAACTCTTCGAACCATTCAGCAAACTTAAAAAGTTGATCCGGGGAGAGTTTTGATACTGTTGTTTTAAGCTCTTGAGTATTCATCATAATTTTTACTCCAAATTAGCTATGTTTAAGTCTTTATATACCTGAATTGAGCGATTCATCCGCAATCGGCTTAGGATTTACAGGACTTAAATGCTTATTTTTCAAATCGTTATAGATTGTGTGATGTGCTATGGTGCTCTTAACCCATTGGGTGTGGCTATTTTGAAATGGGAAATCGAAGCTTATTTATTTTTAAAATAATGCTTTAGAACAATTAAATAACGCACGTTTTCATTACTGATCGCTCAATTCAGGATATATTTATGGCAATCGTTTCAACATTCTCAACTGCTGGCGAAAAGGCAGAATATTCCCTGAAATATAAGCATTCTTCTCTTACTCCTGTTAATGTATGAATATCTCCATCTTTTTTTGCCTGACACCTCAGCATAATTGAGTCCCGATCGTTTGTGCTCTTCATCATTTAAATGCTCTTCCGCCAGCGAGGCGCATCACTGCATGCAGAAATCGTGAAAACGTGTCGGTTTGTTCATAAGTCTGTGACGGTGTCCCGTCTTCGTTCGGGTAATTGTTACTCCCATAAATCTTGCAAGAGCGGCTTCCCCATCTGATCCTGACTTCCCACTGATTGCCATCGAGAATGTCTGGATTGTCGTAGTCCGCATGCCAGTTCCAGATTCCGATAGCATCGATTTCGCTGCGGAAGGCATCCCAATCTTCCCTTGTGGCAGAGATCAGCTCCTCGCTCATATCGTCGTCGATACGCGCAGAGTATATGAGGGTTTCCCCATCAAATGTCAGCTCGTAATTGTTCCCGAAAAATCCGCCATTCGAAATTTGCATCTTGTTCGGTCTATCCCTTTTCATCTTAATTCATTACGGTTAAAATAGTTAAGACTGATCTGCATGATTCAGAAAAAAGCAGACTGTTTCTTCCTGTAGAAAGATCGAATGTACGCATTAACGTAAAAAAATACAGTAGAAAAATAGTTATATTGCCAGCACAATTTTTTTCAGGAAAGATCAATTAAAGGGGGGGAGTATGAGAGAAGCTGTAATTTATCCGGGTGAAGATGGGTATTGGATTGCAGAATGTCAAAGCCTTCCCGGTTGTATCTCCCAGGGAAGTTCGAGAGAAGAGGCCATTGTTAATATTCGGGAAGCAATTCAGGGATATATTTTGGCTTTGGAGGGAGATGGGTTGCCTGTTCCTGATGAATCTTTTCAGACGATGCTTGTTGCGGTATGAGCCAATTACCAAGGCTTTCTGGCCGGGAGTTGGTCAAAGCTCTGGCTAAGGTTGGTTTTGCGCCCATTCGTCAGCATGGCAGTCATATCATTCTTCGTCGTTTGGATCCTTGGTGTCAAACGGTCATTCCCGATCACAAAGAGCTGGATCGTGGTACACTCAGAGCAATCCTTCGTCAAACGAAGGTCAGTGTGGAGCGGCTCAATCAGTTGCTGCGGGAAAGCTTATAAGGACAAATGGTTGGGGTTCGATTCAAAAATTCAAACCAATCATGGTTATTGAACGAAGTACAGTGAATGAACAGAAGTTGAAAAATTTTCTTGTTACCCTTCAGCACCACCCCTTTACCTGCCCGGAGATGTTGCGGCAGCCAGCACATACGCGAAAAAGGTCTATGCGTTATCGACTGTCGCGGCATAGATTTTTTGTGTCACACTGCTCAGCCTTAAACTCTTTACCTTATCGGGTGGCGAAGTCCCTTAACTCAAAATTTCTTCTTTTCTATGAGAATACTGTCATTAGCCAACCATTTTACCTCCTCCGCTTCATCTCCATAAAACCTGAGTGCCACCATGACAGTCGAACACCTCCTCGTACAATCCTTTGATATTGCGTGAGTTGCTTATCAGCTCTTTGCGGCAACCATTTCCTGCCGCAGCTCTTTGAGGGTTTTGACGAAAAAATGTCTATACTTCTTATAACATACTGTAAATCAGAAAGCAGGAGAGATGATCATGATAGCTATCAGCACAACAGAGTTACGCAAGAACCTCAAAAAATACCTGAACCTGGCAGCCAGGGAAAAAGTTGTGGTTCGGTTTAACAAGGGCGAGACTGTTGAGATTGTTCCTGGGAAAAAAGTTACGGTGAAGGATGAATCCTTCGACAATTCCAGGTTGTTGGAGGTATTGAGGAGAGGTGAGGAAGATATTGCTGCTGGCAGGGTTACTGAGATTAAAGACCCAAAAAATATATGGGCAAGTATACTGTAATACTGACACCAGAAGCAACGGATGAGTTGAGGATTTGGCATAAAATTGGAGATAAGTCTACTCTCAGAAAGATTGAAAAAATTTTACTTGAACTCTCGGAGCATCCAGCCACAGGGACAGGTAAACCTGAGCGACTAAAGGGCGATTTATCGGGGTATTGGTCAAGAAGAGTGAATAAGAAGGAGCGAATCATCTACAAAATTATTGATTCAGTAGTAACCGTGCAGGTTCTTTCCCTCCGAGGTCATTATGGTGACTCATAAAAAATACAGGAAATACAAATTTAACTTGTAAATAAAAGATAGTAACCTGCGATTTATGGCTCTTCTTTGAAAAACCATTCGTCAAAATAACAAACCGTCTTTTATCCAGGAATCCCAATAGCCTGAAGGAAAACTCCTTTAAAAACCCGTATCGAAACTCAGGGGGGCAATACATCAGAAGATAATCGCATGATTTTTTTTGCCAATGATATTTTTGTCCATGATGTGCTACATGGTAAAGTATCTCCAACCGTCCTTATAACTGCTTATCGACCAAGTACCGATAACTGAGACGATAATTTTACCAGGAGGAAAAGATGAATACCAGAAAACATACAAAGTTTGTTCATGCAGCTAACTATGCTGCCGAAGTAGAAATCGAAATTAGTGATTCTGAAAATGGCTGGGCACCTTATATCAGTCTTGATGATGCGTTAAAACTCGACAGGGTACGAGAGGCACTCCTGTCGGGTGATGTTGCGACAGCCAGCACATACGCGAAAAAGGTCTATGCGTTATCGACTGTCGCGGCATAGATTTTTTGTCAGTTATAAACTCTCCTTGCTGCAAAGCATGGCCGTTAACCTTTAAGCAACATAAGAACGCAAAAACGGTGTTGGTTTACAAGGATTTTATGGTTTGAACGGTTTTGCCATTCGTCCAGAGTTCATATTCACTGATATCAACATCATCATTCCATGAAATGCCATAACCTCCCGGATCAACCCGAACGCCGTTGAAAAATGCCGGATTTTTAAGCAATTAAAACTCTGGCCTTGCAAGCAGTTTGCTGCAATCATACAGTTTTTCAGTGCCACACTCAAACGTCACCCTTAACAGCGTCTTATCTCCGGTTTTTATCGCCGTAATTTTTGGTATCTGTTGCATCTTTATCCTACTCCAATCCTGGCAGTTGCATAAATTTCTGAGAATCCCACATCTCCTGAAGCTCTTTTTGATAAAACTTTGCCCACTCTTTGACAAGCAATTGTGCCCTTCCTGGTAAATCTCCTTCAATCATCTCCAGTGAGTCAATACCGAAAACAGCATTAAACTCAACATAGATTGCATGAAAATGAGCAACCCCCTACTCGTTCTGGATAAAGTACATCTTGATGATTATGCCGTAAAATCTCGCAATAACAGGCATAAACTTACCTCCTCATTATTTCATTGGGTAAACATGAATATTGTCAAAGTATAAACATTTCTTCGGTATAATTGTTCAAAGGCACCCTGCTACTGTATGAATATCTCCAGCTTTTTGCCTCTTTCAAATCGTTAATATAAAAACCCGAACAGCCAGATCGGAATCGTGTTCTTATAGGGATATTCAATGTTGTCGGCAGCAATAAAGGCATTCGAAATCCCTGCTATCTGTTGTTGTCTCTTGTTTTTTCCTCCCACCTCAACAACATACTTTCTGTCAACGAGAAAATCACCTTTGTCGGTATAATTGATGGTATGGCGCACCTTTGTCTGGTTGTAAAAAAATGTCTCTCGCATGGTACCTGTATTCACCGGACTTTCAGCAAGAGCATACATCATGTTCGCATTATTGAGATAGACTTTTTCAGGCTTGTTAAGCTTGCTTATCCCTCGCGTATCAGCGTTCAAAAGCAGCAGTAAATCAGCCTTTGAGAGCAGATGAAGGTATTTGAGAAGAGTCTCTCGATCAATGCCAATCTGCTGGCTCAGCTTCAGGATATTTGGCTTGAAAGGCACGGTTTCAGCAATAACGGCAAACAATTTACGAAGAGCATACACCGAAGAATAACCAATTTTTGCAACTGCAGGAAGATCATTTTCAATGGTCTGATTGATGGTTTGCAAAAGACGCTGCGTATAGTTTTTTTCATCTTCCGCAAAAAAGGGGTAATAGCCGATTTTCTGATATTCCTCGAACAGTTTAACCGGCTTGATCACTGGATTGATCGCCGTGCTGATATCGAAAGCTTTTTTAGTCACATCGGTGAGAGAAAAAACCGGAAATCGATGATGATATTTCAACTCAATGAACTCTCTGAATGAGAGGCCATTCAAGGTGTAGTGCAGAAGCCTGCGGCTCAAATCAGCATTTCCCCTGAAAATATCGAGTGCAGAAGAACCGGTAAAAACAATGGAGAGTTGAGGATAATTATCGTAAATATTTTTGATTTCAAGCGACCAGTCTGGATACTTATGCACTTCGTCAAGAAAGAGAAACTTCCCTCCCCGTTTGACAAAATCATCAGCAAAAACAGAGAGGGTTGTTTTGGTGAAATAGAGATTATCCAGACTTGCGTAAAAAACCTCACCAAGATTATTGCCAAATGTTTCCTTGATGTACTGGAGCAGAAGGGTGGTTTTACCGGCACCTCTTGCCCCTGTAATCGCTATCAGCCTGTTCTTCCAGTCGATATCATACCACAGATAGCGTCGAAAAGAGGCGTTCACAACTTGAACTCTGGAACTGAATATCTGAAACAACTTTTCCATAATTGCTGGTCGTTTTCAGCAAATATAAACAAAAAACACGAACGCAACCGGCAAACTCTTTTTTTCTGAACCAAGACGGTTTTCACCGCTCCGGCCTGGTAAAGAAATATCATGTAAACTGCTTCCAGTTTATAGCAGTGTGAACGACAACACCAAGAACAAAGATAAAGCTCATCCACACTTGCGCGGGCTGAGTCATCCCCATGAAGACAGTCAAGAAAATCAGAAGTCCCGCAATGACAGAAAGAATAAATGCCCCAATTGCAAGCGGAGTTAGACGAAATTTAGAGTTAGTGTTCATCAGAGCAGTGATTAAGAATAATGAAAAAATCTACAGTGCGGTTTCAACCGAATCTTTTCGATTGATTGTAAACAAAGTACATTCAGAATTCTTAAATGCTGATAAATGAACACTTAAATGTTGCTTAAAAAAACAAGCGAACGCTGAGTTTTATGATACAACTATTTTTACGGCTTCGGCTTGCCCAGATAGCGCAGTTTGGCGGTATCGAAGCCGAGTGTGCCCGCTTTGGCCACAAGCTCACTCAGTTGCTCCGGAGCCATGACCGAATCTTTCGACAAAATCCAGAAATATGATTTGTCGCGACCGCACACCATCGCCCAGCGATACCCGGCCTTGTCGAGATCAATCACATTGTAGCTCGCATAAAAAGGGCCGAAAAAAGAGACCTTCAACGCGCCTTGAGTGGTCTTTTTATCATCGAGAAAAACACCGCGCCCCTGAATAGTTTTCCACTCCTGTTTTTTCAGGTCATACCCTTTATTCACCACCTTGACACTCCCATCCGGGGCCAGCGAGTAGGTAGCCGACACCGGATCAAGCTCCTTTTCAAACCGGTTATCGAGACGAACTATTTCATGCCAGGTTCCGAGATAACGATCAAGAGAAAAATCATCAACAACCGTGATTCCCTCAGGGATTCCGGTACATCCTGCAAGCAGGAGAAAACAGAGGAACAAGAGTTTTTTCATGTGAGAGGCTCCGATTATGATTGTTGCAAAAAAAAATTCCTTTTCAGAGTTTCAGAAAACAGAGGATCAGAATTTCAGGAAGAGGGACTGGAACACACTACCCGAAAGCCGATAACGTTGCCCGCGCTCGCCGGAACGCTGCTGCCCCGGGCAGAGCAACGCAGGGAGTCGGGGCCATCGTCCCAGGAACCGCCGCGCAACGCGCGGGCAGATTTAAAATACTCTTCTTGCGTATTTTTGTCGTATATATTATTCATCCATTCCCATACATTGCCAGCCATATCGTACAGTCCTTCTGGTGTTGCGCCATCAGGATAGCGACCTACTTGGGTTGTTGCTCCTTCATTTTGATTATAATTAGCCAGTTTATTGGTTGGCTCTGGATTGCCCCATGGATATTGACGGCCTTCCGATCCCACCGCAGCAAATTCCCACTCCTGCTCAGTTGGGAGGCTATAGATATCGGTATCGCGACCTTCGGTCTCCAAAAGTGAGAGCCACAGACAATATGCTCTGGCAGCATACCAGGTAATACTGACCACTGGCTGATCATCGCCACCGAATTTCCGGTCTTCATCGCGCTTGGAACGAAAGAGACTCGCAAGCTCCTCTTTGCCTTCACTCAGATAGTTGCCAAATCCCTTATCCCATACGTTGCGTTTGGCAATGTCGGTGATCGCATTCGTGAACACTGAAAGTGGCAAGCTGGCTTCATACTCTGGCATCTGTGACCGCAAGTAAGAGATAAATAAACGGTAAAGCTTGTTCGTCATCGTGTATTTTGCCACATAGAGGTCAGGCATTGTTGTCGGCTCCCCTGTAACAGAATAGGTGAAAGTGCCGCCTTTGATCAGGATATATTGTGCGCCCAGCTTGTCAAATAGAGTTGAGGCTTGTTCCCTGTTATGGCCATCATGGAGTATAACTTGAACTGACTGCTCTGTTACACCAGCAATTTCACGAGCAAAATTTACAACCGCAGCATGTTTGGAAAATGGCGTATCAATAAATTTTTTGACCGCATCAAGCGCTTCAGGTTTGCCAATCGTTCTTAAACAGAGCAACAAATATCGCTGCCTGTTTAACGTCGTTTTAGGATTAAGCAACTTCTTCTGCAAAGCATCAATCTTCCTCTGGGGAGCTTCTTCAACAAGGGTAACAAGTAAATCCTGCTGCTTTTGGTTTAACTCTTTACTGAACGATGAGTTAAACAACTTCAGCATAAAGCTGTCGAACAGTTCGGCATCTTCAAGGTGAGCAATAAAAAAGCGGAAAACTTCTGTCCACCAGTCATCGCCGAAATGTCTTACCAGCTTGTTGAGAGCGTCTGGCTTGTGAATATTTTTCACCAACTGAACGCCTGCCATGTACTCCCTGAATGATTTGTGGCGAAACACATATTCCGTGCTTCCATACTCAACCAGCACCCCCGCACGGTCAACAAGGTTCCGGCAAAAATCCGATGCTGGTAATGAGTTATAGAGGGTATTGAGCTGAACCTGCATCTGCTGCTGCATCATTTCCCGGTCAGCCTCATCTTTTTTCAGCTCCTCCTGCATCCAAAGCGAGACCGGGCTCAGTACTCGCCGGGCATCTTCTGCCACAAGCAGCGGGAATATTCCCTTACGACGGTCGCGGTAATCAAGCATGTAGTTCAACGCTGCATCGTAAAGCTTCAAACGGCTGGCTGGCAGATACTCCCGATCTTTCCAGAGCATGGCCATGATCTGGAGCAACAGGGGAATCCCCGCAAGAGAACGTAAACTCCGGTTTTTATCCTGAGCCAGAAATTCAAGAATTGCTTCGGCTTTTTTGGCCGCAGTCTGTTCCTGCCGATTGTGCCACTCCGCCTTATTTCCGTTACCATGGGGAAGTTCGCCTATGAAGGCAGCCTTAAACCACCGACACAGAAACTGTGCCTGCTGCTCTTTTGAAAAATCCATAATGTCGGTTCGCAGATGACTTGCCTCAAGCTCAATACCATCTCCTTTACGGTATCCCGTGCTCCGTGAGGTCACGACAAACTTTGCCATGGTAAACCTGCAAACCATCTTATCAACCCAGTCACAGACCGCAATCCGGTCGTAAACATCACTGATTTCATCGAGACCATCGAGAAGAATCAGTGTTGACGACTGTTCAAGCCAACCGGAAAAGTGTGTATCCGGAAGAGCAAGGTAATTTTTTGCACACCATGCTGCGAGACTTGCCGGAAGTGACGCGTAACCGAAATCATCCTTTTTGAGTTCACGCAACGGAAGGTAAAAAACATTGACCAGTTCACTGAACCCAAATTCAGTATAACGCCCGTTGTCGAGACAGGAAAGCGCATAGTATTTGAGTAGTGTGGTTTTTCCTGAACCGGGATCACCAATGACCAGCAGCAAAGGATGAGACTGAAAAACAAAACTCATCACCTCTTCAGGAGTGCTGGCACGATTCTCTTTTTGCGGCAAAAAGGAATCTTCTCCGGAAAGGGGTTGTGTTTCACAACGCGATGCGCCTGAAAGAGATAACGAAACAAAGGTATCGGAGAGCCTGACTGAAAAATTTGTAATGGCGGGAGAACCTGTCAGGTTGATGTTACCCAACTGGCGTTTCAGGGTTGACTGGTAAAGTTTGATAGCTGAAGCTGCATCAAGCTCAGGTGGCACAACTATCTTGTCTTGAACTGTGGCTTCCGGCCCAAACCACCGGGGTATCTGGATGTCGAGATGCTTTAATAGCAATGACTCAAATTGATGATAATCATAATATTTCCATGTCAAGGCGTGTGATTGCACCGATTCCCTGAACACATCAACCTGCTCTACCTGTTTGATATCCACCTTGCGCGGCATCGGCAACTCTGAAAAATAGAGCATGACCGGCTTGCCTTTACTCATCAACCTTTGCACCTCTTCAACAGCGCCTCCCGGAGCCACACCAGTATCAGTGCCAATCCGTGTCCAGAAAATACCGATAGCACAATCGCACTCGTCAACAATCTGCTTATTGAGAATCCCCTGCACCCTGTCACCATTATTACTGTCGCCACATTCAGGAGCCCCGTGCGATTCCCATAACACCGGTTCAAGCGTGATTCCCAACGACCGATGACGAATATGCCATGTTCGAATAACCGTCTCGGCAATATTGCGCTCCTCGGCGACATCAGCGGGCGAAGCAACAAGAACCTTTATTTTTTTATCACTCATTTGTCCTCAAACCCCATTAATCGCCTTGGATGATAAAGAGAAATAACAACCACTCTTGATACGTTCTCGTCTATTCTGTAAACAATCCGATACTCTCCATGCAATAATTCACGAATATGCTCATCAGAAAATTCCGGGACAACTCTCCCGATATAAGGGAAATCCTCAAGTTTTATAACGGATTGCCTGACAGCATCTGCCCAATGTCTGTCTGCACCTGGTTTATCAACAGCAATAAGCCGCACAATCTCTTCAATCTGAAAGACTGCACGTTCTGAAAATTCGATAATCATCTCTTTTCAGCATCAGCAATAATCTTTTCAAGCGAAGCAAAAACCTGCTTTGCTGGTACAGTGCGGTTGTTGCAATAATCTTCAAGCCCTTCAGTAACCGATTGCTTAAACGCTATGTTATCGAGCATCTGTTGATAGACTTCCGCATCAAGCAGCACTGCTGCACTTTTTCCTTGCTGCGTTAAAAGCAGCGGCTGTTTGTTAAGGCTCAGCTCATCCATATACTGCTGGATATTATTTCCGAAATCAGTTAGTGGAGCAACGTTTTTAACCTGAATGGTCTTCATGGCATTCGAGAAAAGTAATAAAGTGAGACTATCTTGAGCAATGTAATGCCATTCAAACAAAAATCATTGTCTGTTTTGCGAAATAACACCTACCCCCAACGGCTGCAAAAGGTTGCAAGTATCAAGCTTGAAAACAGAGAGCATTTTTCTTTGCTACCAATATGTCGCTCCTACGGAGCTTGAAAACAAAGAGCTTCTTCTTTGCTCCCGACATGCCGCCCCGCCGGGGCTTGAATTCAGGATATGCCGCTGCCCCCCCTTATTTCGCTTTTTGCGAGTAAAATAAACCTGAATTCCGACTGCGCTT
This sequence comes from uncultured Chlorobiaceae bacterium, assembly GCA_903937835.1. Classification (GTDB taxonomy): domain Bacteria; phylum Bacteroidota; class Chlorobiia; order Chlorobiales; family Chlorobiaceae; genus Chlorobium. Next base: position 2,641 of record CAJAAV010000049.1, on the reverse strand, counting down.
ATGTCAAAAAAATTATGAAAGGAAAAGAGCATTCCGCACTTTATCCTTATATTACGTGAACTAAAACATCATTGCACTATGGAACAACAACAGGACAAGTTTTACAAAGGGCTTTTTTTTGGAGCCGCACTGGGCGCTGCAGTCGGAACTGTTATGGGATTGCTTTTTGCTCCTTACAAAGGAAGAGAAACGCAGCAAATTATTTCTGGCAAGGTCAAAAGTATGCTCGACAAAGCCAATGACTTTTACGAGAGCAGTGAACATGACGGAGTCTACAACAACGATGGAAAAACCCGTTCTCAGCAAATCATCGACACTGCCCGTGACGAAGCAAAAAAAATTCTTGATGAAGCAAACAGTATTATCCGGGATATCAAAGGGTATCCTAAAACCAAAGAAAACTGATTGATGCTGACATACCTCCAGGCGAACACAGCAAAGAGTGGCGTTGAGAAACGTGCCATCCTGTTTTTGCACGCTTTTCCGCTCTCTGCTGCGATGTGGCAGCCTCAGATTGAGGTGTTCGGCAAGGCTGGATATACCATCATAGCGCCAAACTCTTTTGGTATTGATGGATCACCGAAAAAAGAGGAATGGACGTTTACCGATTATGCCCATGAGCTTGCGTCGCTTCTGGATTCTTTGAAAATTGAGAACGCAACGGTGGTGGGTCTTTCGATGGGTGGATATCAGGCTTTTGAATTCTACCGACTCTATCCTGGCAAAACGGCATCACTGGTACTGTGCGACACCCGTGCTGAAGCTGATGCTCCCGCCGCCCGATCGGCAAGAGAAGATTTTATCCGAGCAGTGACTGAAAATGGTGCCGGAGAGGCTGCGGGACGCATGATACCGAATTACTTTACCCCCGACACCTACATTATGAGGCCCGATCTGGTCGCACAGGCCGAAGCAATGATAATCAGGCAGTCTCCAGCGGTCATCAACGGAGCAATGCGGGCAATCATGGCGCGTTCCGATGCAACCTCATTCCTCTCCGCCATCACTTGCCCTGTACTGATACTGAACGGAGAGGAGGACAAGCTCACCACGAAGGAGACGGCTGAAAGTATTCATGGCCGCATACCATGTTCACAGCTCCGGTTACTGGCTGAAGCCGGTCATATCTCGAACATGGAGCAGCCTGAAGCATTCAACCGCGCGCTGCTTGACCATCTCATCACACTTCCAGACTTTCAAGCAGCCCAAAAAAGTTAGGGAACGAGACGCCAACCACATCAATATCTGTTATTTCAATCGCGCATCCTGTTGCCTTGCTGGCGATGGCAAAGCTCATGGCAATCCTGTGATCGTCAAAACTGTCCACCACGACTGTGCCTGAAGGGGTCATCTTGCGCCCTTTGACCACAAAACCATCCGGATATTGCTCGCAGTCAAAACCAAGCCGCTGAAGGTTAACGACAAGTGCGTCAATCCTGTCGCTCTCTTTGGTTCTCAGTTCTGTAGCGTTATGCAGTTCAAACCGGCCTGACGCAAAAGCTGAAAGCACGGCCAGCATCGGTATTTCATCAATGATAAAGGCAACGAGCTGCGGATCGCTGATAGAGAGAGGTTCAAGTCCCACGTTGTTCTGAACAAGAATATCGCCGATAGTTTCACCTCCAATCACCCTCTGGTTTTCTATCGATAACCCTGCCCCGGCTTCTGACAGAATAGCGAGAAATGCTGCTCTGGTAGGATTGAGACAAACGTCCCTTATGATGATTTCTGAACCTCGGGCGAGCAGACCAAGCGCTACAATGAAACATGCTGCAGATGGATCGGCTGGAATAAAGAATGGCTTTGCGGCAACTGCTTTTCTGCCAGGCACCACAATGACCCTCTCGCCGTTGCATTCGATGCTCTCAAGCCCGAGCATCACTTCGGTATGGTCACGCGAGAGTACTGGTTCGATTATTCTGGTTTCACCGTCAGCATGAAGGGCGGCAAACGCCAACAGTGACTTCACCTGCGCTGAAGGAACTGGAAGCCGATACTCAATCGCCTTGAGCTCTTTTGTTCCCTTGATCAGAATTGGTGCGGTTCCTGCAGCGGAAAGTTCAATGTTGGCACCCATGAGGCGCAGCGGATCGGCAACCCGTTTCATGGGGCGCTTCATCAGGGAACTGTCGCCGATCAACTCGCTCGAAAAGGGCTGGGCAGCAAGAATTCCGGCAAACATGCGCATGGTGCTGCCTGAATTGTTGCACATCAACGGAGCCGATGGAGGCTGAAAGCTCCATAATCCTTGTGATTCAATAATGACCCGTTTGAGGCGACGACCATAAGCACCGTCCGCCTCTTCCTGCCGAAGCGTTATCCCCGCATCTTTCAGGACACCGAGGGTTGACTGATTGTCAAATCCTCCGGAAAAGTTTGTTATCTCTGTTGTGCCCTCCGACAAGGCGCCGATAAGGGCGGCTCGATGGGAGATCGACTTGTCTGGCGGCAAGGATGTAACTTCACCTTTGAAAACTCTCATGAGTCAGTAGATTGGTGTTGACAAAAAAAAAGCAACTCCCGTAAAGGAGCTGCCTTGCATAACTTTTCAGATCATCATGATCATGAATTGCGTTCTTCGTTTGCCCGCTGGGCTCTCCGTCTGCTTCTCGAGCGCTTTAAGCGGCCATCCACTGAAGGT
>CAJAAV010000048.1 GCA_903937835.1 uncultured Chlorobiaceae bacterium | reverse complement strand
TTTTTGTATCTTCTGACATAAAGCCTCCTGATTTCTTGGTTTGTGTTACGTTACAAATGGTAATTGCTCATTACCCATTACAATATAACGTTTTAACTAAGAATATTGAGGCTTTTTTTATGTTAAATCGCGCAGTTTAGGAACAATGCAATCGAATGAGTCCCAGAGTCTTGAGAGAATTCTCCGAATTTATCCAGAAAGGCAGAGAAGCGAGAAAAATTGAAGTTAACAGTATCTGGAATAACCCTTTAGATGCTATTTTTCACTATGAGGAAGCAAATCATCTGGGGTTTACTTTGTATCAGGCACTTGATTTGTTTAAATCGACAAAAGTCAATTATTTTTTAAAAAAGTTTGCTTCAAAAGAAATTCTTATTGCATTTCTTGTCGGAATATTGAGTTCTTATGCAGCCGGAGAGATATCGAAGATACTGTCACCTTTTTTTTGCTACCTACATGCCGCCCCTCCGGGGCTTGAAAACAAAGAGAATTTTCCTGTGAATATTTTCTTAAATCCAGTAGGGATGAAATGTTGGTAGAACCCGGCATAACCCGCCCCCCTCTTTTCTGGCTCTCCAAGGGTTTGATCATCTCTTCTTGCGATAGCACGTTACCCTTGTCAAGCTCATCCAGACCCGCCTGAAAGCTTGTAATCTGCCAATCAAAAGCGGAGTAATCAAGATATTTTATCTCTTTCCCGCGTCAACGGCTTTCTAAGCTTCACTGTGCCGCAGCTTCAGCGCAGTGCGCTTCCACCAGCTTGCGACGAAGCACTTTGCCTATGGTTGACTTCGGCAGCGCTGTGGTAAACTCCATAAGTTTCGGCACTTTGTAGGCGGCAAGGTACTGGCGACAGTGTTCGCGGAGTTCATCGACGGTAAGCTGATGGCCGGGCCGGAGGACAACCCACGCCTTGACGGCTTCTCCCTGATAGGAGTCGGGGACGCCAGCCACACCGACTTCGAGGACTGCGGGATGAGCAGCAATGGCCTCTTCAACATCGCGGGGCCAGACCTGGAAGCCGCCCGGTTTGATGACATCTTTTTTGCGATCGACAATGAAGAGGTAGCCATCTTCATCGAGGTAGCCAAGATCGCCGGTATAGAGCCAGCCGTCACGGAGAACGAGGGCGGTTTCTGTCGGGTTCTGCCAGTACCCTTTCATGATCTGGGGAGCCCGCATGATAATTTCACCTACCTCCTGATCATGGAGGTCATCAAGGCCTGTTTCCGCATCAACGATACGTACCTCAACATCGGGCACGGGAATGCCGACCGATCCATGCTTGTAGGTGCCGAGAATCGGGGTGAACACTGAGGCAAGCGCTGACTCGGTCAGGCTGTAGGCGTCAATAATCCGGCCTCCGGTCAGCTCTTCAAAACGTCTCTTGGTTTCAAGCATGAGGGGCGCCGCGCCCGACACACTGAGTTTAAGCGATTTCAGGATTGAGGTGTCGCGCTTGACTCGCGGATGGTTGATCAGTGCGGTAAAGAGGGTTGGAACGCCGGGCAGGACGGCTGGCTTCAGGGTTTTAATGGTATGCAGCAAGTCGTCAAGGTCTCTCGGATTTGGCACCAGCCCGAGCGGGTAGCGCTCAATCAACGCGGCTGTCATGATCCCGACCTGGGCATAGACGTGAAACAGGGGCATGTTGAGCAGAATAACATCTTTGCCCTTTTCAAGAATAACGCTGAACCAGCTTGCAATCTGCATTCCGGTCATCACCAGCCCCTGATGGGAAATCACAACGCATTTAGGGTTTCCGGTGGTGCCGCCGGAAAAGAGAAAAATGGCGGGATCATCGTGCCGGATGGGTACCGGCAGAAATTTCACCCCTGCTTGAGCCGCAAGAAGAGCGCTCAGCCAATGGTCCCCCGCGTGCAGTTTCACCTGGTGTCCGTCCTTTTTTTCTTTCAGCAGCGTAAAGAGAATATTGTTGAGGGGTGAAAGGTACTCTTTGATTGCGGTGGCAATCACCCTTTTCAGTCGGGAAACGGTCTGAACCCTCTTTATTTTTTCATAGAAGGGCGTCAAGACAATGACCGTCTCTGCGCCGCATTCATTAAGGGCATGCTCCAGTTCGGGGACGGTGTAGAGGGGATTCATGGGTACGACAATAGCCCCCGCTTTCCAGATTCCAAGCTCGCAGATAATCATCTGTGGTGAGTTTGGCATAATCAGTGCAACCCGGTCACCGATTCCGAGACCAAGCGACAAAAGTGCCCCGGCAACCGCATCGCTTTGCCTGTCGAGTTCCCGGTAGGAGAGCGAAACCCCCTTGAAATACATTGCAGAATGTTGGGGCTGCTCCTCTGCACTCCTGCGTACCACGTCGACCAGCGTCTCTTCCGGATATGGATGAAGGGTGTGGGGAACTCCCTTGTCGTAATGGTGAATCCAGGGTTTGGCTCTCATGGCGTTTTTTGTAAAATTTACCCTATTGATTGTACGACGTCACACACCGCAGCGGTCAAGAGACTGAGCTCGTTGTCGGTCATGATAAAGGGAGGCATAAGATATACAAGTCGACCGAAAGGACGAACCCAGACTCCTTTGTCCACAAATTGTTTCTGGATTGTGGCCATAGCAACCGGATTCTGGAGTTCAACAACTCCTATTGCGCCAAGCACACGAACATCCAGCACATGGCTGAACAAACTGCAAGGTTCAAGCCCCTGGCGAAGTCCCGCTTCAAGGCGAAGTACTGATGCCTCCCAGTCGTTGCTCTCAAGGAGGCGAATGCTTGCGGAGGCGACCGCACAGGCGAGAGGGTTTGCCATAAAGGTTGGCCCGTGCATAAAGAGGCCGGGAATACCGGAACAGATCGTTTCGGCAACGCTCCCTGTTGTCAGTGTTGCGGCAAGGGTCATGTAGCCGCCGGTCAGCGCTTTGCCGACACACAGGATATCGGGCACCACTGCGGCGTGTTCAAGAGCAAACATTTTTCCGGTACGCCCGAAGCCGGTGGCGATTTCGTCGAAAATCAGGAGCACATCATAGCTGTCGCACAACTCCCGAAGACGACTGAGATAGTGCGGAGAGTAAAAGCGCATCCCCCCCGCTCCCTGCACTACGGGTTCAATAATCACTGCTGCAATGTCGGTGTGATGGCATTCAAGTTTCAGGTGCAGATCGGCAATATCTTCATCCGTGCAGGGCTCATGAAACCGGCAGACTGGCGCTTCTGCAAAGTACTGCTCCTGTATGCTCCCTTTGAAGAGGGAGTGCATCCCTGTTACCGGATCGCAGACCGACATGGCGGCAAAGGTATCGCCGTGATAGCCTGAATGAACCGTCAGCAAGCGATATTTTGAGGATTTCCCCAGAGCTGCCCAGTACTGGATGGCCATTTTGATGGCAACTTCAACGGCAACTGAACCTGAATCACTGAAAAAAACTTTCTGCAGCGGCAGAGGGGTCAAGGCGACTAACTGCTGTGCAAGGGTTACGGCTGGCTCATGGGTTAGGCCGCCGAACATGACATGGCTCATCCGCTGAAGCTGGGAGACCACCGCAGCGTTCAGCACAGGATGGTTATAGCCGTGAATGGCTGCCCACCAGGAGGACATGCCGTCAATCAGCCTGCGGCCATCCTCAAGCTCAAGAAAGACCTCGTAAGCCCGCACGACCGGATAGACCGGCAAGGGGTTGGTCACCGAAGTGTAGGGATGCCAAACGTGCTGGCGATCGAAATCGAGGTCAATTGTCGGCATATCGGTACTATCGATTTATAATGAGAGGCGCGCCACAGCGTCGGGATCAAGCTCTCCATGACGCAGATCAATCACCGGTGCCAAACATCCTGCTTTGTTCAGAGAGTGGATGATCACTTCACGGGTATCGTCGGCAATGAGCGTATCAACGTTTTCAAAACAGTTGTAAATAACTCCCCGGAGAGGTATTCCCCGTTTCAGACAGGCCTCAATGGAGAGCAGTGTGTGGTTGATGCTGCCAAGACGTGGTGTGGTCACCAACAAAAGTTCGTACCCGGCATCCCGGACATAATCGGCAAAAAGCAGATCATGCGCCAAAGGCACCAGGAGTCCGCCGACACCTTCGAGAAGCACCAGTTCGTAGCGTTTCTGCAAGAGAAGGGTTGCCCGGCGAATGTGCAGAACATCGATCTCGGCACCTTCCATGCGGGCTGAAAGATGTGGTGAGGCCGGATAGCGAAACAGGTAAGGGCAGGTGAGCCCTTCGCGGTCGACATCCTGCAAGGCGATGCCCATCAATCGGCGGTGTTCCAGAATATCGTCAGAAATACCTTCGCAGCCGGTCTGGACAATTTTCTGGGTGATGACGTTTTTGCCATGCAGAAGCAGCGCTTTTGCAAGAAGTCCGGTTACAATGGTTTTTCCGATCCCGGTATCAATTCCGGAAATAACGATAACAGATCCTTTCATAACGCTCTCTTTTTCATGCAGCAGTAAACGGGATGATAGGTAAGAGAGACTCCATTTTCGCAGGAAAAGAGTCTCCGGTACTGGTCAATAAAGTGCTTGTATCGGCTTTTTGTCCATGATCGACGGCGTATACCGTTGACTCCTGTCCGCCGTATATGGTGCAGCACGGCTTCGGGTGAGCTGAATTCAAGTTTTTGTACCTCTTCGCGGCTGACCGTCAGTTCAAAATATTTTCCGGCAAGAAGTTCAAGCTCTCCAAGGGTGTGATAGCTGAGCCCAACCCCCTCAATAGCTGATATTTCCTGCATGTTTGCGGTGCTGAACGTGCTGAAGGCCAGTATACCGCCGGGTCTGAGATGGGCGGCCATATTGCGGAAAAAGCCGTCGAGATCGTCGAGCCATTGCAGGGTGGCGTTTGAAGCCACCAGATCCAGTTCCAAAGGCAGCTCCTCAAGCTGTTCGATATCGCCTGCAAGAAAGTGAAACTCCTGAACAGGAAAGCGATCAAGTACTTCAAGCAGGCAGTGACGGCTCTCTTCGACAAGATCATTGGCATAGTAGGCTTCTACAGTGCAACGGCTCAGCAACTCTGCCATAAGTGCTCCGGAACCGGCCCCCACTTCAAGCACCCGGTCGAAAGATCGTGATGGCTGTGCACTGCAGATGATCTCCGAAAGCTCCCCGGCCATGGCTTTCTGCACCACAGCATGACTACGATAGCTCTTGAGCGTACTGCAAAACCTTTCGCGGACCAGTTGCTTGTCTATGACTATGTTTTGAGACATGCCATCACCTCCTGCAGAGTCCTGAAATGGAGAAAAGGAAAATGCGGCATATCGGTAATTACCGTCTGGGGAACCCCTTTCCATGCCAGATACTGCTGTTGTGCCGGGAAAACAAGATCGCGTCCACCAATGATGGCATGATCATAGCTCCATGGAGCGCTTGTTGCGCCCGAAGCCTGAACATGCTCTTTCAAAAGCCTCAGCTCCTCCTGTTGATCGGCGACCGTACGGTCAGGCGACATGGAGGAAAAAAGCGAGAGCGCTTCACTGCTGCCGCACATCCTGCGGTTGAAGCGATGACGATTCTCTTCAGACCAGCTTGAAAGGGTAGCCTGAAAAACATCGGGAGTAATACCTTTTTCGGCATTGATTGGGTAAAGTGTGCCGTTGATGGCAATGGCCTTCGTGATCGGTGGCAGCGCTGTATGCTGCGCCGTCCAGACACCGAAAGACCATGCAATAATGGTGATATATTTATAGCGAGCAAGCTCTTCCATCACCTCTCCGGCCAGCTCCAGTGTGCGATAATCGTAGCAGATCAGAAGATCGTCTGAAAACTCTTCCGAACGTGATTCGCCGAAAAGATGCGCGCCAATGCGACCGTCCAGACCCCAGCCGTTGAAGAAAAGCAGGAGCTCTTCAGCGCCCTCTTTTCTGATCCATGCAGTTTTCATCAGTCTGTTAACCTCCAATAAGTTCAGGGATCCTCGAAATATCTTCCCACTGCAGGATGGAACGGAGCGAAATACGGATACGGGCGCTCTTTTCAGGAACTGTCGGCGGACGCACCGGCATACAGAGAAACCCTTCCTCCCTGAGTTTTGCCGCAAGGGATACGGCAAGATTGTTGCTCCCCGTGATGACCGGCACAATATGACTGTCACCCGGCACATCCAGTCCGCGCTCTATAAGATCATGGCGCAGTCTGGCAGCGAGCAGCAGAAGATCCTGACGTTCACGCTGCATGGCGCTTTGGCGCGCCAGCGTCAGCAGGCTCCAGCCGAGAATAATCGGCGGAAGGGCGGTGGTAAAGATGACAGAGCGCATGGTATTAAGCAGATACTCTCTCACAAGAGAATTCATCACCGCATAAGCTCCTGTTGAGGCGAGCGCTTTGCCGAAGGTCCCGGTGATGATATCAATCTTTTGAACCATTCCGGTCGTTTCACAGAGACCGAGGCCATGCTCCCCGAAAACGCCGACCCCGTGCGCTTCATCGACAATCAGCAAGGCCCCATATTTCTCTTTCAAGGCTACCAGCCGGGCAAGATCGGCAAGATCACCGTCCATACTGAAGACCGATTCGGTCACAATAAAAATCTGGCGGTAGCGGTTTGCGGCTCCCGCGAGCAGCTCCTCAAGATGGTCGTAGTCCCGGTGACGAAAACGCTGGTAAGGTGCTTCGGCAATCTTCATGCCGTCAATAATGCTTGCATGGTTCAGCCGGTCGCTGAGCACAAGATCATGACGCCCACTGAGGGCCGGAAGCATCCCGATGTTGGCATGATAGCCGCTGTTGAACACGAGGGCGGCTTCACGCCCGTAGAGTGTTGCAAGAGCCTGTTCCAACTGGTGGTAGAGCGGATGGTTCCCTGTCAGAAGACGGGATGAGGAGCTGGTCATGGCATGATCCGTGGCACTGAACTCCTTTATATACCCGGCCAGCATCGGTTTGTCGTCTCCCAGACCAAGATAGTCGTTCGAAGAGAGGTTCAGTAGGCTTTGCCCGTTGACCACAATAGCTTTGCCGTTGCGGGCGCTGATATCCGGAAGGAGCCTGTACCGGTCAAGCGCTCTGAGCTCGTCAAGCTCCCGCCTGATCCTTTCGTGAAACTGCATTGTCATCGTCCGTCAGTTGAAACTGGCAATCTGACCGGCAAACCGTCGATCGTCGGCGATCTCCCTTCCCCTTGTGGTAAGATAACCGCCTGTCAGATAGCCATTGGCTCCCGAGAGCATCAAAAGACCCTGAAAATCTTTCATGATAGTCTCCCTGCCAGCGGCAAACTTGATGATTTTATTTGGATGAGCGAGACGGCACAGGGCAAATGTTTTCACAATGTCAGCAACGGAAACCGGCTCTTTTCCTGCAAGGGGGGTACCATCAATCGGCACCAGCACATTAAGCGGTATGACGGAAACATCAAGCTCCTGGAGTGCAAAAATCATGGCAATCCGCTCCTGCATCGTCTCTCCAACACCCATAATGCCACCGCAGCAGACCGAGATGTTGTTCTTCCTCAACAGTTTGATCGTCTCAATGCGCTCTTCAACGGAATGAGTATCAGCAATAAGGTCATGGTAGCGATCGGGAGCGACCTGAATGTTGATGTTGTAATGGGCGATCCCGTGCGCAGCCAGAGCCGCAGCAGGCTCTTCACCGAGAATGCCAAGCGACGCACAAACGTGCAGATCGGGCAATTCAGCATGCAGCCGGTCAATCATGTCGAGCACACGCTGGAACTCCGGAGTTATCTTTTTGTAGCCATAACCACTGGTGACGATACCGAAATGGGAAACCCCCTCTGCCACACAATTGCGGGCTTCAATCAGCGCAGACTCTTCATCGACCAGCTCATAGACTTCAATAGAGGCATGGTTGTGCTTCGACTGGGCACAAAACCGGCAGTTTTCCCCGCACACTCCCGATTTTGCGTTCATGATGGAGCAGGCATGAAGCGCTTCTGTATCAGAGGCGTAGCGGTTTTTAACTTTGTTTGCCAGCGAGGCAAGATCAAGTGCAAGTTCACCGGGCAGACCGGCAAGCAGAAGAGCCTCGGCATGAGTGATCGGCTCACCGGTTTCAAGCACACGATAGGCTGCTTCAATCAGGGGATGGAGCATTGTTGATGGCATAAATATTTTATAAATAATTTTTTACGGACAGACTCCACAAGGTGTATTGAACTCTTCGATAGCGTCGTTCGTCAGCAGAGGGCAACTTTTCATTCATCATTATTCTTGTGCAAATGCGCTTCTCCTGACGAAACAAGAATAGTTTTTCCATCCACACACTCAAGTTTCAACTCGCCTCCTAGAGCAATCCCGGTAACAGTGCCGCTCAGGTTTCGGTTACGCTGATCTATAGAGACCTCCCTGGACTGAAGCAGTGAATATTTTTCGAGATACGGAAGGATAAAGCCGAGATCGTCCTGAAGTAACCACTCATCATAGAGCGGCTCGAAATGGTTGAGCACCGAGGCAAGAAGTTCGGGCCTCGAAAAAAATTGCCCCCGTTCAAGAAACAGCGAAGTTGCTCTCTCCCTGAGCTCATTCGGCATCTCGGCCTGGTTGACGTTGATCCCTGTTCCTACCACAACAAAGTGCGTCAGCTCAGGCTCTGACTGCATTTCACAGAGCACACCACACAACTTTTTTTCATTGACAAGGATGTCATTAGGCCACTTGATCATTGGCTCAAGTTCGGAAGAGAGAGCAAACAATGCTCGATGAATGGCAACCGCAACGAGCAACGTCAGTTGCGGGACACGGATTGACGGCACTTCCGGCCTCAGAATCAGGGAAAAATAGAGGTTGACCCCTGGAGGGGAAACCCATATACGCCCCATTCTGCCCCTTCCCCCGCTCTGAGAATCTGCGACAACAACAGTGCCTTCTGGCGAGCCTTCAACCGCAAGAGCTTTGGCCTGAAGATTGGTGGATGCGGTCACGGTGTGATAGATGATTTTCTGACCAAAACGTCGGGCAGTCAGAAATGGTCGCACCTCTGCTTCAACAGGTCGTCCTGTCAAGCCCGACAAGTGGTATCCCCGTCCTGTGACGGCGTCAATCTGATACCCGTCGGCCCGCAGCAGGCCGATATGCTTCCAAACGGCGCTTCTGGTGATGCCAAATTCATTGCAGAGCGATTCGCCCGATAAAAAATCATTGCCTGTTGAAAGGCGGTTCAGAATCCGGGCGGTCAGGTCGTTCATAGCAGGAAACGGGAGATACAAAAAGTTGTAAACCTGAATGTAACCGGAGGTTTACAACTTTGCAAGCAGAATAAAAAAAAAGCACGCCCTGCAGCGCGCCTTTTTCTGTGTCTCCAGGGGAGTCATTGGCTCACGGCAGCCATGGTGGATGTTTCATAATTCTTGCGATAGACCTCCACCCCCTGAAAAATACCGTAGGCGATTTTAGCCTGCTCCTGACGGTCCCGAAGAATCGTCTCCTCGCTGGTATTTGACAGGTACCCCACTTCAACCAGCGCGCTCGGCATGGAAGGTGTCCAGAGCACCATAAAGCCCGCCTGACGCACTGCGCGACTGTTATTGGTCGGCTGCCGATAAACCGGTTTGAGAATATCCTGCGCAAGAGTGGTGGACTGCTTGGCAAAAGAGTTCTGGGCCATGCTGCTCATAATGAGATGTTCCTCAGTAAAATCACGGTATTCCTGCTGGTAATCGGCTTCATTGCGAATAACGGCGTTCTCAAAAATGGCAACATCAAGAGCGGCCTTGTTTTTATGCTCACCGAGAATATAAACTTCGGAGCCACGGGCTGTGTGATTTGGACTCGCATTGCAATGCACGCTGATAAAAAGTTTTCCGCCGCTGCGGTTGGCTATTTTTCCGCGTTCATGCAGGGGAATGAACGTGTCATCCTTTCTGGTATAGATCACCCTGACGTCCGGCCACTTCTGTTCAATAAAGGTACCGAGGTCGTGGACAATGTTCAGCACGACATCTTTTTCACGGGTGCCATTTCCGCCAATAGCTCCGGGATCTTTTCCGCCATGACCTGCATCAAGCACGATGGTATTGAGCTTCCACTTTTCGACATCGCGACTGAGCACCTGTGCAATCTGCAGCTCCTTCTCTTTCCTGTGAATCTCTTCCACATCAGCATCACTCCGGACATAGAGCACATAACGATTATTTTTTTTATCGCGCTGAAAATCGACCGAATTGATGATGAATGAGCGGTTGTCAAGAGCTAAGGTAAACTGCAGCCCTGCACCAGGGAACTGTTTCGGAGTAATTGCCCTCACTATGCCTGTGTTATATATTTTTGACAGGAGATTGATATCGCAGTATGCTTTTTCAAGTGAGAAAAGGGCATTCCCTTCAGTATCAGGCTTGAGCAGCGAAGTCTGCACAGAAGGACCGGACGCAAGAAAGCTTATAATCGCTCCGTTGGCGCGCTTTTCAACCTCAATACCGGTGATGACTGTGCCTCCACTCTGAGTGCTGCGTTCCGGAACGGCGCGCTGCTCTCCACTCCTGATCACGCCAATTCTTCCAACCCCTTCCCCGGAATGTTTCGACTGCACTGAAGCATTTATCCTGCCGGATTTAGAGTTATAAACAACATCCCGCTCCAGCCAGAGAGTAAAGAGCCTGCATGCCTGAATAACCGGCAGATAGATTCTTGATTGCTTCGAAACAGGCTTTGCCTGCAACTGAACAATCCTTGCGGGAAGCTCCGGACTCCTTGAAACAACCCGCACAAAGTTATTATCAATGGTAATGGTGCAAAGGCTGCCAGGCATCACAAAAGATTCTTCAAGCACAAGGCCATCCTGATTTTTGCGAAAGCTCAGGCGTAAGGCCCTTGCCATGGACTCAATATCAACCATCACGTTGTTACCGTTTTTGAAAGCAAGCACCCTGACGGTATAACCGTAGCCGTTTCGCATGGTAACAACGAGTGGAACGGTTGTCTCTGTCTGCTGTACAGGAGTCTCAGCAGGCAGAGTGGTGCATGAGAGCATCAGCAACGTCAACAGCGTCACACCAGCAAGAGAATAACGGATACGAAGCAAAAAGTGGTGCATGATTATTGATAGAATACATTATGTTTCCCTGAACACTGCCTTTTACGGCAAAAATAACAATAAAAAATATTTCTTTTGCCCAGCCAGTCAAAAACAGGTTAAAGAACCGGAAATAATCGTTTACATACCGGTTGTTACGGGCATAGTATACGGCCTGAAAATGGTAAAGTTTGTTTTTTGCTCTTCAACACCTATCTTTTTCAAAATTTTCTTGTTAACGCTCTTACTCCCGGGACTGATCAATGGCTTCCAAACCGTCAACATTATCTGCCAGAAACAGGACCCTGATTGTCGTCGAATCGCCTTCAAAGGCAAAAACAATCAATAAATACCTTGGCGACAAGTATACGGTTTTCGCCTCGATAGGCCATATCAAAGATCTGCCGAAAAAAGAGATCGGCCTTGATTTTGACCATCATTATGAGCCGAGATACGAAATCATTCCCGGAAAAGAGAAGGTTGTGCGCCAGCTCAAAAAGCTTGCTGCTGAAGCCAGCGATATTCTGATTGCGACTGACCCTGATCGTGAGGGCGAGGCTATTGCGTGGCATATCTCCAATGAAATAGGGGAGACGAAGGCACCAGTCTCCAGAGTGCTCTTTAACGAGATTACCAAAAAGGCTATTATAGAGGCAATTCAGGCACCTCGACAGATCGACAGCAATCTTGTCCGCTCCCAGCAGACCCGCCAGGGTCTTGACAAAATAGTCGGTTACAAGATCAGCCCCTTTTTATGGAATGTGGTGCTGCGCGGTCTCTCAGCAGGTCGGGTGCAATCCGTGGCGCTGCGGCTGATTTGCGAACGCGAGGCCGAAATCACCCGCTTCCTGATTCATGAGTACTGGACGATTGCCGCAGATTTTGTGACGGGCAGCAAGGAATCCTTCAGAGCAAGGCTTGTCCGCTTTGAGGGTGAGAAACCGGAGATAACCACACAGGAACAGGCTGAGGCGATTGCAGCTCTGGCGAGGGGCGGCAACTATTCTGTCCGGGAGATTGCTCCCCGCGTGCAGCAGCGCAAGCCGCCTTTTCCCTTTACAACGTCACTGCTCCAGCAGGCGGCATCAAACCAGCTCGGTTTTGGTTCGCAGAGAACCATGCGCACAGCTCAGCAGCTTTATGAGGGAATTGAGCTTGGGGCGGAGGGCGCGACAGGTCTTATCACCTACATGAGAACCGACTCAACCCGCATCGGCCCTGAAGCTGTTGCCGAAGCGCGGAATTATATTGATCAGCAGTTTGGCAAAGAGTATATCGGTTTTGGCGGTGCGGCCAAGCAGAGCAAGAATGCCCAGGATGCGCACGAAGCTATACGCCCTACCTCACTCTTGAATAAGCCGGAGCAACTGAAGCCCTACCTCTCAACTGACCAGTTTAAACTCTATGAACTGATCTGGAAGCGCTTTCTTGCCGCCATGATGGCGCCCGCCAAAATTGAGCAGACGCGGGTTGATGTTGAGGATCGTACCGGCAAGTTCCTCTTCAGGGCAACCGGCAGCCGGGTACTCTTTCCAGGGTTCATGCGTGTGTACGACGATCAGCGTGAACTCGATTATGAAGCTCAGACCTCGACAAAAGAGGATGTGGAGAAGGAGCCGAATGTCAAATTGCCTGAGCGGTTGATGGCCAATGATGCTCTTGCGTTATCGGATCTTGAGCAGAAACAAAGTTTTACCCGACCTCCTGCCCGCTACAGTGAAGCGACCCTTGTCAAGGATCTTGACCATTTTGGAATCGGGCGACCATCCACCTACGCCTCTATTTTTTCAACACTGCAGGACCGGCGCTATGTGGAGCTTGAGAAGAAAAAGATTGCACCGAGCGAGCTTGGCAAGGATGTGTCACTGATTCTTGTTGCCAATTTTCCGGATCTCTTTGATGTCGGATTTACCGCCTTTATGGAGGATGAACTCGACAAGGTGGCCAGCGGTGATGATGAGTACGAAAAGGTGCTCGACAGCTTCTACAAACCGCTCGAAGCAACACTCAGCCTGCGCAAAAGCGATCCGCTGATTCCGCAGAACAGCGAAGCGCAACTTTGCGAAAAATGTGGTGTTGGCCTCATGACGGTGAAATGGACAGCGAGCGGAAAGTTTTTCGGCTGTTCGTGTTATCCGAAATGCAAAAACATCAAGGCAATCAGCACCAACAAGGAGAAGCCGGTCGATACGGCAATTCTTTGTCCCTCATGCAAGGAAGGGCACATGCTGTTGCGGAAGGGAAGACTTGGCCCTTTTCTTGCCTGCTCCAACTATCCGAAGTGCAATACGCTGCTGAATCTCAACAAGCAGCGCCACATTGAACCGATGAAAACTCCGCCGGTGGTGACGGACATTCTTTGCCCGAAATGCGGTTCACCGCTCTACCTCCGCAGTGGCAAACGAGGACTGTGGCTTGGTTGTTCCAAGTTCCCGAAGTGCAGGGGACGGCTCGCATGGAGTACACTTGAGGAGAGTGTCCAGAAGCGGTGGGAAGCGATCATGGCCGATCACCAGAAAGCTCACCCGCCGGTGATGCTTACCATGGTTGATGGTCAGCCGGTTTCAATGACAACTGCTGTGGATGATATTATTCTGAAGGCTGAAGCATTGGGACTGCTGTCTGTTGTCGAGAGTGCTGTGGCTGAGTAGGTATTGCTACTGTGGTGTTGCGCTATTTCGGGGTAGAAAAAGGTGGCAGTGCTTGATCGATGGCAGTGTGAAGAACACAATGTGGGTCATTTGCCATAAACGCAATTTTTCTGCAAGTATTTCGAATTTTCCCATCTTTTCTTTATACTCCAAGCTCGGTTCTGGTGAGCGCTGATGGCACTTTGCTTTGCCGCTTTCCGGGTCATTCCATCCGTGTTATCCTCCAACAGTTATTCCGGCAGAACAAATAAACATGCGAACAATCGGGTTTGGGTGAGTGTTGTGAGGTTTGGCAACTGTATCCCCTTGATTTTCAGGATGGGGTGAATTTTTCATTACTGTAAAACTAAGCACTATGGGACAATTTTTAGCTATCGGGCTTGTTACACAAATTAGTGTCGATAAAAAAAAACTTGCTCGCATTCAACTTACGCTTGAACAACTGCAGGAACGGATGAAAGCTCATTTACATTATGATCCTGCACTTTATCTGTTACATGACTATGATGACTTTTATGGCTTCGACTTGAATGAAGATATTTTTTATGCACAACTTCTTCCGTTGTTAGAACAACTCTATCCGCTACTTTATCCGGATAAAGTAATGTATCAAGATGTTCTTCAGGAACTTCTTGGATTGCCACCTTCAGAGTGGATTGCCTGGGCACAAACAAAACCGGATGAATCTTTTCAATTTGATGGTGGCGGTGGTATGGGAGAGTATATACAAGAAAAATATAACGATCTTTATCTTGGTTATGAGAGCATTATGCTTTCTATGGAAGGTAAAATAGCTATGGAAGTATACGGAAGACAATTCAGGTTTGTTAATTATACCATGAAGCAAACATTGAAACAGTTTCCTCTTGCAGGAGCATTACGAATGTATATTACCGGATAGTGATGAGCTTCTATCGGTGGCTGAGCTTGCCGAAGCCACCAGCCAAAATATTTGAGCATAAAATAGATGATTTTGATTGCGGTAGCAAGGAACTTTACAGATTTCTTGTTTGCCATGCTAAGGCAAGATCGCAATCCTGTTGCTAATAGTCTCCTCAATTTTGCATTTCCATGCAGGAGCTTCGTGCTGCTGTCGAGATTCTCCGCAGAGGTCGAGTAATTCACGAATCAAGCAGACATCAATGTTGCCAGATTTGAAGAGTGCTTCAAAAAAGCTTTTGAATTGGAGTAGTGTCACCGGAATAATATCCAGCCGCATTTTATCATCGGTTCGAGTAAACCAACTGCCGATACGAAATGTTTCCGCAGTGTTCGAATCTATCCGATTTGCGATAAAGAGTCCGTATACAGGTTTGGTCGATTGCATGGCAATCTCTGCAATATGCCGACGTACAGGTTCGCCTTCGGCGGCCTCCTGTCTTGAGTTGTCGGTTAAAGTCACCTCGACCACCACAATGAAGTCATGAAACTCAAAGATCAGGTCGGGGCCATTTCCGGGAGCAGTGCCAACGGGTAAAAAATCCTGGTCGATGTTAAAGCGCCTCGCATCGTAGGGTTTGTTGTTGAGGCTGTTGATGGCAAGAAAAGCTCTCCATAAAATCCATTCAAAATATGCGGGTGCCTCTGATTGTGGTATCTCGATCTCCTCTCCGTTTGCCAACGTTTTCTTGCCTCGGCGATTCATGGCGAGAAGTTCCATGTACAACGCAATTTCTTGCCATTCAAGTGCCTGTCGTGTTGCGTACTCCTCTTCATTCAGCTTTGCAATTATCGATTCAATCTGGTGCCGAATGATGGCAATATCAGCCGGGGTAGTGGTTGGTTTTCCGGTTGTATCGAATGCAATCCCGCGTCTTTCAAGCTGTTGCAGAAGATCATCCAGCACGATCAATGCTGAATCCTGATTGTCGGTAGGTAATGTTGCGCCTTTGCATAAGGTTATAAAGTAGGATCTTCCAGAATCAGGGATTGTGCGATCCCTGACCAACGCCTCAATAAAAACATGTTTTTCCTGGACCAGAGAAACTCCTCGTCCCTTACTTTGGACAAGTCCGGTCGCTTTGAGATAGCGCAGATTGGTGTCGGCATAGTCATTGAATGTGGGCGCTTTATAGTTGTGCAGTTCAGCGGCGGCCTCTCTCTCCTGCCTGTCGAATTGCCGCTTGTTTGTCGCCTCCATTCGTCGTTCCCGTAATGCCAGTATCCGTGAAACAATGCTGTCAATGGTGTCGTCGCTGTTGGTCAGTTGTACGACGAGCGCCATTTCTATGAAGTTGATGCGACTTTCACCGGTACTCGTCTCCAGCGCCAGCATGATGGCCAGGGTGTGCCGAAGTGGGGAGAAAACCGGGAAGTGGTATTTTTGCTCCAATGCCGAAGGGATGTAATGTGCGGCCAACGAACGCAAAAAGCACTCCTGCATGGCGGGCACTGTGTCTGCACGGATCAGCCGCCAGCCATTTGAGGTAATCATATCAATGAGGCCGATTTCACTTTGAGGAACACCTGCGGCTAAAGGAATTTCAGGATAAAGAAAGCCAAGCTTGTTCAGGGCCGAGCGCCATTTACGCCCGACGCTATATGTTTCATCAGTGCCAAGCTCGACAATTCCATGTTCCCCCAGCAATCGCCGAAAGGCAATTTCCTGTTCTTGTCCCCGCAAGTTTCCTTGAAGCGATGATGATGACAATGCCACCAGGCCATCACGCAATCGGAACGGGCTGCGAACTGTTGTGTTCCCCAAACACCATGGTCTCATTGGATATGTTCCCGTTAATAGCCCACAAAAATATATTCCTGGACATCGTTTTTGTTCTTGCCGACCTTGTTTCCCTGATTACCAAAAGAGTACTTGTAATTGACCGGCACGACTTCGACGTGAGGCTTGTGTTTTGCCAGAATTGTCACCATTTCATCCAGAGTCGGGAGGCTGTTGGAGGAGTAGGAGACCATGATCAGACTGTTGCGGAAATGTTTGAATAGCTTGTCGAACGCATCAGCCGCACCATTTCTTGACGAAAATGGCGTTGGGTATGACTTGAATTTTTTGGTGACCGTGTGTTCCTGAATCTCTACACCCTGCCAGTCACGAGCCAGACCTTCAATAAAATGGTAACGGCGCACGTATTCATTATCCGATAAAGGGGAATAATAGGGAGGGTCAATATAGACCAGTCCTGATTCCTGGTTTTGCAGTGTCATGGCATCTCCGTGACGTGCCTTGTTCTGTCTGCCATTATCAAAGACCGCAGCATTGACACTCTCAACCGCCTCAAGAAACTGGGCTTGAAACGTCATGAGCAGATCCTTGCGCCCGTCATCATAGCGATGGCCGATATAGGTGAAGATGCCGCGAGGGCGTTTTTTCAGGCAAGCACGAATCAAGGCGGTCATGGCGATTGCTTTTTTGCAAGGGTTTCTTAACGCCTTGACGTTTGAGCGGATAATATCGATCAGGCGGTTATCCTCATCGCTGTAGTAGAGTCCCTGAAATCGTGTTTCGACAAAGTGATCAATAGGTTCGACCGGTTCGAGCAGGGCCATGGCTTCAGCCTGCGACAGGGTAAGGTCGCTGTTTTCAATCATCGCTTTGGCAAACGTGTACGACATTGCCATATAGTCGTTGCTGATAACCGTTTTGCCCTGCGATTTTAACATGTACCCGACGACCCCGGAGCCGGAAAAGAGATCTATCGCAGTTTCAAATTCAAATTGTGAGGCAACAGCCCAAATTTCAGTCAGCAGCTTCTGTTTTGAGCCCATGTACCTGGTCGATGGATATTTTGCCACCTGTGGAGGCAGGGCTTGGGAGACCAGGTGAAGATTGAACCCCTGTTTCGGTGGAATGGTGACAATCATATCTTCACCTCTCCGTCCCTTGCCATTACAGGAGATGTACCGCTTTGTCTGAACCACTTCCATGGGAAACATTTCGTACTGCTCGTTGACCAGTGGATGGTTTGAGTTTGTGAGTACAACATGGCAGCCCAGCTCATGCAGACGTTTTACCTCAGCGGCAAGCTCAATATGGTCCTCTTCGTAGAACTGTTCTTTGGTGTATCGCTTGAAATCGGAGTACTCAGAGACTGGCAGATAAGGTGGGTCAAGAAAAATAAAGTCTCCTGGCCGAGCATTTTCTTGTAGCACCCTCTTGTAATCACCGCAAATTATGGTGCTCCTCCTCAACAGTGCTGATGCAGCATAAAGAGAGACTTCATCGGTTATTTTAGGGTTCTTGTATCCGCCGAAAGGCACATTGAACCCGCCGGATTTATTGACGCGATAAAGGCCGTTATAACAGGTTTTGTTCAAAAAGATGGTGCGTGCTGATGCCTCGGCGCAAGAGAGCTTCGTCCAGTCCTTGGCTCGGACAGCATAAAAGGAGTCCTCGGTATTTTCATACTGGCGAAGCTTGGCGATAACCCCGTCAAGATCATCAGCAACTGTTTGGTAGAGGTTGATAAGCTCAGGGTTGTTATCGGCAATAATTGCTTGCTCAGGGCGGAGCGAAAAGAAAACCGCTCCTCCACCGAAGAATGGCTCAATGTAACGGGAATAGTTTTGCGGGATTTTTGGGATTATTTCGCCTAAAAGCTGAGTTTTTCCGCCAGCCCATTTCAGGAGTGGTTTTGGGGCGACCTGATGAGCAGGAGATGGGAGGAGCGCAGCTTTCATTACCTTGGGGGAGTAATTTTTTGTTAAAAAGTGAATTTACAATCTATGGCAGTTCTTTCATAATAGTAACGGCTGATTGATTGATGGAGAAGTTCTGATTGGAAGTCATTTATCTGGAATCAAACTGGACTATCTCTCTTTAATATACGGGGAGATCCATCTGAGGTAGAAATATAATCGGATGGGATACCGGGCGGATATAATGAATTATCCAGTCCTGTTTGAACTATCAAATTGTTATCTTTTTTGTGATCCCTGATTACGTAAACAGTTGAGCGGGCAAAGACGTTGAAAAAAATTATTATCATTGCCGGGCCGAACGGAGCGGGCAGGAAGAGCTGCTGAGGACTTGGCAATTCGTACCAATACGGAGAACTATTCTTGTTAACGTCCTGATTATGGAAGACGCTAAGCCATCAGTCGTTCACGTCGTTTTTTGAGCAGCTCAATATGTTTGAGGGCCGCATGGGCAAGTGCAACACAAAAAGGAGGAAGTTCCCCTTTTGCATTTTGGCTCATGACAGAGTTTACGAAACGTTCTGCTTCTCTAATCTTCAGAGGCTTATCTGACCTCAAGCCAACTCCATGCTGATCAAAGATATCTTTCCTGCGATCTTTGAGCGTTGGTGCATTCAGATTCAAAACTTCCTCATTAAGCATTCGCTCAACCGCTGGTTCATCGCTTGTCACCGTTCCATTCTGATGATACTGGATCAAAATCTCGCACTTTGGATCGCGAGGTGTCACGGCAAGCAACGCATCGCCACGGTAAGTTGCTCCAAATTCAATACAGCCTTTACTCTCCTTTCCGGGATAACACACGACCATGTTTCCGTATTCAACCGTTTGTTCTCTATGCTTTTCGATGCGAGACAATGACTGGGGAATGAGGTGTTCGATATGCGAAGTATCTGCCGTAATCCAGAGCATTGTGTATGCACATAAAAAGCCCTGATCTTTCAGTCGTTGTGATTTGATGGCTTTCTTGACATCCACCATCTCTCCATTCATTTCGACACGACCCAATTCAGCAAAATCAAGGGACTGTGCAGCAGCATTGCGTTGAGCTTTCCAGAAGAGAAGCGCCTGGGGGGGTTCATTTTTTTCGATATAGCGCATGGGTCAGCAGCAATTAACGTGAATCATCCTCTCCGGCGATTGCATCCATGCGATCCATATAGGCGTCTACACGATCAAACTCTGGCACATTTGGAAATTCATTTCGAAGAGCATTCAATAAATTTTGAGCCTCCTCAAATTCAGCATTTGCAAGGTAGTCGTCCAGTTGTGCAATTTTTTCAGAAAATCCGGGGCTCACGTAGTTTGCCCCCATAATATCCCGTAAGACCTCATTGCTGTTGAGGCCAAGTGACGCATCTGGCTTGAACCAGCTTCCATCTTGCCGCAAAACAATAAGTTGACTTGCCGGTGTTTCGCCGATCACCTGTGGGGAGTGTGTTGAGGCAAAAAACTGAATTTTGGGAAATATGTTTTTAAGGTTCGATACAACCTGGCGCTGCCATTTGGGATGAAGGTGCAAATCTATTTCATCAAGCAGAACAACACCGGAGGTCTCTTGTAGAACGGCTTCGCCATGGTGCGGATTCAAAACCGCCGCCTTGATTGCGATGTCTGCAACAACCGCAAGCATGGATCGTTGACCATCACTAAGCAGGTTGAAAGGTAATCGCCCTTTACCCCCATATTCAACCACAAGATTTTTGTCCTTGACGCTATAATCCAGATAGTTGCAATTATCCACACAGCGCCTCATGGCATCCTTCGCGGCCTTGAACGTCGCATTCTCGTGACCCTGCTCCAGGGAGATATATTTTTCGTTTGCGAGCCAATTAAAGATTTCGCTGAATTTTATTCTTGGATCAATGCAAAAGGTATAGGCTTCGAGACGAACAGGATTTCTTAATGCAGAGGGAATGTTATCATTCGGCAGCATCTCCTTTGTCGGAATCCATAACCTTCCTGCCCCATAATATGCTATTAAAGGAAGAGTTACCCGTTGATCATCCTGAACCTTTTGCACAATCTTTTCCGCCAACTCTTTCAGGGCTCTGGCATCCTTACTGGTGGTCTTGCCCCCTTTGCCATAAATCTCCCGCTTCCACTCCAGATCCCATTTCCCATGCAGTGCCTCGGGATCAGAAATGGAACCTTTTACCGCAACTGAGACGGGATACTGGGGCAATGGAACGGGATTTTCGCTCTGTTTGCTGTATTCGATACGGACATCTTCGTCTCTGATATGCCGTGAATCGTAGCCCTTCACACCCAATAAAAAGCTCCCGGCAGCAACAGCCAACGCATCAAGCAAGCTGCTCTTGCCGCTCCCGTTTTCACCAACGATCAAATTGAAGTCATCGTCGAAGTCAATGCTCGTCTCTTTGAATCCCTTATAGTTCGATAAATCGAGGTGGTTGATTTTCATGACATTTTTTTGTCTTGTTCAAGGGTTGCCATAAAGCTTTTCGATTCGCCGAAAATTTCAGGGAGCCGGTCAATCAATCCTTGTCAACGAGTGAATTTACACTCTATGGCATTTCTTTCATAACAGTAACGGCTTCTTTGAAGATGGAGAACATCTGTTCTGAAGTCTGCTTCCATTATTTGGGAGTATTCAGCCAGAGATGCTCTATTGGAAACAGATAGTTTGAGGTCGACATTGATCGCTCCTCGGATTTTATCATTACGTTAGCTTATTTTTAACGTTGGTCATTGCGTTTTTTTTCGGTATCTCCATTTTTTTGCTTTGATTGAATAAAAAGCTATCGCTCTGTTGCGTTTTTTTAACGGTGATGGAAAGTGCCAAATGAAAACACTGTTTTTGCTTGTTTTCATTGACCCAACGTTGCCTTCGATTTTCAGACAGAATAGTACTGGTGAAGTGGAGTGTATTTCGGCCCTAAATTTATCGACATAAACATGATGAAAGAGAGTGCTCTTATTTACGGAGCGGTCGCCAGGCATCTTAACGAGGTGACGCGGCAGCTTGCGGTTTTTCTGGAAAAGGTGTTGCCAACCATCCTTGATGACTGGTGGAATAAGGCGGTTATCAATGGGCTCTCTTTTCAGCAGAAACGGCGAATAGAGCAGAGCCATATTACAACGTTGAGTGGACTGGATCTCGCAGGGTTGCTGCGTGTGCTCGATCAGAATTGGTACCAGATAGCGACCAGTCTGAGCATGACAACCGAAGCTCGTCATTTCGTTAAAGAGATGCAGACCGTGCGCAATCGTTGGGCACATGCGACCACCGAGAGCTTGATTGTTGATGATATTTATCGTGATTTGGATACGTTACAGCGTTTTGCTGTAGTTATTGGAGGGGATGACAAATTGATTCAGGAGTTACGAGCCACGAAGTCTGCACTTCTTGCAACTGAAGCTCAACCTCAACCTCAACAACAGCAGGCTAACGCAGGGAATGCTTTGACCGAGCAAGCGAAAAAGCCGCTTGATGCAGTTGAATTTGAACCGGGTCAAGTTGTTGCTGTCAAATCAAATCCATCCTCCCGAGGTGCCGTTATAGCCATTCTGCCAAGCCAGCCGGAGAACCGGTTCAAGGTTTTTCTTGATGGTCAGATGCAGATATTTTATGCCTCTCAGTTGCAGGCTGATACTGTTTCTGAGCAAAGTGCCGGGACATTAGTTTGCAAAGAGTTCCATGCTTACCTCACGGCCTTGCAAATCAGGTATCCAGGCTTATCGACGCTCTATTCTCTCAATGCGGCTCGCATCGACTTCATACCTTATCAATTCAGACCAGTGTTGAGGTTTATCAGGTCTGATCGTCCCCGTTTGTTAATTGCTGATGGTGTCGGTGTTGGTAAAACCATTGAGGCAGGTTTGATTCTTCGGGAGCTGCAGGCAAGAAGGGATATTCGATCTGTTTTGATTATTTGCCCTCGCCCGCTGGTAACTGAGCGCAAGTGGGAGAATGAGATGAAACGTTTTGAAGAGCGGTTTACGCATCTTGATGGCGCGACTCTCAGGTACTGTATTGATGAAATGGATTTGGATGGTGTGTGGCCAGAACAACATCAAAAAGCCATTGTGCCATACTCGTTGTTTGACGAGGCGCTTCTGTATGGGTCAGTAAAAGGAGGCCATAAAAAACGGAAAAAAGGGTTACTCAATCTTGATCCGCCACCACGTTTTGACCTTGTTATTGTTGATGAGGCTCATCACATTCGTAACCAGAATACCTTCAGTCACAAGGCTGTGCGCTTTTTCTGTGACCATGCTGAAGCCGTTGTTTTCTTGACAGCCACGCCGATTCAGCTTGGAAGTTCAGATCTTTTTGTTCTGCTCAATACCCTGCGTCCCGATCTTATCATCGACAAGGAAAGCTTTGAGCACATGGCAGAGCCGAATCCCTTCATTAACAAGGCGGTAAGTGCAGCGAGAACACAAGAACCAGAATGGCCTGACCAGGTTATTGCATCTCTGGATGAAGCGACAAGCACCTCATGGGGGCAATCGATCTTGCGGCATAATCCGGATTTTATCAGGATTCACTCCCGACTTGTCGATGGGCACATTACCGATGCTGAACGGGTGAAGATGATCTCTGATATTGAAGCGATGCACACCTTTGCCAGCATCATCAACAGAACACGCCGTCGCGATATAGGGAACTTCACGCTTCGGAAACCGGAGACGGTGCATATTCCATTTACACCGGTACAGCAGCATCTTCATGACGAACTGCTCCGCATTCAGGCTGAGATATTCATCAAGCTTCATGGTGATGCCAATGTCAAATTCATGATGACGACAATCCGGCGTCAGGCTGCCAGTTGCCTGTATGGCCTTGCGCCATTTCTTGAAGATATTCTCACCCGCCATTTTGATGAGTTATCCTGGGAGGAAGCGGACAATACGGAACTGGCCCCACCGGATGCGACGATAAATTCTATCCAATCACAAATTCAGGCTCTACTTGAAGGTGCCCGTTCTCTTGAGTTATACGACCCAAAACTTGAGGCATTGCGAACGATCATTCGCGACAAGCAAAGTCTGCCGAACAATAAGGTGATGTTGTTCAGCAGCTTCAGGCATACGCTGAACTACCTTTACAACAATCTTGGTGAAGAAGCGTTTCGTGTGGGGATGATTCATGGTGGTACGCCAGATGATGTGCGTGTTATACTCCGAAGCCGCTTTGAGAAATCGAAAGATGATCCTGATTGTCTCGATGTGCTTCTGTTTTCTGAAGTTGGCTGCGAAGGTCTGGATTATCAGTTCTGTGATTGCATGGTGAATTACGATCTTCCCTGGAATCCGATGCGCATTGAGCAGCGTATTGGCCGTATTGACAGAAATGGCCAAAAAAGTGACAGTGTCGCCATTGTCAACATGATTACTCCCGGCACTGTCGATGCAGATATTTACGAGCGCTGTCTGGTTCGCATAGGTGTGTTCAATAATGCGTTGGGAGGAAGTGAAGAGATTTTGGGCGAAATTACCAATGAAATCAAGAATATTGCCGAAAACTATAATCTGGATGAAGATGAGCGGAAGCTGATGCTCCAGCAATTAGCGGACAACAAAATTCGCTTGATGCAGGAGCAGGAAGAGCTGGAGCAACGGCAGGTAGAACTGTTCGGCATTCGGCTTCCCGAAGCTCAAATGAAGAGTGAGATTGAAGAAGCGGCCAGTTTCTGGTTGTCGCCATCCTCAATTCGCAGTCTCATTACTTTGTATCTTCAGCGAGTGTGTGGAAGTGATCAGGAGTATATTCTTGGTGAAAAATCTCTCAAAACAATTCGTCTCTCCCAGGATGCCCGAAGCAGCTTGCTGCGAGATTTTCAGCAACTGCCCCGGCAAAATAATTCGGTTTACCGTGAGTGGGAGAACTGGCTGAAGGGGGGAACTCCTCATCTGCTTGCCACGTTCGAGTCTGATTGTGCAATGCAGCATCATGAGGCGACCTTTATCATGCCACTTCACCCATTGGTCAAACAGGCGGCGTTATCATTCGATGCCAAGCAACGGATTGTGACAAATTTGAGCGTTGCCAGCAATGACGTGCCTGCCGGGCGGTATGAATTTGCCATCTATCAGTGGCGTTTTCATGGTATTAAAGAGGATCTTCTTCTTCAGCCAATTGCTTCATCTGAGGTTGTGACCGAGTATCTTGGTCGTCTTCTTGAAAAAGCTGTTGATGGCTTGAGCGGTATTGCAGGAGAGGTTCCTTCATCCGTTTGGGATACGTTAGATGAGCAGCATTACAAACTATGGAGTGATGCAAAGGCTAAACATCAGCAGCGGACACAGGAATTGGCAGAGTATCGCCGGGTAAGTCTTTCAACCAGCCATCAGGCACGGATGGCGCTGCTTGGAGAACAGCTTCAACAAACGAGCAACGACAAAATTCAAAAAATGCGTGAGTCACAAATTGCTACTGCTGAAGCGGATTATGCGCGGCGCACCCAGGAGCTTGATATTGCGATGGAGCGAGCTGATATTATAGCAAGCGCGGTGGCGTATGGGGTGATAACGATTTATGGAGAAAAGTGATAATGTTCCAAACATTTGAAGAATTAGTACAAGAACGACAAAACTGGGTCGACTCCAGTAGAAAGAATGGTTTCGAAGATGGCATTCAACAACTGCTGACTGAGCTATACCCTGACAATGCTCATTTCATTTATGAGCTTCTGCAAAATGCCGAAGATTCAGGAGCACAGGTTGTTCGATTTACTTTGACCCCTGACGAGATTGAGTTTGAACATAATGGTGATCGGCTTTTCGATCTTACGGATGTAGAATCAATCACCAGTCTTGGTAAGAGTAACAAGCGTAATGATCCGACAAATATTGGCAAGTTCGGCGTTGGCTTCAAAGCTGTGTTTGCTTATACCAGTAGTCCTGAAATTCATTCGGGACGATTTCATTTCAGAATTCATGATCTTCTTGTTCCTGAGACTGTTCCAAGTATTATTATGAATGATAAGGAAACTCGGTTTCTTTTTCCATTCAATCATTTTACCAAGCAAGCAGTAAAAGCTGTTGAGGAAATCGAGCGAGGTCTCCGAGAGCTGAATGACAATACCTTGTTGTTCCTTAGCCATATACATACAATCGAATACCTTTTTCCCGATGGTTCTTTGGGTTTTCTAAAACGCATTGAACACGATGGTGGACGTATTGAAATATGTGCACAACAGCCAGATGGTTTAGATTTTCATTCTCACTGGTTGCGTTATCAGAAGGATGTCAATGTAATTGATGAAAAGGGGGGGCTAAAATCCTGTCGGATTGCAATAGCCTTTTGCCTTATTGAAGATGATGCGCAAAAGCGCTCTGCTGATTGGAAAATTATTCCTGTTGATAATGCACAAGTCTCGATCTTTTTCCCTGCGACTAAAGAATTATCGCTTTTGAAATTCCATATTCATGCGCCGTTTGCTTCAACGGTTGCTCGTGACAGCGTGCGTGACTGTGAAGCAAACCGTCAACTTCGCGATAGCATTGCTAATCTTATTGTAGAATCACTGGTTGATATTCGTAATAGAGGTATGCTTTCTATGAGTTTTTTGGCGGTATTACCTAATCAGTTAGATGGACTTTCGAGTTTTTATGAGCCAATCAGGGAGGCTATAGTTCGTTTTTTTAAGAAAGAAGCGCTTACACCAACAAAAAGCGGAAGCCATGCTTCCTCCACCAGTATTTTTAGGGGACCAGCAAAAATTGCAGAAGTATTGAGTGATGATGATCTGTCATTACTTACAAATTATTCACCCCCACTTTGGGCGGCAAATCCACCTCAACAGAATCAACGAGAGGATCGTTTTCTTGAGAGTCTTAATATCGATAGTTGGGGGTGGAAAGAGCTTGCTTCACGATTTAGTTCACGTAATGATGAAGAGCGAAAGATCGTGAATGATTGGATTTTAGCAAAAGATGATGCATGGCTTATGCGTTTTTATGCTCTCTTGGGAGAGGCTTATGAGACGAATAACGCGTCATTGGATGTCCATGAGCTTTTTATCGTCAGAGTTACAACGGAGCAAGGCGATCAGCACGTAGTACCTGATAAAGCGTTTTTCCCTCCTGAAGAAGGAGCCTGTTCATCAACGAATATTCATTTTGTTAAACCTTCCGTTTACAGCAGCGGGCGTTCTGATGCACAAAAGAGGCTGGCAGAAGTATTTCTGAGGCATATTGGTGTGCGACCTTTCGATGAAAAAGCAATTATTGCGTTGAGATTGACACTTTACCCTAAACCACCAGGTAAGGTGGAAATTGACCACTACGATGATTTAATGGAGTTTCTTGCGTTTTGGAAAAAGAATCCCACCGACGCATATCTTTTTAAAGAAAAAGCATTTTTACTTGGCGTTTCAGCGGACGGTAAGCTGCTTTGGTCAAAGCCAGAAGAGCTTTGCATAGATATTCCATTCCAAAAGACTGGCCTCGCAGAATTGATAGACATTCACAAGAAACCTGTCCTTTGGAACGGATATATTGGTAAGCTTGATGAAGTTCAAGTTGAGGACTTCACGGATTTTATCAAAGCTGTTGGGGTAATGCACACTATAAGTATTATATCAGCACCCATCATTTCAAACCCTAAATACTGTGAGCTATTGCAAGATTTACGGGACGGAGCTAAAAAAACCGAATATTCAATTGAGCTAGATTACTCAATAGATTTGATAGAAAGTTACCTTGTCGTCAGATCAATCGCAGCAAGTAGATTAATTTGGCAAGCGGTAATCAGATACGTCGGAGATGCGACTAGGGCTCAGTATCGACCTAATAGAACATTTCCCACAACACGTGAAGCGGATTCACAATTAGTTCACCATTTGAAATCTGTTGCATGGATACCGGACAAATCTGGAGAGTTCCATAAACCTCAGGATATAACAAGGGACGAACTTCGTACTGACTACCCTTATGATGATCGTAATGGCTTGTTGACTGCTATAGGTTTTGGGGAACAAGCCAAAAAGCGCAGCGAAGAATATGTATCGCAAAATTATCATGCGCAAATAATGGGGTTTATGTCAGCAGAGGAAGCTGAGAAAATGGCTTATGTAGCCAAATTACTAAGAGAATGCGGGCAGTCTCCAGACAGATTGCTTGAACAGTTTCTGCCAAGTATGGATAAAAAGGAGCCGTCATTTCCATCAAAACCTGTTTTAAATTCGGAACGTCGCGAGGAACGACTTGCTGAACAGATTTCTGATGCACCGGAAAAAGAGTATGAGAAACGTGAAAGAAGTGATCGCATCTCGCGCGGCACAATCGATCCAGTACCATTGCTCAGAGAGCAATACACGGATAGCTTTGGTGAGATGTTTTGCCAGATCTGCAAATGTGAAATGCCTTTCAAAAAGCGCAATGGCGAATACTATTTTGAGGCAATTGAAGTGCTTTCCAGCATATTTTTACCCAAGGAATTTGAAGCGCAGTATCTGGCACTATGTCCTCTTTGTGCCGCAAAGTATCAAGAGTTTGTTAAACGGCAGGAAAAGTCTATGGCTGAACTGAAAAACGCAATAGCTAATAGTGAGGGTTATGAGGTTCCGCTAATGCTTGGAGATGAGAAAACCAGTATCCAGTTTATTGAGACCCACCTGCACGACTTAAAGATAATTATTAACAATCTGCCAAATAAATAATGAATTTATGCTTTTTCCTCTTGTCAGAGGTGAGCGTCATTTAATGGAAGTTCATTAAAAATAATAATATGAATGATAGTCATAAGCGTCGAAATATTGCTGAGGGTGTCAAAAAAAGCTGGCAAGATCCAGAGGTGAAAGCGGCACGAATCAAGCATGATCCGGTTATAGTACATGAAAAAGGCGTGTTTTTGGACAAATATTCTTCTACTTGGCAAGCATTTAAAGCTCTTGGACTTTCTGCTAACAAACATCAGCAGTTTCGCAAAAAATTAAAAACCGCTGGTTCGCTTGATTATTCTGAAGGCAGCAAAGTTTATGAGTTCAAGATTTGCGATGAAACTTCTGTGCATAAACAAACTTTGTCTTTGTCAGATCTTCCATCGAACCCTGATAGTCGCTCACTGGCATCCTGGTATGAGGAGAGTGAGCGGCGCGTTGCTACCCTCGACAGGAATGAACTGGCCAGACGGGCAGCAATGGCGAGTCCTGTTCCGCATAAGATAGAATTGGCAGCAACGACGGCCTATGTCAGGGATCCTTATGTTGCGGCATATGCAAAAATACTGGCGAAAGGTGACTGTGACCTGTGCACAAAGCCAGCTCCATTCCTGACGGTCAACGCTGAACCCTATCTTGAGTCCCATCATGTGACTTGGTTGTCGCGTGGTGGCTATGACTTGATTGAAAATGTTGTAGCTCTTTGCCCGAACTGCCATCGGAAAATGCACAGTCGTGACGAAGAGGCGGATCGGGAGCACCTGCTTTATCGAATTTCGACTCGCCATCAACTGTAAAAAATACGAGAAGGGCTTTTGTGATACCGATGGAGCATTTCAGATCATGATGTCAGGTATATTCTTGCCGCTCTCCCAAAAATCAGAGGATATAAGAGCTTATTCGTCTATAAATCAAACTGTTTGGGATTTGATCGTCAAATAATCGAGTAAACGGAATGGAATTGTATAATCACTATGGTTGCCAATTTATTAATCATCTTATCATCTTCAACAAAGAATGATCAAGTCAATAACCCTTGAAAACTTTATGGGCTATGGCAAATTCGACAGTAAAGAATTTGCCTCTGTAAATGTCATTATCGGGAAAAACGATACCGGCAAAACGGCTTTGCTGAAATTGCTGTACGGCGCAGCAAAAACCGTTGATATTTACAGCCGACGGTCACAAAACAGCGATGTTGAGCTCAAAAAGCTGTTAGCTGAAAAACTGTTGGATACTTTTCAGCCGGGCAAGAAAGGGTTGGGTGAGCTGGTCAGTAAAATCACAAAAGAAAAACTCTCCGTGGATATTGAGTTTAAACACTCTGAGTTGTCTTATGAAGACCGCCTGCATTTTACTTTTGGCGATTCTACAACCAACACTATTGTGGATTGCCAGAAAAGTATAAAGCCGATTTCAGAATACTTTCGCTGTTTGTTTATTCCGGCAAAAGAGGTGCTTACCTCGTTAAAAGCCATAAGAGCAACGCGGGATAATCTGGAGATGCCAGGCTTTGACGATACGTATCTTGATTTAATCAGGGCATTGGTGATTCCGGCACAACGAGGAAATATTACTGCGGAGCTCAAGGATGTCAATAAAAGGCTTGAGGATCTTTTTGAAGGGCAGATTGAGCAGCAAAGTGATGATGATTTCCTCTTCAAAAAAGGGAACACCGAGTTTCCTATCCAGCTCACCGCAGAGGGAGTCAAAAAGATCGGGATACTGACCACCCTGATTCGTAATCGGCAACTCAATGCCAATTCGTTACTGTTTTTGGATGAACCAGAAACGACTCTCCATCCTGAAGCTGCAAGAGAGCTGGTTGAAATGTTGATGCTGATGGCGAAATCAGGTATCCAGATATTTCTTGCTACCCACAACTATTTTGTTTTAAAGCAACTGCATCTTTCTGCAAGACGGGATAACGTAACAACAAACTGCTATTCACTGAGTCGAGAGAGGGGGCGGTCACTTGCTTATGCAGTGTATGATCTGAAAAGTGAGTTCCCTGAGAATCCTATTTCTGATGAAGCGATCAGGATGTCAGACGAAGAGGTGAAGCTTGATTTAGCATTATAAGCTGTTGATTATGCCAAAATTTACCGAAAGCAACATAACACTTGATTTTCCTGACGGGAATTTCTTTCGTTTTTCATCCTGTGCAGGATATCAGGCTCTCTCCGGGAATCATTTCAAAGAGATGGATGCCTGCTGGTATGATGCTGGCAGTAATGTTTATTGGTTAATGGAGTTGAAAGATTACTCGTCAGCTTCTTTGACAGCATCGGATACAATTGAACAGAAGTCCTGGGATATGGTGAAAAAGGCCATCGACAGCATCTGCATGTTTCTGGCCAGCAAACATTGCTATCCCTATGCTGTCAATCTCAATCCTTGCTTTCCCTTTGTTCCTGATGATCACACCAAATTTAATGTGGTCACTATTGTGCATTGTGACAGAGCACAGAAACCTGATATCCAGTTGTTGAATGAGCAGTTCAGGCGAAAATTCAAACCTTATGCAGTATTGTTTGGCATTACCAGTTATGCAGTTGTGGAGCATTCAGCCGCCAGCAGATGTATTCCGAACAATATGGTGGTGTAAATGAGCTGCCATGGTTCTGCAAGCCAATCTCTCCGGTTCAGTGGATATCAGGAATATCTTGATACGACCATGAGAGCTGTAGCCATTGACGAAGAGGCGGATCGGGAGCACCTGCTTTATCGAATCGCAAGTCGCCATTAACTGTAAAAAGTACGAAAAATGCTTTTTTGATACCGATGGAGCATTTCAAATCATGATGTCAGGTATGTTGTGGAACGCATCTCTGAAATTGGTCGCCCCTTTTGATAATTGTCTATTGCAAATGCTATCAGATAAAAAAACGTTATGAGACTCAGCAAGATACAGCAGCAGTACATACTTCAGGCAACCCGGCAAAACTTCGGCACCGATGCTAAAGTGTGGTTGTTTGGTTCGCGCGTTGATGATGCGCAACGTGGTGGAGATGTGGATTTGTATGTGGAGACGACGCAGAGTAATGCGCCCATGGCGGCACTGCACTGTAAAATATCTATCGAAGAGAGTTTAGACCTGCACGTTGATCTGGTTGTTAATGATCATGTAAAGGATGAACCAATCTATCATATCGCAAAAAAGAAGGGGGTTCTCCTATGACCGAGCATTTGCTCCTTATCTCAAGGCAATTGGATCATTTGCAGCGTATGCGTGATTATCTGACGCACTCTTTTGAGCGGTGCAGTGAAATCTTTCCTGTCAAGAATTGGCAGGCCATGAGCATGGAGCAGCACGAAATGCTCGCTGCTTTTCGTGTACGGTTCAGCGAGTTTCAGGAGCATCTCGGGAAGACCATGAGAGCGATAGCCATTGAAGAAGAGGTTGAAGTCGAGCGTTTTGGTTCAGTATTGGCTTTTATGGAAAAGCTCAAGGTGTTGGAGTCGGTAGAGCGCTGGAAGATGATTCGAGAAATACGCAATGCCGTTAACCATGAGTATGAAGAGGACGCAGGACGGCTCTCCCTGTTTTTTACCGAAATGTTCAAGGCAACTCCTGAGTTATTTGCCTGTCACGAGAGATTGGTGTCTTTTTGCGCAGAGGCTTATGGGTTTGGTTGTTCGCCGACATGAACAACATTGTTGACGGAGAAATCAGACCCCGGAAAAGCACTCTGAATACATCGCCTTTCTGTGCGGACTGTCTGCATTGACTTTTGCTTCGACGACAATATGCTGCCGTTATTCTGGTGAGTTGTCTACAACATCACCAGCGCAAGCCGATAGACGACGAACGAAAGTACCCATGCTACGGAAAGAGAGTAGGCTGAATAAAGAAGCACAGGCCGCCAGCGTCCGACCTCTTTTTTCATCACGCCGATTGCCGCTACGCAGGGGATATAGAGCAGCACAAAGACCATCAGACTCAGTGCGGTTGCCCTGCTGAATGACGGGTCGTGTCGGAGAATTGATTTCAGCTCTACCGGTGTGTCGTTACTCTGCCCGATGGAGTAGATGGTGCCAAGGGTGGAGACAACAACCTCTTTTGCCGCCAGGCCGGTCACAAGGGCAATGCCGATTTTCCAGTCGAAGCCAAGGGGCCTGATAAGCGGTTCAAGCACTTTGCCTGCACGCCCAGCCAGAGAGTACTCAAGCTGTTCCGATTTGATGCGCAGTTCCAGCGATCTCTTGAGCTCCTTTTTTTCTGATGCATTCATGCCACTCTCCGCGATCCGTTTGTTCTCTGCCGTGTATGTGGCATCGAGAGCGCTGTTATGCGGATAGTTGCTGACCGCCCATATAATGATGACAGCGCAAAGAATGAGCGTTCCCGCTTTTTTCAGATACATCAGCGCCTTGATCTTTGCCTGAAACAATACCGAGGCCAGCGTTGGCCAGCGATAGGGTGGCAGCTCCATCACAAAGGGCTCAGAGTCGCTCTTCATCACCGTTTTTTTCAGGATCAATGCCGTCCAGAGACCAACAACAATACCGAGCAGATAAATGCCGAACATGATGTTTGCGGCCACGTCAGGCGCAAAAAAAGCTGCCGTCAGAAG
Source organism: uncultured Chlorobiaceae bacterium (assembly GCA_903937835.1). Lineage (GTDB taxonomy): Bacteria > Bacteroidota > Chlorobiia > Chlorobiales > Chlorobiaceae > Chlorobium. The sequence goes on along the minus strand of CAJAAV010000048.1, from coordinate 8,123 downwards.
CATATAGACCGGTAATTTAGCCCCGCAACTCATGAAAGGGATGATCATGATGGTGACAAGCCGGTCAGTGCGGCTTTTCAGGGTTCGTGTTGCCATAATGGCCGGAATTGAACAGCCGAACCCGGTGACCATGGGGATAAAGGATTTGCCATGCAGGCCGAAGCGGTGCATCACGCGGTCAATCACAAAGGCGGCACGGGCCATATAGCCTGATGCCTCCAGAAAAGAGAGCCCGATAAAGAGCAGCACAATATTGGGCAGAAAGACCAGAACGCCGCCAACCCCGGCGATAATACCGTCAATGACAATGGAGCGGAGTGTCTCATTGGGCAGCAGAGGCTCTATGGTTGAGCCGATGAAGCCGAAAAGGAGCTCCAGCCATCCCATTATTGGGGCGCCAAGGGTGAAGGTCAGTTGAAATATCGACCAGACGACCAGTAAAAAGATTGGCAGGCCAAGGAGCCTGTTGAGCACCACCATGTCGATATAGTCGGTTGGTGTGGCTTTTACCCCACCGGGCTGGTAAACGCACTCCTGCATTGCTCCACGAATGAATGCGTGACGATCTTCGGTAATGAGAATCTCCGGCTCCGAATCGTGCATTTGTTCAGCCTCTTTGAGCGCCTCCTGAAGAGCAAGTTCAACCTTGACCCAGACGGGATGGCGTTGAACCTCCTGATAGACTTCCCGATCATTCTCAAGCAGCTTGATGGCCAGCCATCGCGGATTGAAGCCGTTCAGCTCCTTCTGACGAATTAGTATTGCGGTAATTTTTTCAACGGATGCTTCAAGCCCGGGGCGGAAAAAGAGCTTGTTTTTGCGAATCGTTATATCCTTGCGTGCAACCCTGATGACATGGTCAAGCAGTGCATCCAGTCCGATACTTTTTTTTGCCGATGTCGGGATAATATGACAGCCGAGCAGTTGCTGCAACTGCTTTATCTCTATGACGATCCCTTTCTCCTCAACTTCATCGATCATGTTGAGGGCAACGAGAAAATCAACCTCCAGCTCCATGAGCTGCGTGGTCAGCAGCAGGTTGCGTTCAAGGTTTGGCCCTTCGAGAACATTGACCACCACATCCGGCGGCTCTTTGATGAGGTACTCTCTGGTGATAATCTCCTCGGGCGAATATGGAGTGAGAGAATAGATGCCAGGCAGATCGACCACCGTGATCCTGTATCCCTTGTAGTCGAGATATCCCTCATGCTTTTCAACCGTGACGCCTGAAAAATTTCCAACTTTCTGATGAGCGCCGGTGAGAGCATTGAAAAGAGAGGTTTTCCCACAGTTTGGATTACCTGCAAGCGCGATACATATCTCATTCTGCTCATTCATGGTCACTCTGATCATTTATCAGGCTGTTCTGCCACCCAAATACCTTCAGCCTCATTTTTCCTCAAAGCGAGATGGAGCCCCTTGAAAAAAATCTCCATAGGATCTCCGAGCGGCGCAACCCTTACCACTTTGAATCTGGTGCCTTTGATCAGTCCCATATCCATAATTCTGCGTCTTACAGCCCCTTCAGCTTTTACAGCCGTCACTTCAGCCTCCTTGCCAACCTTCAACTCTGATAACCGCATTCCATGATCTCCCGCACTAAACGATAAAAAAATAAATAGGACTAATTGCAACCAGTATAACGGCAAGGAACACAAAAAAATTCATTGAGATCGACGGTTTTTGCAGAAAAAGTTAAGCAAAGCCGCAGCAGCAATGGTTAGGGAAATGGTGGCCAGCCCATCTGTTGACCGCCAATCAGATGGCCGTGGATATGAAAAACACTCTGCATGGCATCAGCCCCGGAGTTAAAGACAAACCGGTAGCCCGATGCTCTGATACCAAGAATTTCAGCAACCGCTCCGACGGCAAGAAGAATCTGACCAGCGATTGCTTCATCTTCGGGCTTGAGTTCACTGAGTGAAGAGATATGTCTGACAGGAATAATCAGTACATGTTGTGGCGCAACCGGGGTAATATCTCTGAAAGATACAACGTGGTCGTTGCGATAGATGATCTTGGCGGGGATCTCTCCTCGCACTATCCGGCAAAAGAGACAATCTGCTTCTTGATGTTTCATAACTGGTTAACCTTCTTTATGTTAGCGATATTATCATTTTCCGGGAGTTTGTCCCTTGTGCTGCCAATATGCAGCCCTTTCTGGTCTTGATGCAATCCGCTACCAACTCTTTTGCTCCAAAGGGTTTTGCCCCTCAGAGCGCGCACGAAAAGGGTGCCTTGTTACTCTGCCGGTACGGACGTTACTGACTTTCCGGCTTCATGTTGTGGAACTTGGGAGATTTTCGAAGCCAGTACCTTGTCAATTCTTTGGCCGTCAAGGTCAACAATTTCAAGGGTCCAGTTTTCCCAGATCATAACGTCACCAGTCTGCGGCATACGGCCGAGAAGCCACATCATAAGACCGCTGAGGGTATGATAGAGCCCCTTGTCTTCTTCCGGGACAGATTTTAACTCCAGCGTATCTTTAAGCTCGGGAACAGGAATAAGACCGTCAAGCAGCCAGGAGCCATCCTGGCGCTGCACTGCCTGTGAATCATCAAGATTGCGGGGAACAAATTCTCCGGTTACGGCCTCAAGCATGTCCTGGAGGGTAACCAGTCCCTGAATTTCACCGTACTCGTCAACAACAAAGACCATCTGGGTGCCCGATGTCCGGAAATGGTCAAGTAACTCCATCCCGGTAAGGGTCTCTGGCACATAGACGCATGGCTGCAACTGTGAGGTAAATTCCGTCAACCTGCCTTTCAGAGTCTTCGACAAGAGCTGTTTGGCATTAACCACGCCAAGCAGGGACTGAAGCCCACCATTGCAAACCGGAAAACGGGAATGTTCTGACTCGGTGACCCGAAGAATGTTCTCCTCCAGAGGACGGGAAACATCAAGAAAGACAATATCCGCTCTGGGAACCATTAACGTACCAAGCTGACGGTCATCAAGTCGAAAAACATTGCGCACCATTTCATGTTCATGCTGTTCAATCACACCGGCTTCCGATCCCTCTTCAAGCATGGCATGAATCTCCTCTTCGGTAACACTTGGCATCTCCTGCGGATAGGTACCGATAAGACGAAGAATCGTGTGTGTCGAAGCTGAAAGCAGTCTGGCAAAAGGATGAGTTATTGTCGAAATGGTAAACATGGGGCGTGAAACCAGGCATGCAATTCTTTCAGGGTTCAACTGACCAAGACGTTTTGGAACAAGTTCGCCAATAACAATAGTGACATAGGTAATCGACAGGACAACAACTACTGTTGCAAGAATATGGCTTGGTTCAGCATCCATACCGAATGTCTGCAACCTGATCGCCAGAGGTCCAGCAAGAACGCCCTCGCCCACGATACCGTTAAGAATGCCAATAGAGGTAATGCCAATCTGGATCGTCGAAAGAAAGCTGGTCAAATCGTGACCGAGCCTCAAGGCAACACCCGCTGATTTGTCTCCATCTTCAGCCAGTTTTGACAGCCGCGAGCGCTTTGCCGTTACCAGCGCGATTTCCGACATGGCAAAAAGACCGTTTATAATAATCAGGACAAAAAGAAAGAGTATTTCCATATACTTAGTATTGAACCTTTCAGGGGACACAAGTAAAATAATGCTACAGCCAGCGTCTTATCCTGCCATACTGTAACCTTCCCTGCGGTTCTGTTCTTGCGCTATTTTTATGATCAATATGCTATCAACTACACTTTTATTCAGTAATTTCCAAACAGAGGGTATTCAAGCAGAATTACATACGCTGCAACTGTTGACAGAAAAATGAGGTAACAGATTCACAACAACTCCGGCTCCGATAACAGAAACGTTCGGAGTCATCTTCCTGCTTATGCAAGGGCCGGGAATTTCCCTGCTTTTGTCGCATTGTCAGCGTCAATTACCAACCGGACACCCCGTTATTGCTCAGCCATTGCTGAGCACCCGCATGACCACGCCTGGCTGCCGCCAATAAGTCAGCTATAGCTCCCGGCTTATCTCCCATATCAAGCTTTTCAGACGCCCGATTGATGTATGCCGGAACAAATGAAGGATCAAGCTCAATAGCTTTGTTATCGTCCGTTATGGCTCCCTGATAATCACCATTCCCGAACTTTCCTTCAGCACTGGAAAAAAAGCTTTTTGCTCCATCTGCAGTGCTTGCAATTGCTGCACCAGATGCTGGCAGTAACGACATAACTGCGATAAAAAGAAAGCGTCCAATGTTTTTCATAGCTTACATCAATTGAAAATGATTTAAAAAGTATCCGTATTTCATTTTCTTTTCGCATGCACTCACCTTCAGGACGGGGCAGAATTCAGAGTTTTTCCGTCCTTGAAGATAAGTTCCTTTTCGTTGATCAATAATGCAGCAAGAGTCGCCTGAAAAGCAATACGGGTCAGAAGGTCTGTGTTAAACCGATATTGAACGAACGACCCTGACCAGCCAGCGGCTCAAAATTGGCGGCCCTTTTGGTACTGGGCAGCAGTTTGCTATCCAGAAAGTTATCATAGTTGATTCCTCCAAGCGGGAGATAATAGAAGGTGTCGAACAGATTCGTAACGCCCAGATCAATCCGCAGATTTTTCCACTGGTATGCAGTACGAAGATTAACCAGCGCATAGCCTGCGGTCTGAGGTTCAAATTACCCACATAACCATTGCCATCACCAAACCAGTTGACCATGCCGCTGGTCATCCACATTGTTGACCAGGCATAACGCTCGTAGAGATTGGGTGAGCGGGTTTTGCGAGCGTAACCCACTTCATAGGTGCCTGTCGGAGTAAGCTCAAACCTGACCAGTGAGGTCAGATCCCAATTACTGTCGTTGCGGGCATGATCCTCGGCATTAAAAGCCTCGGCATCACGTTTATAATTAGTCGTCGTAATACCAGCCGTGTTCTGGCCATTATACCCCATCACATCACCGGCATACATCCGCACCTGTTCGTTGCGAACCCCGAAAATGGTCGTCACCTGTTTGTTCCACCTCGACTCCCACTCGGCAAAAAAAGCGTACCTGTCACGACGACCGTCATTGATGTTCAGAAAGGTATCGGGTACCATCGTCCCCAGGGTGGCAGAGATCGGAGGCCATGAGTCGTTAAGACTGAAACGATGGAACTCATTGCCGATCCGCAGGATATTCTTTTCGGTAAACGGGATATCCGTCTTCAATGAATAACCTGTGTTTATACCACGTGTTACCATAGGCATATCAGGCGTCGTTACTGGTATTTTCAGATTTATTGGCAATTTGTCTTCACCTGAATTCATCTTGTGGTATGTATTCTGCCAGTATGCCATGGCATCAAGTTTACCCCAGTCATAATCACTCTTGTAGCGAAGATTGAAGAGAGAGGCATTGTTTTCAACCATGTCCATCCACTGGTTGACAAATCCTTGAGCTGGAATGAATTGGTGCCCGGCTTTCAATGTCAACAGGCTGCGGTCACCTTTGACGGCCAGGGTAGCCCCGATGTTACGCGATTCGTAATAGGAGGAGGTCACCGTCTTGCCATGAGCATCTTTGTAGTCATTCGCGTGATCGATGGATCCGGTCGTCCGCCTGTCCACGGATAACCGGCAGACTCGAAACACCGCCGCCTGTCGCAAGAGCAACACCAGGCACCCCATTGAGTAGCGCTGCGGTATCACTGCTTTTCAGACGTTTGGACACCAGTGATTCAACAGCTTTTTCTGACGGTGCGGTAACCACTGTTTCCTGGCTTATTGCCTCCTGAGAATACGCGGGAAATGGCACTGCCGCCATTAGCATCATCATTGCGATGGACCGGGTCAATGCGCTCATAACTGAATGTGCTTTTTGAAAATAAACGATAAGAATTTCATTTTATGGATTTTAACAACTGTAAACAAATTAGCAACACTTTTGCGACAATAATGACAAGAAGAGTCGCCGACAGGAGTGTTGGCTTACCACGTCAAGACACAGATCACTGGAGTAAATGCTTGCTCAGTGAAAAAAACGTTTCAGCCTTATGATTGATAATCATTAAACTGTCTGCAAAATAGTGGATTAGAGCCCTATAAGTAAATTCTGCCTGTATCACGACGATGACCTTAAAATCATTCATGCCTGTATTGGCGGCAGGGCTCTTTTTTCTCGGAGCTTGCACCCCTGAAAAACAATCTGACAACGAAGAGCTTACCGAATCGCGGACAGAAGCTTTAGCTGAGCAGAAGCTTGCCACCGGCAAACGAGTTTATGATGCAAATTGTGCAGGCTGCCATGATGCAGGCGTGGCTGGCGCACCGAAACCTGGCGACAATGATGTATGGAAAGAACGCCTGACTCAAGGGTTTGAGGTCATTGTTCAAAAATCAATCCAGGGATTTGATGGCAAATCAGGCGCAATGCCGCCAAAAGGAGGCAACGCCATTCTGAACGATGAAGAGGTCTCCAATGCCGTCACCTTCATGGTCAGCGCTCCAAACGCTTTATCCCGGTAAATGGTCATTTACCGGGATGCCGGGGTTACTCTTCCCCCACACATGGATATCGTCAGAATCATAGCTTGCTGCAATACCATAAAAATTCCTCAGCATAAAGTGAAGCTTGCGACAGATATGTTGCTTCCGACTTGTCAGGAATAATGAGTACGGAGCGCTTTATTACAGAAAGAACGCCTTAACCTTGGCAATTAACTGCTTTTCTGTCAATCGGTCACAAATTTCCACCACAGTCACTTTATTGCGCAGAAGGCTGACTCTTTCAATCTCTTTGGCAAGTTCTATTTTTGCCTCACCTGGACCTAAAAGCGCGATGCTCGCTGAATCGCCAAGCAGCCCGATCACCTTCTGATAAAAAGCATGATACTGATGTTTTCGACGTTCATCCCCGACGTGTTCATTGCTTACTGACTGCGCCACAACAGTTCCGCCTGACTTCCATCCCCCAGAGGGTTTAAGATGACTTTCTGCCGCAGATTCAATGCGCTGAACGAACGTTTGATCGCCTTCGACTGACACCAAAATGGCCTCCTTGTGGTCAATCCATATCCCTGTATTTTTTTTCATGGCAAATGAACTCCTTCTGTAACATAGTTGCCGAATGGCTCAACACCTCCAAAAATGAGAGCCTCTCCATGAAGATAACCAATACTCTACTTTTTTGGCATATTTTCAATTGATCAGGCAGAAATAATGCACTTTTTTGCGGTGAGAACAGAAGATATGATTGCTTGAAGTACTTCATGCCAGCAGGAATGTTTCCAGTAATTGTGGCTTTTCGGTTATGACTCAGGGAGTTGTGGCACTCAGAAAAACCGGCCCATGTCTGGAAAACAGAAACAAGAGGCCGGTTTTCTCGTCTTATACCGACTCTTTGATAACCCTTTCCTTGTCAGAGAAAAGCTTGGCGCCAAGAAACTCCCGGTTCATGCGGGCGATATTGGATACAGAAATTCCTTTGGGGCAGTCAAATTCACAGGCATAGGTGTTGCTGCAGTTACCAAAACCTTGCTCATCCATACAGGCAACCATCTTCTGCACCCGCGTGGCGGCTTCTACTTGTCCCTGCGGAAGTAACGCGAGATGTGAGACCTTGGCGCCGATAAAAAGCATGGCTGCTGCATTGGAACAGGCCGCCACACAAGCGCCACAGCCGATACAGGTAGCCGCATCAAAGGCCGCATCCGACTTCTCTTTTGGCACAGGAATGGTATTGGCATCCGGAACACCGCCAGTATTAACCGAGACATACCCGCCAGCCTGGATGATCTTGTCGAGCGCACTCCTGTCGACAATAAGATCTCTTATGATGGGAAATGCCTTTGCTCTCCAGGGTTCAATAAAGATGGTGTCGCCATCCTTAAAGGCTCGCATGTGAAGCTGACAGGTGGTAACACCCTTGGCCGGTCCATGAGGACGTCCGTTTATATACAGACTGCACGTTCCACAAATACCCTCACGGCAGTCATGATCAAAGGCAACAGGATCACCGCCGGTCGTGATGAGCTTCTGATTAAGGGTATCGAGCATTTCAAAGAAAGAGCTGTCGGCCGAGATCCCCGAAACATCGTAGGAAACCATCTCCCCTTTAGCCGTAACGTTTTTCTGTCGCCAGATTTTCAGCGTAAAGTTCATAATAACCTGTTAATTATAGCTC
>CAJAAV010000047.1 GCA_903937835.1 uncultured Chlorobiaceae bacterium | reverse complement strand
GTAACATGGTGGGCCAGAGCTGTTTCAGTCCTGGCGGGCCTTGGAGTATTGTTACAAGCGCCCAATGCGCTGGCAAGCGAGGCCGATTTGGTATTGCCGGATTTGCATTCGTTATCATTCCTTGGAGGAATACCCGGAGACACGCTCCTGATGTGGGGTCTTGTAATCTGCCTGTTTGGGATGATCTTTGGTGTTGTACAGTACATGGGTATCCGTAATCTTCCAGTTCACAACGCCATGCGCGAGATCAGCGAGCTGATCTATGAAACCTGTAAAACCTACCTTGTGACGCAGGGTAAATTCATTCTTGTTCTTTGGGTTCTTATTGGTGCGATTATTGTTGCCTACTTTGGCTGGCTTCGACACCTCGAAACCATCAAGGTTGTTTCAATTCTTATTGCCAGTCTTATCGGTATTCTCGGTAGTTATACGGTTGCCTGGTTTGGTATGAGAATCAACACCTTTGCCAACTCAAGGACAGCATTTGCAAGCCTTGGAGGCAAACCTTTTCCAACATACGCTATTCCGCTCAGGGCAGGCATGAGTATTGGTATGCTGCTTATCAGCATCGAGCTTTTCGTCATGCTCTGCATTCTTCTTTTTGTGCCCAAAGATTTTTCGGGTCCATGCTTTATCGGTTTTGCTATCGGCGAGTCTCTTGGCGCTTCAGTACTTCGTATCGCTGGCGGTATCTTTACCAAGATTGCTGACATCGGTTCCGATCTCATGAAGATTGTTTTCAAGATCAAGGAAGATGACGCCCGCAACCCTGGCGTTATTGCCGACTGTGCCGGTGACAATGCTGGCGACTCGGTTGGTCCTACCGCTGACGGTTTTGAAACCTACGGTGTTACCGGTGTTGCTCTTATCTCTTTTATTCTGCTTGCCATCAAGGCTCCTGAAGTGCAGATCATGCTGCTTGTCTGGATCTTCGCCATGCGTCTTGTGATGATTCTTGCCAGTGCCTTCTCCTACTGGGCAAATGCTGCTTTGGCCAAGATGAAGTACAGCAATGTTAACGAGATGAACTTTGAGAAGCCTCTCATCACGCTTGTCTGGCTTACCTCAATTGTTTCGATTATTCTTACCTATATCGCATCCTGGTACCTGATCAGCACCCTTGGTGACGGCACCATGTGGTGGAAGCTCGCTTCTATCATTACCTGCGGAACGATTGCCGGTGCGCTTATTCCTGAACTGGTGAACCGCTTTACCTCCACAGAGTGCGCCCACGTCCGTAACGTCGTACAATGCTCTAAAGAGGGAGGCGCAGCCCTGAACATTCTTGCAGGTCTTGTTGCCGGTAACTTCAGCGCATACTGGATGGGCCTTGCTATTGTCAGTTTGATGGGTGCTGCTTATGGCCTCAGTACTCTTGGCATAACCACTCTCGGTTTGACTCCTGAGCTGATTGCCTCACAAGGACTCCTTACTGTCGGTATTGACAAAGTAATCATGCTGGCTCCTTCGGTGTTTGCTTTCGGTCTTGTCGCTTTCGGCTTCCTGAGCATGGGCCCGGTGACCATCGCGGTTGACTCTTACGGTCCGGTTACTGACAACGCACAGTCAGTCTATGAGCTCTCGCTTATTGAGACGATTCCGAATATCAAGCAGAGCATCCAGAGTGAGTTTGGCTTCCAGCCTGACTTTACCAATGCAAAAAGGTACCTTGAAGCTAACGACGGCGCAGGCAACACCTTCAAGGCAACTGCCAAACCAGTGCTTATCGGTACCGCTGTGGTGGGCTCCACAACGATGATCTTCTCGATTATCATGATCTTGACCAACGGACTTGCAGACACGTCAGCCATTGCAAAGCTCTCGATTCTGTCGCCTCCATTCCTGCTTGGATTGATGATGGGCGGCGCTATTATCTACTGGTTTACCGGAGCATCGATGAATGCGGTGACCACTGGTGCCTACTTTGCTGTTGAATTCATCAAGAAAAATATCAAGCTTGACAGTTCCGTTGAAAGAGCCTCAATTGAGGACAGCAAGAAGGTAGTGGAAATCTGTACGAAGTTCGCCCAGAAAGGTATGATCAATATCTTTCTGACAGTGTTCTTTACCACACTTGCTTTTGCCTGTCTTGATTCATTCTTCTTTATCGGCTACCTTATCTCCATTGCGCTTTTTGGTCTCTATCAGGCCATCTTTATGGCCAATGCCGGTGGTGCGTGGGACAATGCCAAGAAGATTATTGAAACTGAACTCAACGCTAAAGGCACTCCGCTTCATGACGCATCAATTGTTGGCGATACGGTCGGCGATCCTTTCAAGGACACCTCTTCGGTTGCCCTGAACCCGATCATCAAGTTCACCACACTGTTCGGTCTGCTTGCTATTGAACTCGCAATTGAACTTGCTCCACAGGTTGCACTTACCCTGGCCGCAGTGTTCTTTGCGCTCTCACTGGTTTTTGTACACCGCTCCTTCTTCTCGATGAGGATCAAGGTGGACGAACGCTAAACGTCAGTTTGTTCCCTGCTGATCGGCAGGTTTCAAAAACAAGAGAGCCGCAGCAATGCGGCTCTCTTGTTTTGAATCATTCTATCTCAATGCCGTAGGTATCCAGCAAACCAATGACCCCGGGGAGTGAGAATCTGGCTTTTCTGAGACGATTTGCTTCAGGATTGATGGAGTAGTTAAAAGCGGAAGTGAAATTTGCCTGTTCGAGGTTGGTGTGAAAAAATGTGGTTTGCAAGAGGTCGCAGTTCTCAAATATTGCCCCTGTCAAGTCCGATTCACTGAAATCAGCTTCCTGCATGTTGCAGTTTTTGAATCGTGTGTTTTTGAGCTTCAACCCTGAAAAGAGCGAAAGCTTCAGGAGGCAAGAATCGAAATCAAGCTCCAGCATAAATTTCCGGCAATCACTGAACAGTACGCCAAGCAGTTTGCAGTTCATAAACTTCACCTCCTGAAGGCTGCTGTTTTTGAGTTTGGCCAAGCTGAGATCGCACCCGTCAAACCGGCAATTGACAAATCTTACCCCGGAGAGATCAGCGCTGTTAAAGTTGCAGTGGATGAACGCGCACTGTTCATAATAGCCCTCTTTTTCAAGAGTTTGAACGTCTCTGATTTCTTCCATTATCGCGCTTATGAAAATGAGTTACCGATAGTTATCAATTCTTTTTCCCGTCTCTTTTCTTCTCTTCGGTATTGTACAACAGTCCAGGGGAGAAATTGCAAAAAAAAAAGCCATTCACCCCTGATAATCGCAAATATCCAGAACCCTTCCCTATATTATCACGTGCATTTCCCGGTACTATCAAGTGGTAATCCGCCTCTCTGCTATTAATAAATGGACACTGTCGTAAGGGTTTAAGCTATAAAGAATGTTCAGGAAAAGTAGGGGAAATGGTGCAACTGCTACTTGAGCCCATAGACTGAAACGTGAGTACAAAAAATATTGATAGAAGAGATCAAAAAAAATTTATCACGCAGTAGCAACCCATTGATAGCCGACCTCTTCCGCCGCATTCAGATGGTTGAGGGGTGGGGGCGTGGTATGCCGCTGATTTTTGAAAATGCACCGAGCGTTCAGTTCCGTCAGATTGCCGGATTGTTTATCGCCAGCTTTGAACGACCCTCTTTTGTTGAGGGGATGAATCAAGTTATGGACGATACTAAAGAGGGGAGAGTCGAAGAAGCCTCAAAGAAACCCTAAAGAAAAGCTGCTTGCCTTAATTAAAGAGCTGCGCGATCTTAGTGTTAAAGCTATGGCGGATCTTTGTGATATGAGTATTAACAGCGTCCAGCATCATCTCAATACCCTTAAAGCCGCAGGTAAAATCCATCATGTTGGCCCGACCAAATCGGGACATTGGGAAATGCTGAATATTGATAACACTGGTTCGCCAGAAACTTGGAGGGTTGGGGAATGAGTTAAGCGTCACCCTCTACCATTACCCACAGATTGTGCGGCGGGTTGTGGAGACTGTTGAGTTGGTTACCCGGTGGTTGCTACCAAGTAATGATGTGATGGTGCCATAAAGCACAAAAACGTCGGAGAAAATCATCAATGCTTTGGAGCATAACCAGGTAATCACCATTGCTGAACTTGCTAAAACTCTTGCACTCTCAACCCGTTCGATTGAGCGCAATCTACATAAGCTGCAAAAAGAGGGGCGATTACGTCGTATAGGCCCGCAAAAGGGCGGTTATTGGGAGGTGGTAAAATGAAAAGCATCAAGATAGCAAGTGATATCATTCCGCTGGGTGAGTTTAAGATCGGGCTCTCGGCCTGTCTGAAAAAGGTTCAGGCAACAGGCCACTCTCTGATTATTACCCAGAATGGCAGACCGGCTGGTGTATTGCTTTCGCCCGTTGAGTATGATAACCTGGTGTACCGCAAACAATTTATCGAATCGGTTGAACAAGGGTTGGCAGCGGCAGAATCCGGGGAAGTATACAGTACTGAGGAGGCCAGGAAGATGTTTGGTCAAAAAAGAGTTTACGAAAAATCCTGAAGGTCGTCTGGACAAGCGAAGCTCCTAAAAAAACTTGATGAAATTGAGAGGTTTATCGTCCAAAGATAATCCCGACCGGGCATCAGCTTTGTCATAATAATAATTGGCCTCGTATCACCTTGAAATCTGTACATGTCAGTACGCTTGGTGGTGAAAGTGGGATAATCTTTTGATTTTTTGTGGTATTCTATTTTGTAACTTCACATTAAGCTATTGTAAAGGTTTGCTGTGTAGCGGTTTATAATACACTTGCGTTAATTCATTAACCATCGGTATTTCATGATAGAAGAGATAAAAAAAATGCTCTGGGCCTCTGCAGACAAGCTGCGGGCCAACATGGACCCGGCAGAATACAAGCACATCGTTCTCGGTCTTATATTCCTGAAATACATCTCCGACTCGTTCCAGACCCACCGAATGCAGCTCACCCTGCGTTTTCAGGACTCCGATGACGACTACTATCTCAGTGATACCAATAAAAGCTATCTTGTCGAAGAGCTCGAAGACCGCGACTACTACCGGGAATCCAACGTCTTCTGGGTACCCGAAGGGGCCCGTTGGGAAACCATCCGCGCACAGGCCAAACAGCCCGACATCGGCAAACGCATTGACGAAGCGCTGACCCTCATAGAAATTGAAAACCCCAAACTCAAAGGCATTCTCGACAAACGCTACGCCCGCGTTCAGCTCCCTGACGGTAAACTCGGCGAACTCGTTGACCTTATCTCCAAAATCGGCTTTGGCGAAACCGGTCAGAATCCTCGGGACCTGCTTGGTCAGGTCTACGAATACTTCATTGGTCAATTCGCCAGCGCCGAAGGCAAACGGGGAGGCCAGTTTTACACACCGCCGAGCATTGTAAAAACACTGGTAGCTGTCCTCGCTCCCCATCAAGGGCAGGTCTACGATCCCTGCTGTGGCTCAAGCGGCATGTTCGTTCAGTCCGAAAAATTTATTGAATCGCATGGTGGCCGGATAGGTGACATCTCCATCTACGGTCAGGAGTCCAACCCCACCACCTGGCGCCTTGCAGCCATGAACCTCGCCATTCGCGGCTACGACTACAACCTCGGCAAAGAGCCAGCCGACTCCTTTACCCGCGACCAGCACCCCGACCTCCGCGCCGACTTCATCATGGCCAATCCACCCTTCAACATCTCCGACTGGTGGCACGCAAGCCTTGAAGGCGACCCCCGCTGGGTATACGGCACGCCGCCGCAAGGCAACGCCAACTACGCCTGGTTGCAGCACATCCTCTTTCACCTTAAACCAAATGGCCGTGCCGGTATTGTGCTTGCCAACGGCTCCATGTCATCCAGCCAGAACTCCGAAGGCGATATCCGCCGGAGCATGGTCGAAGCCGACAAGGTGGAACTGATGATCGCCCTGCCCGGCCAGCTCTTCTTCAACACCCAGATTCCCGCCTGCCTCTGGTTCCTTGTCAAACAGAAAAACCGCCGCAAGGGAGAGGTGCTCTTCATTGATGCCCGCAAACTCGGCACCATGAAAAGCCGTGTGCAGATTGAGTTTCTGGATGCCGATATCCAGCGGATCGCCGACACCGTTCATGCCTGGCGAAGCGACGGCGAAACCAGTGCCGACTATGCCGACATACCCGGCTTCTGCCGTAGCGTCACGCTTGAGGAAATCGCGAGCCACGGCCATGTGCTCACGCCAGGCCGCTACGTTGGTGCCGAAGCCGTCGAAGATGACGACGAAGCCTTTGCCGAAAAGATGCTCAAGCTCACCGAAACACTTGGTGAACAGATGGCCAAAGGGGCGGAGCTGGATCAGTTGATCCGCCAGAAACTTGGAGGGCTTGGGTATGAGTTCTGAACGGAGTGAGCCGATGAGGGAGAGCGAGAGTGTCGAACTCAAGAAAAGTCTTGCAGAATTGAAGCAAGGGCTGATTTCGATGGTTGCAATCCTCAATAAACTCGGTGCCTGTGAACTTTGGTTTGGCGTGGCGCCCAGCGGCAGTGTGGTCGGCCTTGATGCCAACGAAAAGACCCTGCGTGACGTGTCGCAAACTATCGGGGCGCATATTGAACCTCGAATTTACCCGCACATTGAGCTTGCCCAACTTGGCGGCAAGAGTTGCCTGCACATCACCTTCAGCGGGCAGGAGACGCCATATTTCGCTTATGGTCGAACTTACATGCGGGTTGCTGATGAAGATCGCCAGCTCACTGCCCGCGAACTGGAAAACATCATTCTCCATAAGCACAAGGAGGCCATGCGCTGGGATAACGAATCCTGCGAAGCCGAGGCACTTTCTCTCAATGGGCTTGATACCGCAAAAATCAGGCGCTTTGTTGAGCGTGCCGGGCTGACCTGGGATACCGCTGAAAACGCTCTCGACAAGCTTGGCCTTCGGCAGAACGGAAAACTGCTCAATGCCGCAAAACTCTTTTTTTCCACCGAGCCGCCTCTTCAATTGCGCTGCGCTGTCTTTGCAACAACCAGCAGCTCCACCATTATTGACCGTCACGACTTTGACGGCGACATTCTCGAACTGATTGAGGAGGCGCAAAAATACATTCTCAAAAACATTCATATCGGCATGCGTCTCGAAGGCCTCTACCGTGTTGATGTACCTGAAATTTCGATGGCCGCGCTGCGCGAAGCGATCATCAACGCATTCTGCCACCGCGACTATCGCGACCCCGACTACATCCATGTTGCCATCTTCAAAAACCGTGTCGAGATACGCAACCCCGGCGGCTTGTACGACGGGTTGACCATGGAAGAGATGCGTCAGGGCAACGTCTCCCGCCGCCGTAACCCGCTGATTGCTGACCTCTTCCGCCGCATACAGATGGTTGAAGGGTGGGGGCGCGGGATGCCGCTCATTCTTGAAAATGCACCAAGCGTTCAGTTTCGCCAGATTGCCGGATTGTTCATTGCCAGTTTTGAAAGGCCCTCTTTTGTTGAGGATGTTGTACAGGGCGAGGTTGATACTACAGGAAAAAGTGTCGATAAGAGTGCAGAGACTGTCGATAAGACTACAGGAAAGACTACAGGAAAGACTACAGGAAAGGCCAGTTTGTTACTGGAACAGGTTCGCCTGAATCCACAAATCACCACTCCCGAACTGGCAGTTTGGCTTGGTCTGACTGAGGACGGCGTCAACTATCATCTGCGCAAGCTGCAAAAGGATGGGTTGCTCAAGCGAACAGGCGGGAGAAAGAGCGGATACTGGGAAGTATTTGATGTCAATATACAAATCATAAGCAAGCTCAAACCCTCGCATCCATCCGCGACACACTGCTCCCGCGTCTGATATCCGGCCAGCTTCGTCTGCCGGAAGCAGAGGCAATTATCGAGGAGGCAACGGCATGATACCAATATTGCCTGATGGATACGCCGACTGGCTGAAGAGCCTTAAAAACGATATTGCTCGAGCCCAGCAACGTGCAGGGTTGTTGGTGAACTCCGAACTGCTCCAACTCTATGGTCGTATTGGACGCGACATTTTGCAACGACAAGATTTGCTGGGTTGGGGTTCGAAAGTAATAGATCGTCTGGCTCGTGACCTTAAAGAGGAATTTCCTCACATGCGAGGATGGTCATCCAGCAACCTCAAGTACATGCGCTTTTTTGCTCAGCATTGCCCCAGCGGGCAATTTGGTCAGCAGCCTGCTGACCAATTACCCTGGTTCCATTGCGTGACTCTGCTAACCAAACTGAACAATGATGAAGAGCGTGAATGGTATGCATTGCAAACTGTCCATCATGGATGGTCGCGTACAACGCTGACGTTGAATATCAAGAGCCGATTGCATCTGCGTCAAGGTAGTGCCATAACCAATTTTGAAAAGCGTTTACCCTCACCAGATTCAGCGCTGGCTCGCGAAACACTGAGAGACCCCTATATGTTCGATTTCCTTGGTCTGGGCAATGATGCTCATGAACGGGATATAGAGGATGGCCTGATGCGTCATATTACCCATTTTCTTTTGGAATTGGGAGCTGGATTTGCTTTTGTTGGGCGACAGTTTCGGCTTGAGGTTGATGGCGATGAGTTTTTTATTGATCTTCTTTTTTATCATACACGCCTTAAGCGCTATATCGTAGTAGAGTTGAAAGCCACTGCTTTCAAACCGGATCATGCAGGTCAACTTAACTTTTACCTTGCAGCCGTTGATGCCAAAGTCAAAGCCGAGGATGATAAACCGACCATCGGTCTCTTGCTGTGCAAGCAGAAAAATCGGCTTGTTGCAGAGTATGCTCTGTCAGGAATAGACAAGCCAATCGGTATTGCTGAGTATCAACTCCTGCGTAATCTGCCGGAATCACTTGAACACAAGCTACCAAGTATTGAAGAAATTGAAGCGGAATTGGCAGGGAGCCTAACCATACAGAATAAAATACCATGACCGAAGATCAACTTGAGCGTGAGGCCCTTGGCTGGCTGCAGGAGGTTGGCTATGCTCATCGTTTTGGCCCCGATATTGCACCGGACGGCGCGGCACCAGAGCGGAGCAATTATACGCAGGTGCTGCTGGCCGGGCGATTGCGCGAAGCGATAACCCGTCTGAATCCGTTGGTGCCTGTGGCTGCTCGTGAAGATGCCCTGCATCAGGTGCTGAATCTTGATACTCCGGTTCTGCTTGCGGCCAATCGAGCATTTCATCATCTGCTGATCAACGGGGTGCCGGTCGATTATCAGAAAAATGGTGAGACTCGTGGCGACTTTGTCCGGTTGATCGACTTTGAAGAGGTGAGCCATAACGACTGGCTTGCGGTCAATCAGTTCTCCGTAAAAGGGCCAAAGTTCACGCGCCGACCGGATATTGTGCTCTTCCTGAATGGCCTGCCGCTGGTCGTGGTGGAGCTGAAGAATCCGGCGGACAAAAACGCCGATCTCTGGAAAGCTTATGACCAGCTTGATACCTACAAGGAGCAGATAGCGGATCTCTTCCAGTACAACGAACTTCTTGTTATCTCCGATGGCAGTGAAGCCCGCATGGGTTCACTCTCCGCCAATGCCGAGCGTTTCATGGCATGGCGTACCATTGACGGCCTTTCGCTTGATCCGCTTGGCCAGTTCAGCGAGCTTGAAACCATGATCCGGGGCGTGCTGAACCCAGCCTGCCTGCTTGACTTTCTGCGCTTTTTCATTCTTTTTGAACATGATGGCACCCTCATCAAAAAAATTGCAGGCTATCATCAATACTATGCCGTGCGTTCGGCCATTGATCGGGTCATTACCGCTTCACGGCAGCAAGGTGACCGGAAAGGGGGAGTGGTCTGGCATACCCAGGGGTCAGGCAAGAGTATTACCATGGTCTGCTTTGCTGCGCGGGTGATGCGCGAAGTTGCCATGGAGAACCCGACCATTGTTGTCATTACCGATCGCAACGATCTTGACGGTCAGCTCTTCGGGGTCTTTTCGCTCTCACAGGATCTGCTGCGTGAAGAGCCAATACAAGCCGAATCGCGCCACGACCTACGATTGAAACTGAATAACCGGCCATCAGGTGGTATAGTTTTTGCTACTATTCAGAAGTTTATGCCTGACGCCAGCGAGAGCAGCTTTCCCGTACTCTCCGACCGGCACAATATTGTCGTTATTGCCGATGAAGCCCACCGTACCCAATATGGCTTTGAGGCAAAGTTCAAAGGCGACCAGAAGGGTTATCAGGTTGGCTATGCCCAGCATCTGCGCGACGCCCTGCCCAATGCAACTTTTGTAGCCTTTACCGGTACGCCGGTTTCAACAGAAGATCGTGATACGCGGGCTGTCTTTGGCGATTATATCCATATCTACGACATGCAGCAGTCCCGCACCGACGGGGCTACCGTACCGATCTATTTTGAATCCCGCCTTGCAAAGCTCGGTCTGAACAAGGAGATGCTTCCGGAGATTGACGAGGAGGTGGATGAACTGGCCGAAGAGGAAGAGGAAAGCGAGCAGAATCGGTTGAAAAGCAAATGGGCCGCTCTCGAAAAAGTGGTAGGAGCCGAACCCCGCATCAAGCTGGTCGCAGCCGATCTGGTGGCTCACTTCGAAGAGCGCAACAAGGCGCAAACAGGAAAAGCCATGATTGTCGCCATGAGCCGTGACATCTGCGTTCATCTCTACAATTCTATCATTGAGTTACGCCCGGAATGGCACAGTGAAGATCCCGAAAAAGGGGTAATTAAAGTGGTCATAACCGGATCAGCCAGCGACAAGCCACTGCTCCGGCCGCATATCTACTCCCACAACATCAAAAAACGCCTCGAAAAACGGTTCAAGAATCCTGAAGACCCCATGCGCCTGGTCATTGTTCGCGATATGTGGCTTACGGGTTTTGATGCACCCTGTGTTCACACCATGTATGTTGATAAACCCATGAAGGGCCACAACCTCATGCAGGCCATTGCCCGTGTCAACCGCGTCTTCCGCGACAAACAGGGTGGTCTGGTGGTCGATTACATCGGCATTGCAATCGACCTGAAAAAAGCCATAGCCGACTACACCGCAAGCAAAGGTCGAGGACGTCCAACCGTCGATACAGCCGAAGCATTCGCTGTGCTCCTCGAAAAACTCGAGATCCTGCGTGCGATGATGCATAGCTTCGACTACAGCGGTTTTCTCACAGGCGGTCACCGGCTCTTGGCAAAAGCGGCCAACCATGTTCTCGGGCTGGAAGATGGGAAAAAACGCTTCTGCGATACGACATTGGCTCTCTCCAAAGCCTTTACCCTCTGTGGCACTCTCGATGAAGCAAAGGGTGTTCGTGAGGAGATAGCATTCTTTCAGACGTTAAAAGTGTTGTTGACCAAAAAAGAGATCAGTACAAAAAAACGAACCGACGGAGAAAAAGAGCTGGCTATCCGCCAGATCATCGGTTCCGCACTGGTATCGGAAAACGTGGTTGATATTTTTGAAGCCGTCGGGCTCGATAAACCCAATATCGGCATTCTTGACGAAGCATTTCTGAATGAAATCCGAAACCTTCCGGAGCGCAATCTCGCCGTAGAACTACTCGAACGACTGCTTGCAGGAGAGGTTAAAACACGCTTTGCCACAAACATTGTCCAACAAAAAAAATTCTCCGAGCTTCTTACAAACGTCGTACAACGCTACCAGAACCGGGCCATCGAAACCGCACAGGTTATCGAAGAGCTGATTGCGATGGCAAAGAAATTTCAGGAAGCGGTCAACAGGGGAGAGAGCCTTGGGCTTAACACCGACGAACTCGCCTTCTACGATGCCCTTGCCAATAACGAAGAGGCCGTGTGGGAGATGGGTGACGAAATCCTCAAAAAAATTGCTCACGAACTGGCAGAAAACCTCCGCAAAAGCATTACGGTTGACTGGTCAACAAGGGAGAGTGTCCGTGCCCGGCTTCGCCTGCTGGTTAAACGAATCCTGCGCAAATACAAGTACCCGCCTACAAAACAGGAGGAGGCCATAACGTTGGTGCTCGAACAGGCCGAAACGCTCAGCGCCGAATGGGAAGGGTAATTTTTCAGGAGCAAAAAAATATTTACAGATGAATCTATAACAACTGTTTATACTATGATTTATTGAGTCTCATGAGCCTGAGTTTAAAGGTTACGTTGACTATTAGCTTGACAATGTCCATAGTTGGAGCTTTGGCGTTCTCCTCATTGGTGACAATGCTGGCAACTCAAAACTTTGCGACAATGATAAAACTCAAAAGTGTAGCAGTTGGGGTTGCCCTCGTGGGGAGAACGGTAAATTTTATTATCAACTCTTACACCATTGGATACAGGATTTCAATGAATATAATATCTATTGTGATGTGAAGAAAAATCGTGATCCCTTGCGATTGCATACATTGAAAAATTATCTTGACGCATCCAACATATCTTCGACCATAAAAAACATCCAATCCCTTCCTTCGAGAGAGCTTGTACTTATACAGTTCTGCGATTTTCTTCTTGGTGCAGCAAGCAGTCGAATGAATAACATGCTGAGAGTCGGTTCAGCAAAAGAAGCCGTTGTTCAGTACCTGGAAAAATCTCTTGGAGTCGAAAAATTGATCAAGACGGTAAGAGATGAACAGAAATTCAATGTCTTTAAAATTCGTCTAAAAGGGGGGTGGTAATGACTCTGCCGTCACCTCTTTATTACGAAACCAAAGATCAGTACTATCATCATTTTGTCAGGGAATATTGCGGAAAATCAATTTTAACTTCCTATGGTATAAGAGTTTACTTGAGCTTTAATAAATTCTCACATGCTTTTTACGAAAGCAGTAACAGGAATGGAGTTAAAGATGTGTTTTCTCATGTTCGGGCGCAGCGCATGGATTGGATAAAAGCTACGCTAACGAGCAGTCAGGCAAAAAAGTACCAGGGCTGGGACAAGAAAAAGGAACGCATGATCCAACCTCAAGGGTAAGCTTCGAATACGAACAGTTTGTTGTCGTGATTCAGATAAAATTGAAAACTAATGGAGACCTGAAAGCCGATTTTGTGACCTGTTATCAGGCTGATAACAGTATCTCAAAAATAAGATGTTCGCCTCTCTGGAGCTTAAACACTTGCAGGGCAGTACTTGAAGGAAAAAAGAAAGGCCGCTGATTTGCTACGCTGGTTCAGCAGGCCGAGACCTCGATAGATTCAAAGCCGATAGGCCATGAACTCACCTCCAATATAAGGGATTTTTTTATGATGTCAAGGGGAAAATGAGCTGCTTTATAGACCAGGCGAATGGGAACGGTGGATAATTGGAGCATCCTTCAGTAAGAATAAAAAATATGGGTGAACGCGGCGAGATCAGATATTACGATTATATTAGCGACAAGGTTGCGTTGGTGCAGGATCTCTACGACTTTGATAAATGGAAAAGTGGAGGGAACTACTATAACCGGCAAAAAAAGTTATTGAGCGACAACTGCCTGAAAAACAACAAATAAAAAAAGCCCATCATTGCACTAAGAAGGATACCCTTCAACGGCGTGAAACCGACCTTCATGCAACACAGGCTGAAGAAAATATACAAGAAAAATCAAATAAAAACAATAGCATTGACAATGCTGGACAACAATAAACGGGATAGGGCGGTTTTTTCTTTTCAACGTTGTTTTTTGAGAAATATTTCATCGTGGAATCTTGAATATGGAATTGCAGAT
>CAJAAV010000046.1 GCA_903937835.1 uncultured Chlorobiaceae bacterium | reverse complement strand
GCTTCGTGACTGTAGCAATAAAAGAGATAGCAACAGTGCAGATGGGATACTCATTCCGGTCCCGTCTTGAGTTATCGAAAGATGGGGGAGTGGCGGTTATCCAGATGAAAGATCTGCTTGATGACAATACTGTTGGGTGCGATGGGTTGATCAAAACAGATATGGATGCAGTCAAGAGCCATCACCTTGTCTGTAAAGGAGATCTTGTCTTTCGGTCGCGAGGTCTTGTGAGCAATGCTGCGATTCTTCTTGAAGATCCTGGAAACGCTGTTGTTGCTGCTCCGTTGATAAGAATCAGGATTACACAACCTGACAGGGTTTTACCGGAGTATCTGAACTGGTATCTCAGTCAGCGGGAAGCGCAGGTGTTTTTGACAAGCAGGGCAAAAGGGACTACCCAGAAGATGATCAGCAAGGAGGTACTTGAAGATCTGGAAGTTCTCCTGCCTTCATTGGAGTGTCAAAAAAATATTGTTGAGCTGGCCTCGCTCTCCGCTCGTGAAGAGAGGTTGCTTGGTGTACTTGCTGAAAAACGGAAACGATATATTTCAATGGCATTAATGCGTTTTGCAAA
This sequence comes from uncultured Chlorobiaceae bacterium, assembly GCA_903937835.1. Taxonomy (GTDB): domain Bacteria; phylum Bacteroidota; class Chlorobiia; order Chlorobiales; family Chlorobiaceae; genus Chlorobium. The sequence goes on along the minus strand of CAJAAV010000046.1, from coordinate 2,969 downwards.
AGGAGCTTAAAGGATGAGTAAAAAGATCGATCAGAAGGATATAAATAATGCGGCATGGGCAGCGTGCGACACCTTCAGGGGTGTTGTTGATCCGGCACAGTACAAAGACTACATCCTTGTGATGCTGTTTTTAAAATACATTTCAGACGTCTGGCAGGATCATTACGATACGTACCAGAAGCAGTATGGGGATGATGACGGACGAATCCTCCGCAAAATGGAGCGTGAGCGATTTGTGCTCCCGGTTATAACACTGACCGAAAAAAACAGGGCGAGCGGTGAAGAAAAGATTCTTGACAAGTTTCCGGCAACTTATTACAGCCTTTATGAACGCAGGGCGGCGGCCAATATCGGTGAGCTGATCAATATTGTTTTTGATCACATTGAAGAATCCAACAAAGCCAAGCTGGAAGGAGTTTTCCGGAACATTGACTTTAACAGTGAAGCAAACCTCGGCAAGACCAAAGATCGTAACCGACGCCTGAAACAACTGTTGGAAGACTTTTATAAGCCACAGTTGAATATGAAGCCAAGCCTTGTTTCAGAGGATGTCATTGGCAACACCTATATCTATCTGATTGAGCGCTTTGCCTCGGATTCAGGCAAAAAGGCCGGAGAGTTTTTTACCCCGCTTAAAGTGACCGAACTCGTAGCCAAACTCGCCAGTCCCAAACCTGGTGACCGTATTTGTGATCCTGCATGCGGTTCTGGCGGTCTTCTGGTACAGGCGGCCAAAGTGGTCGGTGACCGGAACTTTGCGCTGTTCGGTCAGGAGTCCAATGGCAGCACCTGGGCGCTCTGCCGCATGAATATGTTCCTGCACAGTTTCGACAGTGCCCGCATCGAGTGGTGCGACACCCTGAACAGCCCCCTTCTGGTGGAAAATGACCGCCTGATGAAATTCAATTGCGTTGTCGCCAATCCACCACTCTCCCTCGATAAATGGGGAGCTGAAGATGCTGAAAGTGATCAATTTAACCGCTTCTGGCGCGGGGTTCCTCCCAAAGGGAAGGGGGACTGGGCCTTTATCAGCCACATGATTGAAACAGCGCTTGAAAAAGAGGGTCGCGTTGCCGTGGTTGTTCCGCACGGTGTGCTTTTCAGGGGTGCTGCTGAGGGGCGCATTCGCCAGAAAATGATCGAAGAAAACCTGCTTGATGCGGTCATCGGGCTGCCGGGCAATCTCTTTCCAACCACCAACATTCCGGTGGCGATTCTGGTCTTTGACAGAAGCCGAGAGCAACCTGGGAACGCCGAGCCCCAGCTCGGCAATGTACTCTTCATTGATGCAAGCCGTGAGTTTGTCTCTGGCAAGAATCAGAATACGCTCAGCGCAGAGCATCTCGACAAGATTATAGGTACCTACAAAGAGCGCAAAGAGGTCGAAAAATATGCCCATGTGGCCGAGTTCGCCGAGATCAGGGAAAACGACTTCAACCTCAATATCCCTCGCTATGTGGACACCTTTGAAGAGGAAGAGGAGATTGATACTGATGCCGTTCAGGCGGAGATTGACAAACTGGAACAAGAACTGGCAGAGGTGAGGGTAAAAATGGCTGAAAAGCTCAAGGAGATTCAGCGATGAACAGGAACAGAACGATAAAAAATGACCTTGATGAATAAAGAGAATCTGATGCCGAGGTGAATTCAATGGTATCGCAAAATGCGATACCTTCACGAAAGCATCTGGGAGCAGATCTACAACGAACATTTTAATTCCCCCGAATTCGAGGGAATTAAAAACAAGGCAGGCTTGAACCGTTTTGTGTTATCGGTCAAGCCGTGGGTAGAAAAAACAGGTTCCATTGGTATCGTTGCCAAAGCAGGTTATCCGTTCTCTATTGTCAACTGTTAATTTTTAAAGGAGATGTAGCCATGAGCAGCAAGGAGATAGAAAAAAAACATCACCAGACTTTTGAGGAGATTAAGCAGACTGGTGGAAATGGCTCAGACTATTGGATGGCTCGGCAGCTGGCCAAGATTCTCGATTATGCGGAATTTCGCAATTTTTTACCGGTTATTGAGAAAGCTAAAAAGGCTTGTCAAAATAGCGGGCAACCGATTGAAGACCATTTCGTGGAGATGCACGAGATGGTTCCGATTGGGTCGGGTGCTGAGCGCAAAATGGAATCGTATGCGTTTTCCCGTTATGCCTGTTATCTGATTGTGCAGAATAGCGATCCTTCAAAGCCTGTTATCGCCAACGGTCAGACCTATTTTGCCATCCAGACCCGTAGACAGGAATTGGCTGACGATGAGGCTTTCAAACGACTCAAGGAGGAGGAAAAACGGCTCTTTCTTCGTGACGAAATGCGCGTTCACAACAAACAATTAGTGGAAACTGCTCATCAGGCGGGGGTGGAAACCACTCTCGATTTTGCCATTTTTCAGAATCATGGCTACCAAGGGCTACCAAGGGCTTTATGGCGGACTTGATGCCAAGGGTATTCATCAACACAAAGGTCTGAAAAAAACCCAGCATATTCTTGATAATATGGGCAGTACTGAGTTGGCAGCCAACCTCTTCCGTGCTACGCAGACAGAGGAAAAACTTCGCAGGGAACATATTCAGGGTAAGATCAGAGCCAATCAGACCCATTTTGTTGTCGGTAAAAAAGTACGCCAGACCATCAAGGAACTGGGCGGCACCATGCCGGAAAATTTGCCGAAACCTGAAGAGGATCTGAAAAAGCTGGAGCGACGGGCGCAATCGTCGGAGAAGAAGCTGGGAGGTAGCTTGAATGAACTGGAATAGAGAGGAATCAAGAATGGATAATGGGCAATTGACAATTGATAATACTTTTCGTTGTCAATTAAGGGAGGAGAGGTGGCGATGAGCATTCCGACTGATTGGAAAGTTAAACGTCTTGAGAAGTTGGTTCAATTCAGCTCCGGCGGAATCCCATCTAAAGCTAATAAATCCTATTGGCAAGGCGATATCCCCTGGATCAGTGCGTCTACAATGCATC
>CAJAAV010000045.1 GCA_903937835.1 uncultured Chlorobiaceae bacterium | reverse complement strand
CAATATCACTCTGAACGAACTTGTCTTTGCCATAGCCGATGAATGGAGCGAAGCTATTTTTTCAGGTTCTCCTGCTCTTGGGTGTTTCAGGTGAGGCAATGATGGTTTAAAGCTGTGTTTCAAATGGTTGTTTTGCCTGAACCATTCATACCTGCTACCACACTCAATTTCGGTTTTTGAGGATCTTTCATGCTGGGACGGTTCCTTTTTGAGATAAAACCGCCTCGGCAATCATGTCGTTAAGTTTTTTGAAATGTGCGTCCAGAATTTTTTTTGTGCGAACTCTTGCCTCTTCGCCTGCTTGATGGATTAAGAGGACGAGATGCTTTTCATCCTCTTCACTGTCATCCTGCACATTTTGATTGTATGTCGCGTTAGTGTTCATTATGGTTCTTCTCAATTCTATGTGAGAAATTCGCCAGAATTTGGCTTTGTTATTCTTTCCCCGGAATACTCGGCGATTGACAGGATTTAAAAAACATCTGACGGAAAAACAGTGTGCGGAACGGATTTGCAGAGAGTAAACGTGTAACTTTTGAAACGTTTACTGTTCTTCATCTGTCGGTTCTGTTATTTTGGTGGTATTTGATCGTCCTATAATGAAGACCAAGGCCAAGGCGACCAAATCAAGCCCGCCAATTATCGCTGCAGATGCTTCGTGGCCTGTTACTCCAAGGATTACAGTGCAGACAAGGGCCGTCAGGCATATCGTAAGGGCGTAATGTTGGCCAAGTTTTGCTTGAGAGAGTAATTTTATGGATTCCCTTGTCTCTTTCTGATGTCGAAATGACTGTTCCCGTTTACCAAACTCAAGCACCTCTTTGGCAAAATCTGGATGGATATCGTTATATCCTTTTAATTATTGCAGGATGTGGTAGTGGGCCGCTGAATTCGACAGACTGCATAACATGTACAGTGTCTCCCGAATCATTTTGAAGAAGATGAGACACTTCTATTCCCGAGATCTCTTTTTGTGTGATTTTGGAGTCATCTTGGGACATTTTTTATGGCGATTTTGTTGTCAACCTTTCTTATCTCTGTGTTATACGCTTTCCTCAAGTCTTTCCCTATAGCACTCCAGTCTGATTGCAATGCTCGTTTATCCGTGGACGGATTACCGGATGATAAAAGGCGAAAAGGGAACCCTGCAAGTTGAAAGACGCTCGCTGCACCGGAAAGAAAAAATCGCTGTCTGGGAGAAAGATTCTTGGCCGAAGACAGCGTTACGGTTGAGATCTGTGCTTTTTTTCTTGCCATTAGTGGAGTGACCTGTGTTTCATTGTCTCTTTTTTTGGTTACGCTCAAAAGATAGCAATAAAGGTTACGAAAGGCAACGGTACAAGCCTGATATTACCACCACAAGCCAAATGAGCGGCGTTTGCGCGGTGGCTGGTTCTTGCTTTTTTGGAGTAATAGGAGTCTCTACGATGTTGAGCAGCATATAACATCGGTATATCAGTAGATCACCAAAAGCAGAGTTGCTTTTGGTCGGTTCATGAATGCAGTCAAGACATCAGTGATCCACTTTCGCCTGAGAGCTTCTGCGGTGAATCCTGTGGTGTTTGAACTGTGTCCCTCGCATACTCCGCACACGAAAACCAATAGCCAATATCATTGGCAACGCATAGTGCGTTATCAAATATTCTTTGCCGTCATTGGCAGTTGTTCGGAAATTCCGAACAACTGAATTTTCATCTAACTCTT
>CAJAAV010000044.1 GCA_903937835.1 uncultured Chlorobiaceae bacterium | reverse complement strand
GGTTTGAAGGAATTGCGCCACCGTTATCCTTGCCAAACGCGTCACTGATGTCATGGCCTGATGGGCGTTTTTTGGGTGTATAGAAACTCTCCGGGTCCTCAATCAATTTTTTCATACGATCAGAATAGGGAGTCAGTACCTTCCTGACATCGGCTTTCGGAAAGTTGGTTTTACTAAACCACCATACCGTGTTGACGGAATCCTTTGCACGAAGCTTTCGTTTGTTGACCCATTCAATGGGTGACGGCAACTTTGCCGGATTGAACCAATAGAAATCCTCCGCCAGTTGAAACCCGATCTCATCGCAGAAGGCCAGGAGCACCCGGAAGTTGTACAGAGAACGTGATGGAACACCAGAACGATATGCACCGCCCAAATCAAGAACAAAACTTCCGCTCTCTTTGAGAACCCGGAAAACCTCCTGGCCGAATGGCTTAATCCACTGGACGTATTCTGTCTCCTCAACATTGCCGTAACTCTTTTGGCGCCGAAGTGCAAAGGGGGGCGATGTCATAACCAGATCGATGCTATTGTCTGGCAACTCAGCGAGAAGTTCAAGAGAATTACCGACATACGCTTCTCCTTTGGCGGTATGGTAAAGAGGTGTGCTCTGCATATCAGTATTCCTTTAGGTCGTTGACCCAGCTTGCCACTATCTGCCACAACACACTTGCGGCAAAATAGACTTGCGGATCAGTTTGGCAGATAGCTTCAATATCGCTCTGAACGAACTTGTCTTTGCCATAGTCGATGTACAGTCGACACTTTTAAAATTTTTTGATTCAAAATTAATGGAAATTACTTTTCGTGCTTGTTTTTTACTTTCGATTCAAGCTTCTTTAGCTCATCTTCATCTTGTTTATCGGCATGTTTTGCCTCCCATGCCTTGCGCTGTGCATTAAATTTTTCATACTCGTCAAGTGCCAGTTGTTCCATTGTTGTGTTGCTGATTGATCCTTTGCCTTGTAGCAGTGCGAACTCATTAGATTCTATTACGTTATTGGCATTGTTACGCCAATAATCCATTGTAGTCTCCATACGTTTTTTTGCTCGAAGTTCAGCAGTTTCGAGAAAGACCATAACCAATCGGTTTAAGGTATCAAGTTCATCAGCAGTTAAATAGTTTTTGCGGTATAAATATCTTGTTTGCGCACAATTGTACCGTTCCATGTGTTCAGCCCCATGTTTACCTTTTCTGCATTAGCCCTCGTTGCAACGATCTCTGCGGCTGTTTGTCCGGTTACAGCGAACAGTAACTTATTTTGTATTTCTGCAAAAAACATTTGTGTAGCTTTGTCGCTCGAATCGTAATCGCTGCACAGTGCGAAGAGGTCTCGAACTTTTTGGTAAAAACGCTTTTCCGATGCACGTATATCTCTGATACGTTCCAGCACTTCGTCAAAATAATCTGGACGACCATCGGGATTTTTCAACCGTTCATCATCCATGATAAAGCCCTTTACCATATACTCACTGAGGTGACGATTAGCCCATTGTCTGAACTGTGTCCCTCGCATACTCCGCACACGAAAACCAATAGCCAATATCATTGGCAACGCATAGTGCGTTATCAAATATTCTTTGCCGTCATTGGCAGTTGTTCGGAAATTCCGAACAACTGAATTTTCATCTAACTCTT
>CAJAAV010000043.1 GCA_903937835.1 uncultured Chlorobiaceae bacterium | reverse complement strand
GGTTAACTGATCAAGTGACGTTGTAGGGATAAAGAGGTGCTCAACACGCCCGACCGGAGTCGAGAGCTTGTCGTCATGCAGTACTTGATCGAGTAATGATCCGGTTAAAACAACGGCAAGCTCCGGCATCTCCTCCCAAAAGTATCGCAAGCACGAATAGGCAGCGGGTGTTGCCTGGGCCTCATCCAGAAACAGGATGCCTTTGCTCTGTCGAATGATGGTTTTGCCGCTGATGAGCGACACGTTAAACAGTAAATCATCCAGCTTGTAGCTGTTAAACAGAGGCTCAAGCTCTTGATGGCGCTCCAGATTGATTTCTATAATATCCACCGAGAGTTGACTTGCCGCCAGCCGTACCGCCGTTGTTTTGCCAACCTGTCGTGCACCGCGTATGACCAGTGGCTTGCGTTTGCTCTGGTTGTACCATGCCTTTATCTCTTCTATTGCACGTCGATTGAACATGTTCATCTCTCCAGATTTGTCAGCGCCTAATCTCTTCGATAGCAACAAATCTGCCACCTTAATTTACAGTCCGTCTTAAAAATGTGCCATTATAATACAAAATCAGAATTAATAGTCAATGATGTTATTTCCTCTATGTTTTTATTGCAGGGTCGTCTTGCAATACGCCCCTGCGAACGTTCGTAACATCTATCGGTCGATTGATATGGTGCATTCAAAAACGCTCTCATTCATCGTAACAGATCCTTGTTCCTGAAATCAGCAAAAGAGCGTATCCTCGTTTGTGAGTTAGCAGGAAAACCAAAACATTGTCGGTTATGAAAAATGAGGTAACAGTCGCTATTATTGAAACATCGAAAGCTGTTGGCGGTATTCATCGAAAATTTCATTTGAAGCATCCAGAACAAGACAGTCTCTCTTCACGACATGCTGAACTGCTTCAATACAAGCCTGAACACAAAACACAAGCTCGTCAGGAATTGATGCAGGATCGACTGCAAGGTTTGCTGTTTTGGGCACATTGGTAGCAAGAGGCATAATAATCGGCCTCAATCCCAACGACAGCACCATGTATCGTAAGCGCTGCCATTTGTGAGGTCTCACGCACTCCTGGCTGCGTTAAATGCCAGCGCAAGATATTCACGGACATGCCGGGATTCAATCTCTTCCTGCTTCAAAAGCTTGATATGACGACGCAATTTTCCTTCACCCTCAAGCACCCCGTGTTTGTCAGGAAGTGAAGCGCCCTCCCCGAACTCAAGCGAAACGTGCTTCGAGTAGGAGAAAATACCGCAAAAGGGTTTAACCGCACTGAACAGGATACCTCCGTATTTAACCTCCTCGGAAATCGATTCGTCCAAGGCAAGCACCTCTTTTCGCAATGATTGCACAAGATTGTAGCGCTCTTCTCCGAGAATACAGAGAGCTTCCAGAAAATTTGTGATTCGATCAGAAGTCATGATAATTCAGGATTTGAAGTATTGTTTAAACGTGTAACCGGGTTCCCGATCAGCGTCGATGGAGAAGGGTGCCTCATGCAGGATAAGCAGCTCCCTGGAAATTCAATGCAGAAACCGTGCATCCTGTCACACATTATCTAACTCCTCCATCAATGCTTTTCGCTGACGATATTCTCTCCTGAAAAACAACATCACTTCGTTTGCCTTCTCTCGCGCGCCAAGCTTGATCACTCTCCGGAGATACCTGCATGCCTCTTTGTAGTGGCTCCTTCCCACATTGGTTTTCATGTACGCAAGAAGTGCATTGACATAGAGCTCAACAACTTCAGGAGTATATTTTTCAGCAAGATGTGTTTCGTACTGCCCGATAGTCTGCAAGTCAGGAAACTTTCGTACCAGCTCCAAAAGCCTCTCCATCCAACCTTCTTTGATGAAAATACCGGCGACTTGTTCTTTGTCAAACCATCTCTTTTTTGCGACAATATCCTGTATCACCCTCTCCAAAAACGCCACCCAGGTGTCGGGCGGTACATGTTGTTTCAAAATGGCGTAATAATCCTGTTCAGGCATGAAATTCTCAATAAACAAATGGCGCGCATAGGCTATAATCTTCTCTTTCTCGCCTTGAGCCTGAGCTATTTTCAATAACCAGTTATACCACTCTATTACCAGTCCTGGCTTTTTGTTTTTATCATAATCCACCCCTCCTTGAGCTATCAAAATGGATTTACTGTAATTCCCTCGCTCCATGGCAGTCTGAAGTGCCTTTCTCCGTAATTCCGGGTTAGCTATATTTGCTTCCAGAAAGTCTTCAGCCTCTTTTTCGCCCTTCGTTTTAAGGATGACTTCATAGTTGATGCTTTGCGCCTCTTCCCTTTCGTACTCTGACCTTTGCGATCTATCAAGTTGTTTGCAAAGAGACTCAATTTCCTCTTCGGTTTTCAGAAGCATGGCGACAATTCGTAACATGCCAACATGCCAGTCCCAGTCGGCATATATTCTTTTATCAACCGCTGAAAGAGCATAGTCAATGATCAGCTTCCGGATATCTTCATCGGGCTGAGAGGCTGCAAGAGTGTACAGCATCTCATAAGACGTTTCGATGGCGTATCCTATATCGCCATTGCTGTCATCGGCATACTCAAGCTCGTCTTCTACAATTCAAAAACGCAACTACCTCTACTATAACAAGTTGGCGTTTTTAAAAAAAGTGTTGGCACCACCATGGTGTGTTTTTTGTTCAT
>CAJAAV010000042.1 GCA_903937835.1 uncultured Chlorobiaceae bacterium | reverse complement strand
TGGGCGAATAAGTGCAATGGAAAACATGCCGAAAAAAACACCATAATTTTTAATATTCGCCTTCACCTCAAGAAGTTGGGGCCGTCGCAATGAAAACTCTTGAAATTTTTTCAGGTGCAGGCGGTCTGGCAAAAGGCCTGGAGCTGTCCGGATTTGAGCATACCGCCTTTGTTGAGTTTAATCGGCATGCCTGCGAGTCCCTTTCTGAAAATTTCGATCCTGCGCGTGTCTTCTTTGGCGACATAAAAGATTTTGATCTAAATAGCCTTGAGGATATTGATATTGTTGCAGGAGGTCCGCCATGCCAACCATTTTCACTGGGCGGCAAGCACAGAGCCGACCAGGACAACCGGGACATGTTTCCTTATGCTATACGTGCTATCGAAAAACTCGCGCCAAAAGCATTTATATTTGAAAATGTAAAAGGCCTGCTTCGCCAAACTTTTTCCGAGTATTTTGAATACATAATCCTCAGATTAAGTCACCCGGATTTTATGTCAGGCAAGAACACCAACTGGAAATGCCACCTTGATGAACTTCGCAATATTGGCAGGCTTTCATATCCAGGAAAAAAATACAACGTTCAGTTCAAACTGATAAATGCGGCGGATTATGGCGTACCACAAACACGAGAGCGGGTTGTGATTGTTGGAACAAGGGCAGACATCTCATTGCCTTGGACATTCCCTGTTGAAACACACTCAGAAGACAAGCTTCTTTGGGACATGTACGTAACGGGCGAATACTGGTCGCGCCACAAAGTGCCTAAACTCTTACAACCTGATGTAGACGCATCTCTGAGAGAGAAAATATCTCGACTAAGAGACAAGTACGGAATGTTTGAACCAGAATTATTGCCATGGCAGACCATGCGAGATGCTTTATATGATATGCCAGACCCAAAATCAGATCATGGAATAAACGACCACATCTTTCGGGATGGTGCCCGTACCTATCCAGGGCATACTGGTAGTGATTTTGATTGGCCGTCAAAAACAATTAAAGCTGGTGGGCACGGGGTCCCTGGCGGCGAAAATATGATCCGCTTCAATGATGGACGAGTTCGATACCTGACAACCTTTGAAGCAAAGCGAATTCAAACTTTTCCTGATGATTTCGTCATCAAAGGCGCGTGGGGTGAGGCTATGCGTCAAATTGGAAATGCGGTTCCTGTATTACTTGCAGAAAAAATAGGTTTCAAGTTAGCAAGGCATCTGAAAACGTCCAACCCGTCAGTCAACACGGTCGCTGCGCAATAAAGCTGCGAAGCGCCGGTTACTTCTGCATTATCAACACATAACCAACGGAGAGACAACATGATACCGGAAGTACTGCCAGAACTGATGAAGGCGGATGGAGTAGTTGCCATTGCGACCATAGGAGAAGACGGCCCTCATTTGGTCAACACCTGGAATGCCTATTTGGCAATGTCCGAGGATGGTCGCTTGTTGATACCTGCCGGTTACATGAACAAGACAGAGGCCAACGTGGCGTATAACCCCAATGTGCTCATCACCATAGCAAGCAGCAAGGTAAAGGGACTACACGGTCAGGGCGCAGGCTGTTTGATCAAAGGCAAAGCGACGTTCATCACCTCCGGAGCAGAGTTTGATGTGCTGAAGAAACGGTTCGATTGGTTGCGCGCGACAATGGCCGTAACAATCGAGTCTGCGACACAAACGTGGTGATTCGTATTCCTCATCTCGTTAGACCTCACAATATGAGCTTCTCCGCCGTCGTCAAAACTGCCATCGTCTTCGTTGGGATAATCACTGTCGTGTTCGCCGCCGCAATTATATTTGGTGGGCCAGGCTCTCCTAAGCCGATGGTAAGCATCAACGATCCGTTCAAGGCAGTTGACTTTTCAGACTTGCCCTCACTACTCCGATACAAGGCCAGAGACGGAGCTGAACTTGCCTATCGCCGATATGCGCCCCGACGTGGCACCGCATTGAGAGGAAGCGTGGTGCTCGTGCATGGCTCATCGGGCAGCAGCACCAGCATGCATGTGATCGCAAAGGCCTTGGCCAATGCTGGCTACGCAGCATACGCATTGGACATGCGTGGCCATGGTGCCTCGGGGCCAAAGGGCACGATTGCCTATATTGGTCAGCTTGAGGACGACCTGGATTCGTTTGTCAAGGCGGTGCCACTTGCCAAACCAGCCACGCTCGCAGGTTTCTCCTCTGGAGGTGGTTTTGTGCTGCGGGTCGCAGGGAGTCAGCGTCAAAACGCCTTTCAGAACTACGTGCTGCTTTCACCGTTTTTGAGTTCACGTGCACCCAACTCTCGGCCCGACAGCGGAGGGTGGGTCAAGGTGGGCATCCCCCGCATCATCGGCCTCACTTTTTTGAACCACTTAGGCCTGCGCATCTTCAACGACCTGCCCGTCATCAACTTCGCACTCAGCGAGCAAGCCAAAAGTTTCCTGACCTCTACCTACACATTTTCCTTGACAGCCAATTTTGGGCCCTTGCAGGATTACGAGGCAAATATCAGGGCAGTTCATCAACCGGTAAAGGTGGTTGCCGGTGCAAGTGACGAGGTCTTTGAGACGGCGGCGCTTGAGAAGATCTTTCGCAATCAAGGCCAATCGTGGCCAGTCACCCTGGTGCCTGGCATAGGTCACATCCAACTCACGCTTAATCCAGCCGCAGTTAGCGCTATAGTCACCACCATAGAGGCGATGTAACGTGCGGTCTAACTGGCGGTTTAACGCGGACGCAAACAACGACAGTATGTAGTTTATAGATTGGAATAAGGAGTTTTTATAACCCTTTACATCGAAAGGTAGAATGGATGACGTATAATTTCCTCCCTGATGAGCCGGTTTGACGGAAATAGAAAAAAACGGGTGCTCATCAAGATTATCGGCGAATAAACCCCTTTTGAAGTCTGTTTCACCTGCCCGTAATGACTTTTACTACAGGTTGACTCAAGACGACTTTGTCAAGCCTGGTAACCTGCAGCTCTCCCGGCGGGTCCATTTCGGCACCGATGACGTTCACAATGCAGCGATAGTGATATGGTCCGCTTTCAAAATCGTAATGATGATTTCCACCACTTCCGTCGAAGGTAATGGAACCGTTACGCAGCACTAAGTCCGGCTGTTCAGTAGTTTTGTTATTGACGGGCCAAGCCGAGTAACGGAACTTGTTGTCAGTAAGGCGATCAATGCGAATCCGAAATTTTGCGGTTTCCCATTCAAGAACAGGCTCTGCAAAGTTACGCAAGCTGTTGTTTACATTGCACCTGTCAGCTTTAATCAGTTCGGCACGCTTTCGCTTTCCCTTTTCTGTCTCATAGTTGATTGCAGTTATTCTCCCTTCTTCGTCAAGCCACAATAATCCGTTTTGGAACATAATGCCTCTCCACCCCATCTCTGACCAATCGGATGAAGCGCGGGAGGTGGAAATCGCAATTATTATCTTTTCATCAAGGATTTCGTCATAAACTTCAAGGAATTGTTCTGGGTTGTCTATGCTTGAAAGGGGAGCCCGTCGTTGTAGCGGGTAGGACACTAAATGAGCTAACGCCTTCCGGTCTTTTTTGGCAACAACGTTTATGAATTGCTTGATCGTGTTTTCAACATTCGATTCAGCACTCCAAAGAGGACAGGAAAAGGAGAGAATTATTGCACAAGCAAATAGTGTCGCTGTAATCAGTTTGATGCGTATCCTCACCAGAGGGTCGTCACATGATTTGACCACCCGTTTTTTTCGGTCGGTCGGCATCCATGTATCATCTTTGGAAATAAGTTGTAAGCTTATTAATGGGAAATGCAGAGTTGACTCCTCATCCTCAATCATCAGCTTCGTACCGATGCGGTTCATTTTTTCAGCCTTGCTTTCATTTCTTCGACGGTATCTCCACCGATGCCAAGATTAGCATCATCCTGTTCCCTGATCAGTACAGTAAAGTATGCGGGTGGTATACTGGTAACCTCAGATGCAACTGAAGTTAGACGATGGATAAGATCCCGCTTCTGTTCGAGGCTCAGTTTGCCTCCCTCTAACTCGTCTTCTACAATTCAAAAACGCAACTACCTCTACTATAACAAGTTGGCGTTTTTAAAAAAAGTGTTGGCACCACCATGGTGTGTTTTTTGTTCAT
>CAJAAV010000041.1 GCA_903937835.1 uncultured Chlorobiaceae bacterium | reverse complement strand
TGAATCTCTATGGGTCATATTCCCCGCCTCTTGAGGCGTAACGTATGATAGAATTCTCTTCAAAATACCCCGCTGCTTGCGGCGGGGTTCTTTATTAAAAATAAACCAGTTATACATTTTGGTACCCTTTATTTCAAGGATTTTTTCCGCTTGACCTATAGTAATAACTCTGAAAACTCAATCGACCATAAGCTGAAGCCCCTGACTCTTTGCTGTTACTCTAACAATCAGCCCAGCACTCACTTCTCCTTTCAGTATCATGTGAGATAACTGCTCTGAAATATTTTGATCGAAAACGCGCTGCATCTCTCTGGCTCCAAAAGCTTCTTTATAACCAATGTTCATCAAATACGTGACAGCATCTTCAGATAAGAGTACCTGTATCCCTCTTGGGATCAGGCGATTATTGAGGGCTGGCAAAATTTTCAGGGTAATAATTTGTCTTACCGTTTCTGGTGCAAGCGGATAAAAGGTGATTTGTTTCTGCACTCTGTTCAAAAATTCAGGTCTGAACGCACTCTCAATCGCTTTTCTGATGTGCAGTTCATACTCTTTCAATGTATCGCTGATTCCATCCCTGTTGGAAGGTGTCAAAGCTGACGATGCAGGCTCTCTCTGAAACCCAAAAGGGTTTCTGTCTCTGCTTTGCTGTTGCCCAATATTGCTTCCAAGGTTTGTTGTCAGAATAATAACCGACTCCGAAAAGTTAACCCGTCGTCCGTGACCGTCAGTCAATCGTCCTTCATCAAAAATTTGAAGGAAAATATCGAAAATGCTTGGATGTGCTTTTTCTATTTCATCGAAAAGGAGAACCGAATAGGGGTTTGACCTAATTTTGCCGGTCAATTGTCCATCCTCTTCATAACCGACATATCCTGGAGGTGAACCGATCAGCTTGGCAACGGAATGTTTCTCCTGATATTCTGACATATCAAAAGATATCAAACGGTTCGCATCATGAAACAAAAACTCCGCAAGAGCCTTGGCAAGTTCAGTTTTGCCAGTGCCTGTAGAACCAGCAAATAGAAAGACAATTGGTTTATTCGGGTCATTGAGTCCAGCTTTGGCACTCCTGATCGCTTTGCCGACTTCCCTGATGGCATGATCTTGCCCTATAACTCTTTGTTTCAAAGCATCATCAATGCTCAGGAACCGTTCCTGCTCCTCAATAGTCAGGGTCCCGACTGGAATTTTGCATCGTTCTGCCACCACTCGCACAATATCATCGACTGTCAGTGTCGCATTTTCAGTGGCGAAAACGATCTCTGGAGTAAATGTTTTTAACATCATTCTTGCACATGCCTGATCAAGAATGTCTATTGCCTTATCCGGCAGTCTGAAATCATTGATGTATCGCATGGAAAGTTCTACAGCCTTTGCAATCACGTCATCGTTAATGACAACGCCATGATGCTCTTCTAATTTTTTTCGGATGCCTCTCAACATGAGTATCGCCTCCTCTTTCGTCGGCTCATCCACCCAGATGACCTGAAACCTTCTTTCCAATGCTGGATCTTTTTCAATTGACTTGCGATACTCAGCCGTGGTCGTTGCCCCGATACATTTTATGGTACCTCTGGCAAGAGCAGGCTTCATGATATTGCCAGCATCCATTGAACCACTGCCAGCCCCAGCCCCAACGAGCGTATGTATTTCATCAATGAATAAAACTGTATTCGGATCAGCAGAGGCCTCCTTAATCAACCCATCCAACCTCTCTTCAAATTCTCCACGATATTTGGTGCCAGCAACCAGAGCGGCCATTGATAACTCAATAACCCTGAAATTCCTGATTTGCTTTGGTGCACTCTCTTCCACAACTTTCAGAGCAAAGCCCTCCACTACCGCTGTTTTTCCAACCCCGGCTTCCCCTATAAGAATTGGGTTGTTCTTTTTCTTCTGCATCAAAACCTGTGCAATTTTCTTTATCTCATTGCTGCGACCAAGAACAGGTTCAAGTTTTCCATCACTGGCCAATTGTGTCAGATCTCTGCCAAATTGATCCAGAATAGGTGTATTGCTTTTTTCATTTGATAGAGGTAGCTCATGCTCTTCGTCATTTTTTAACTCTTCGATAGGCGTGAATTGCAAATCCGACCTTTTCACCGCCATTTCAGAAAAAAGCCGATCAAGCGATAATGAGGGCTGTTCTACAAGAGCCGACCATAGATGTTGCGGCAACATAGCCTTGATAGACAATTCCCTGCACATTGTCTCTGCCTGTGCAAAAAGATCTCTGCAACGTTGCGTGCGATGCCCGGAAAAATTTTCGGTACATGGTTCTGATTCATGTAATATTTTTCGCAGCCGACGACGAGCATGTTGTGGATCAAAAGCAACCGAGGCCAGAAAATCTCTGAATGCCGCAATCTCTTCCAGAGCCATACCCCACTGATGGTCATCAAGACCAGTTATCGCATGACGTTCTATTTGCAGAATCGCTTCAAGCTTGCACAGTCCGAGAAACAAATGCTCACTATCAATATTTTCTTGTTGAAGCGCCTTCGCCTCAGCGGCAGCAAGGCGAAATGCTATTTTGGCTGAAACAGATAAATCCGGCATAAGCAGCTCACTGCACCTTTTTCTTGTTGAACTCCACAAACTCACTATTAGGAATAAGCCAACTGTTATCTGGCATCAAATGTCTCTCCTCATTTGCTTCTTCGTATGCAGCCAAAAATGACTTTCTTATCGTTGTAAATGCTTTGTCGTTATCCGATTCCGATACAAGCGTTTGATTCAACTGATTGACAGGCGGTGCTGGTTTTCGTGAAGGTGTTTGTATAAAGTGACTTAAAGAAACAAAGTACTCGTTGCTTGTTTGATCAGGAAGTTTATGGAGCTGAATGGTTATTTTCACAGGTATTTGATCAAGGTTAAATATCTGTGATGCAAGAAATGTATCTTGTGAGAGGATAAACGGCTTGTCATGCAGGCTTGTCATCGTATGATCTCTTTTTCAGGTTATTGGGTATGTTGCTGTTAACTGATAATAATAAAACGTCGTTATAGCATTTTCAATGACAAACAGCTTTATCTTCACCTTTACACGACATTTTCCAAAGCGTGCCTGAACTCTTTTGCTGACTGATACCGTTCAGAAATCTCTTTCTTTATGGCCCTATGCACCACTGTTGCCAGTGTACTCGAAATGGCAGGATTACGTTTCCGTATTGGTATCTGTTCCTGCGTCAAAATAATTACATAGGGGCTTTTCATTCCTTCCTGAAGCAGTAGCAAATCCAGCGCCTCTCTCTTGTTTTTTGCCATTGACCTGTTTTGGCTCAGAAATCTGTCAATTTCCCGTTGCGTAGGAAAATGATAGGGATATTTACCGGTAAGGAGATAATAAAGAATGACCCCTGTGGAATAGATATCAGCAGGTTCCCTGACACTTCTTGCATCTTTAATCTGCTCTGGCGACATGTACATGATTGTACCCATACCAACATTTGCCTGAGTCATCAATGAGCCTCCAGCATCGGAATATTTTTTAGCAAGACCGAAATCGGTGATGATGGGTATCAGCTTGCCGTTTCCCTCTTCCTTCAGTAGAATATTTGCTGGTTTTAAATCGCGATGCACAATATTATGAGCATGAATACATTCAAGCCCCTTGAGCGTCTCAATAATGTACTGTACGGCCAGATCAGGGTTCATTAAACCTGTTGACCGGTCAATTGCTTTCCTAAGAAACTCATGCTGCCGAAATAGTTTGTTCGTTCTTCAGCAGGGTATATCCAAATGATTCTGCCGTTCGTTTCAAGTTCTTGAAAACTTTTTTCTGGTATTGCTCTTCATAGTAATC